>CAYMQT010000206.1:0-7900 GCA_964392575.1 uncultured Polyangiaceae bacterium
CAGCGTCATCCAAGACTTCACGCAGTTCATCATTGATGAAGCGCTCCTCTTGGGCTCTCTCTCTCAGCAGATCTCGGACGCGAAAACGCTGTTCCTCTCGCACTTCCCACGCCTGCTGCACCAATCCAACATCGGCCCGCATCACAACGTCCTTGATCCGGTCACGTACCCTGACAAAGTTGTTCCGTGCAACCTCCCCCACCAGCAGGCGCGCGTGTTGATCCATCGTGTCGAGCTGCGAAGCATACTCTTCGATCTGGCGAGATTCCGCGGCGACGACCAACCGCATTTCGTCCGCTTGCGCCAACGCCTGCGCATCCAGATCGGCACGCACTGCTTCAAGACGACCTTCGATCGTCGCGATGCGCGCCATGAGGGGTTGCAGCGACTTTGCATAAGCCCCGGCGCGACGATCTTTTCCGGCAGCGGCTAGCTGTACTTCCTGCCCAAAGTACGTACGGAACTTCTTTCGCACGTCCTCATCCGCTTCAAATCGCTCGTCACCAAACCCTGATTGAACCCGACCCACTTCAACGTTTTCTCTGAGAGATTCGATGCGCTTGAAGTATTCGGCAAGGTGCTTTTCATTTTCTGCAAGCTCTACGCGAAACCGTTCGAGTGCAGCCTCATCCGCTTGCACTCCATGCCTTTTCGCGTTGGAAACGATTTGTCGCAGGCCATTCACAAGCGCTTTGAGATGGTCGGCTTCGAGCTGAAGACGCTGGAGAGATTGACTCATGCCGTTCCAGCTCTTCTCGGCCTCGGATTCTCGAATCGAAAAATCACCCGGGCTGGTCGGAATCTGTCCCAGACGAGCCATGAGCTTTCGCCTCGATTCCCGAACTGTTTCCAAGTCAGAGCTGGCGGCCCCCGCCGTTTCATCCATCCCACGTGCAAGGGTGAGTCGAGCGATGGCCAGCTGATTCAACAGACCGACGACGACCTCCATCCGTTGCTGAACTTCACGGAAAACCTTGGCGCGGGAACCCGAACTCAAACTCGCCTGAAGGAGTGTCACAATGCGACGAGAACGCTTGATCAGGCTACGCGACTGAGCCACATCATCGACGATTGAAAAGACGCGCTCCTCCTCTGCCTCTTCACGGGCCCAGTCAATGGCGAGTGCTGGCAGTTCGTGACCCGTTTCAATGTCCGCCACCGTCAGCTTGTCATAGTAGACCGCCGGATCATCATGCGCCGTCAGGTAGTCCTGCACCTGAGCGCGCAGGGGATCATACTTATTTCGGACCGCTTCGTACGCCTGCTCAGCAGCAGCAAAGCGGCCCGCCCGAAGGAGGAGGTCACTGCGCAATAACTCAGAATCCGCCCCATCGATCAGACCTGGACTGAGAACGGCCAACGCTTCGAGCGCCCGCTGACCACGGTTGTAGTCGCCCAGGCGCACGTAGGTCCACGCGAGCTCGAAGAGCGCCCGGGAGAAGTGAAGTGAATCGCGCCGTACCTTTTCGTAGGACACCGCCGCTCGCCCAAAATCGCCAGATTCGTAGTACAGCCGCGCCACCGCCAACCAAGAATGATCCGTGATCTGACGGGCGTCGGCCATTTCGTCTCCAGCGTCCGTAGTGGCGACGGTTGCCTGTTCAAAGGCTGCGATTGCGCTGCGATAATCGGGTTTGTCGTCGACCGACCCTGCGGGGACGGCCGCCTGAGCCTTCTTCATCAGAGCAGCACCGCGGAGGTAAGCGGCCCGCTGCGCGATGAGTCCGCGGCCTTTGATGCTCAAACTCTGAGATTCGCACTCGTCATGACGCCCAAGGGCAAAGAGCGCCTTCGCGCGAGCGTAGAGTAATGCTTCGGTTGAGCTGCGAGCCAGCATCCTGTCGACGCGAGAAAGGACGTCCTCCAAAGTCTCGGGTCGTTGGATCTGCAAAGCAATATCCACGAGCCTGCTCGCGGAAGGCCCGCCTAGGCCTGCAAAGGCCGGGTCCGCCGCACGATCCGTGACCACCTCAAAGTGCCGCCGCGCGGAATACAGTTGACCGGTGACGAAGTACGCCTCTCCCAGAAAATACTCAGCATCGGCGACCGTGGATTCTGTCGTCTTTCCTTGGCGGCCCAGTTCCACGATCTGGTTGAGCTTGTCGATGGCTGCCTCGTACTGACCCGTGCGCAAGTGGAGTTCAGCGGCAGCGAGAATGGCCGCAGGCTTTTTCTCGACTTTGAGCGGGCGGGACGCGGACATCTTTCGCGCGCCTTCTTCTACATCCGTGACGGCAACGGTCGCCCGCTCCCGCGCTTTTTCTGGCGCCCCGGCCAGCGCAGGGCCCACACCGAGCGACGAAACAAGAACAAGGCGCAGCGAAACAAGAAGTGTGCAAAGCGAAATGCGGCGCGCCCGGCTCTGCACGAACCGCCCGTAGCAAGTATCTCTTCGAGTAGTAACAGCCATTTTTCTGAGCCTGGAGTCGCTGAGCCCGAAACCGGCGGCGCGTGCCGCGAACGGTCAGAGCGCCCTTACTTCTTTGCGGCGTCTCCACTGACCGAAAGGCCCCCGCTCGCTTTCCCGTCATCAGAAGAGGAGCTGGACTTCACACTGGCGCCGGAACTCGCCGGGGCCGCCTTGGGGATGTCCGATAAAGTGCGGACCGTTGGTTGAAAACGAATCGCCGGCTGCTCTTCGACCGGCGTGGTCGGCCCTCCCTGCTCCCAGGCAGTCACTTTGAGCGCGAGAACCTTGCCGTCAGTCAGAGTGAAGGAATGGTCAGCCCTCACGGAAGCCTCCATGCCCCTGAGGTAGGAGAACACCCCAAAGCCGTGTCCGCGGAGCTTCAGCATGACTTGAAGGGTGTGATCGCCCGTGGGGACGGAACCGCTAAATATGGGAATTTCTCGCTGCTTGGCGAGTACCCCCGTGTCATCGGTTTTCTTATACTGAACCGCTCCATCAAGAACGAAGATCGCTTCCACCACGTGCCACGCACCGCTCAAATCGTTGATGAACTCTATTTCCGCGCGCGCGCCTCCGGAAGCACCCGAAAGAATCGTGTCACTCAGAAGGGAAAGTCGGGTGTGGCTGCGGCGGATTTGCTCCTTGAGCTCGTCCACCTTCTGTTCGAGGTCGCGCAGCCGCACGCGGTAGGTCGCTCCATCCACCGGCGCCTCCACCTCTCCTGTTTCAGCAGCGTCCGGATCCGAAGCAGACTCTCCGGCTGCGTCACCGGCGGCAGCAGCGTCCGGCTTAGACTCCTCTTCCGCGGCGGCCCCTTGCTCCGCAGAGGCGGGAGCAGCCTGCGCGTATGCGGAGGAACTTGCAAAGGTCAACGATGCTGCGAGAGCCGTGAGGGCTGAGCAGATAAGCATTAGATTGTGGCGTAGTCTTGTCATTCACCCTCTCCATTGAGACGGCCATCTCATCGGGTGTGGCAGCCTCGCCTGTGTTGATTCCGTCCGCAACCCCCAGTGATCCTTGGCTATTCAGGCCGCTCTTCTCAAAGATTCCCCCCTCGCTGGAATCGCCTCAAAGCAAATCCGGCCAGTCGGCCGAACCACGCCCGACCACGCTCCCCAACCAGGCCAGGAGGGCCTCCAGCGTCGGCCTCCTTTTGGCAATTTTATTAGTCACTTACCAATCACAACAAGGGGACCCTTCCTTGTTGCACGGCTGACTTCACCGGGAGTACCTTGGCAGAGTGCCGCCGGGGAAGATGGTTCCAAGACTTCATTTAGATCTTTCGGAGCGCCACATCGTTTCACTTTCCGAAGGTGAAATTTGTGTCCACCCGACCTCCGGAGGACGGACGTGACTGGCGGGCATCAAGAGAGCAGCGATGAAATGCTGATGGTGAGATACAAGCGCGGGGACAGAGACGCCTTCGCTGAACTCGCCCGTCGCTACCAGAAGCCCCTTTACAACTTTGCTCTCAGGTACCTTGGTCGACGGGAAGTAGCCCGAGAAATCACGCAGGAAGCATTCCTTCGCGTCGTAAAGCGTTCGGCTGACTTCAAACACGAATCCCGTTTCTCGACATGGATTTTTTCCATCACTCGCAATCTCTGCATCGACGAACTGAGAAAACAGAAGCACCGAAACCATCCTTCCCTCGACGACCCCGGTCCAAGCGGACGACCTCTGTCCGAGCAGGTAGACGGAGGCCAGCGCTCTAGCGACGGAGAAGACGGAGCCGCCCAACGACAACTCCGAGGAGGCCTGCTTCGCGCGGTCGATGCACTGCCTGACGATCAGAAGGAAGTGTTCTTGATGAGAGAACTCGGAGGGATCCCGTTTGCGGAGATTGCTCAGATCACCAACACTGCTGAGAACACGGTCAAGAGCCGCATGCGTTATGCGCTCGACCGGCTCAAGAAAGAGCTCTGCGAGTACGCAGAGTACGCGCGGGCACTGAGGTAACATGGACTGCGAGAAATTCGACAAAAGCAGCATGGAACTCCTCTATGGAGAGCTCGATCAATTGAGCGAAGCCGCGCTGCTTCGGCACCTCCATCATTGCACCCGCTGCCGAGAAATTTGGGGGCATCTAAGGACCACTCGCGAGCTTTCGGAGTTGCCCCAAGAGGACCCTCCGGCAGATCTATTTGAAAGCATCCTGAAAGCAGAAGACCAAGCGCATCAGTCTCTTCCGGTCCGCGAGAGGTTTAGTCGCGCTATCAGCATCATGGCTGGAATCGCTATGCGACCTCAGGTCGCGATGGCAGCCATCCTCTTGTTGATGATCGGATCCAGTTTAGTGTTCGTGAGAGCCGATCACGCCGGCACGGGTCAGGTGTCCGTCACTGAACTCGGGTCTCCCTATTCTGAAACGCCCTCCAAAGATGCCGCGCTTCGCAAGACGATGGTCTTTGAAGCCGGACACCACGACGAACCAAGCGACACCTCCTCCGACGAAAGAGATGCAAAAGGAAACCTAGCGCCCAAACCTGCCGCTCAAGAGGGCGAGTCTGACGCGACCGAGGTAACCGGCGACGACCGCGAAGCCTATGGCGCCGCCATGAATGCGTATCAACAGGGGAGCTATGCCGAAGCCGAACGACTCTTCTCCGAGGTCGCCTCCGGGGGCGGCCCCCAGGCAGCGGCTGCCGCTCTGCATGAAGGTCACGCGGCGAGAAATGGCGCCGGATGTCAGCGCGCTGCCGCGCTCTACGACGCCGTAGCGCAGAAGTTCAGCGGTCGGACGGTTGCCGCCGAGGCCTCTTGGCACGCCGCCTCCTGCTACCGCGCACTTGGACAACCAAGCCGAGCCCAGGCGCACTACCGAGTCCTCGCGGAACAAGGACCCTTCGCCGAAAGGGCGGCTCGAGCGCTGGAAGAGCTCAGCCAAACTGAGTCTGAGGCGGGCACTCAGGTCATCGCTGCGAAAGACACAAACACAAACGCCACCTCGGGAGCTGTCCCTGACAAGAAAAGTGCTGCGCAAGCCTCGTCCGGCGCGTCCCCAGACGCAAAGAGTGGCATCGCACCTCCCGCCCCCAAATCCACACCACAAGAAGACGCCGAACCTCCTCAGTAGGAGTTAGTTGGACTGCGCTCGAAGGTAAGCGATGGTGTGGATGATTTCCACGATGCGCTCCCGATCACCTTGGCTCAAATCAACAAAGCGGATCCCCATGCCGGGGTTTCGGCAACGGGACAGACAACTCTTCTGGTTGACCCACTGAACTTGGCCAGGCAGCGAAAAGGAAAGTTCCTCTTGGCTGGACCGAAACCTGAGAGAGAGACGTGTCCCTATCTCGAACGGCTCGGCGCAAGCGACAAAGATCCCCATCTGCGAGATGTTGGTGATCTCTGCGTAGAGGAAAGTCTCCTCCGCCACACAGTCCACAGCCCACTCGACAGGAAATCGCTCCGAGGTCCGCCGATCTGCGTCCTTGGCGTCTGGGCGCGAACTGCCACTCACTCCTGGCCCATAGCGCCGCGGACCATGGGTGTCACCTTTCGCCCGCAGAGCGGGACCTTTTGCCAGCGTAAGCTGCAAAAACACGACTTTTTGTTGCGGAGAGCCTTTCCAGAGGGCATGAATGCGCCCCCATGAAATTCGGAACAGTCACGCTGATCGGTCGCACGAACGTAGGCAAGTCGACGTTCCTCAACCGCGCTCTGGGTGAACCCCTCGCCATCACGTCCCCTCTTCCTCAAACCACCCGCGATGCGCTGCTCGGCGTAGCGAGGCACGGAGACGCACAGATCGCGTTCTTGGACACTCCGGGTGTGCACCGTCCCCGAAACGAACTGGGCAAGCGAATGAATTTTGCAGCGCTCGACTCCCTGAGCTCGGCGGACGTGCTCGTGATGATGACGGACACATGGCCCCGCAACGTAAAAGCACCCCCCGGCCTTGCATTTCGGACCGACGTCTCTCCCCTTGAGCACTACCTCATCCGGCCCGGAGACAAAGAGGTCCTCCAGGCACTTGAGAAAAGACAAACGCCCTGCCTCCTCTGCGTCAATAAAGTGGACCTCACTCGGGACAAGTCGCACCTCTTGCCGATGCTCGGGGCGTATGGCGAGGCGTTTCCGTTTGCCGCTATCGTTCCGACCAGCATTCGTAGGGACATCGGCGTGGACGCGCTGCTCGATGAAATCGCGAAGCTCCTCCCTGAAGGTCCCGCCGGCTATGACGAAGATACCCTCACCAACCGACCGGTATTGTTCTTCGTCCGCGAGTACATCCGTGAAGCCGTACTCAATCAGCTTTCGAGCGAGGTGCCCCACGCCGTTGCCGTCACCATTGACCACGCCGACGAAAAGCCGGAGATCTTGCGCCTTGGGGCGACGATTCATGTGGAAAAGGTCGGGCAGCGCAAAATAGTGGTGGGCAAAGGCGGCGAACGCATCAAGGCCCTTGGCACCGCGGCCCGAACGCGCATTGAAGCTTTGGTGCAAAAGAAGGTGCACCTAGAGCTCTTCGTTCGCATCACAGAGGAATGGAAGAACATGCCTCGTCAGCTGGCTGAACTAGGCTACGATTCCGCAGAGAGGATGCCGAATGTCGACGACTAGAATGTCGTCGGCTAAGTCGACACCACTCGTTGCGATCGTTGGTCGTCCCAACGTCGGTAAGAGCACCTTGTTCAACCGCCTGGCGGGACAGGCCATAGCAATCGTCCATGACGCGCCGGGGGTCACGCGCGACCGGAACTACTCCGACACGAATATTCAGGGGCGTGACATCACCCTCGTTGACACTGGCGGATTCGACCGCACCACCGACGACCCCATGGGGCAAGGAATCGCCCGCCACGTCGAAGCCGCCATCGCCGAAGCTCATGTCATCATCTGCGTTCTCGACGGCAGCCTCCCCCCCACCGAGTCGGATCAGGACGCGGTAAAACTACTGAGGCGGAGCGACAAGCCTGTGCTGTACGTTGCCAATAAAATTGACGGAAAGGCCAAAGACTGGCTTCTCAGCGAGCACTATGAGCTCGGGGTCAATCACATCCTTGGGATTTCTGCCCTCCACGGTCGCCACACAGGAGAACTAGAAGCGGCGATTCTTCGCGCCCTGCCTGAAGAGACGACGCACGAGCGCGAGGAAGAGGACGAGCGACTGCGCGTGGCCTTCATCGGTCGCCCCAACGCGGGCAAGTCATCTCTGCTCAATCGACTTTCCGGGGAAGAGCGTTCTCTCGTGGATTCTCGTCCGGGAACGACCCGTGATCCCGTCGATTCAGAAATCACCTACAAAGGGCAGCGTTTTCTCATCGTCGACACGGCCGGCGTGCGACGCAAAAGCAAGGTGGACAAGGGGATTGAAGCTCACAGTGTCCTCCGGTCCATTCGCGTGCTCGGACGCACGGACGTGGTTGTCGTGATGGTGGACGTCACCGAAGGCTTGGCTGAGCAAGACGCGCGCTTACTCGGACTCGCAATCGACCGGGGTAGAGCAGTCGTTGTCGGACTGAACAAGGTCGATCTCTTGCCTCA
>CAYMQT010000207.1:0-7897 GCA_964392575.1 uncultured Polyangiaceae bacterium
CTTGGGCTGTTCTGAGGGGCCGCTTATTTGATGCGCTTGCCTCTGAAGTAGACGGCTCGTTGGGTCGGGGGGTGGGCTCCGGCTGCTTCTGGTGCGGCGGCGCCGCGGGATGGAGGGCGCTCGTCGGGCGGGCGCAGGGAGGCGGGGCGGACAGTGGGGCGGACGGTGGGCGGGGGCGGTGAGCTTTCGTTCACCGAGGCGGCCACGAGGCGCACCTTGAGTTTCCTGGAAACCAAGGTGGTCGCCATCCTCAAGGCGGGTACATTCACATCTTGGGAGGCGAGGACGGTGAGGTAGCCAGGCCCCACAGGCCGGAGGGCGATCTTGTGCGATCCGTACCTGAGCACGCATTGAGAAACGTCTCCCTCGGCCAGGCGCAGGACCTCACCGAGGCGCAGGGCACGGGGCCCGACTTCGTAGGCGGCGGAGCCGAAGTAGCTGGGGAGATCTTGCACGAAGATGCCGCCCGCCGCGTTCACGACGAAGGAACCGATGACTCCTTCTAGATCCCTGAGAGATTCGAGGTCCTTGGTTGCTTCTGAATTCATGTGCCCGCCTTTGTACGATGGGTGCTGATGTCGGAATCAGGAAGCGCTTCCACCGCAACAACCGAACCCGCATCGGTGTAGGCGATGAGCGTACGATCCTTGGAGGTGCATTCGAGGCCCACGAAATCATCGAGACCGAAACCTTCGCCGATCAACCGCGCGAGCCTCAGGCAGTAGGCGGTCGTATCAGCGAATTCTCCGGGCTCGCCCGTGCTGGAAAGGATATGCCCCTCCTCATCCATACGAATGCAGCGAAGGACCTCGTCCGAAACCACGTTTTCCTCGACCATCAAGTCGAAACCTTCCTCGCCGTGCCTGTCCACAATGATTGTGCTTTGGGAGAGATGAGTGCTTTGGGAGAGTCGAGCAACGTCGTCTTGTTGCTGAGCCGCCGCCATCAGAAGACCTTGCCAGGGTGTATCGATCGTCGGGGGTTTGCTGAAGTAGCTGTCAGAGGGACGCACGGTTCCCGATTGCCAGGAGAGGATGACGAGTGCGGCCTCTTCGCCGGTCAACTTTCCGCAGACTGCATGCACGAGCTGACCGTGATCGAAGTACAGAAAACCGAGACCATCGTCCGCGGTCACCCTTACGGCGCGCGTGAGGCCACGGAGGCATTCGAGCTGAACGAGATCAGCGATGCTCGCGCCGTCAATTTGCGCGGCGAAACCGCTCGGCGTGGCGGGGGTCGATTCCACGCCGACGGGTCCCGGAGGAGGAGCGATCGTCGCCTGCCTTCGGGAGGTTGAACGGTCTGCGTCTTCCTCGCCTATGAACGCTGGCGCTGGTACTGGCGCGCTCGCACGAGGGCCAGGGATGAGGTTGATGACGTCGGCGGGGGGCCTTTGCGGATAGGTCTTTGTACTTGGGGGAGGTGCCATGGGTCGCAGATCTCCTCTTCTTCCACTCTCAAGTTATCGGGCTTTCGCGTCCATGGTGTTTCAGCATGGAAGATCGGAGTGACTTCTTGTGATTTTCGCTCGCAACAAAACGGAAACGAAGAAAAAGGTAAGTAAAAGCTGTCCTGTCGCTCGTTCAGAAAGGTTCATTTTTCCTTTCAGAGAGTGAAACTTCCCGTGAAAAGCACGCCCAATATGCTGCGTTTGAAGTGCCCCTCCCTCATCTGCTCCCTCATCTACTCCCTCATCTACGCGCCCCGACGAAATGTGAGAACTCTCGGGATTCTGTGTCTGGTCACGCTGCTTTTTCTTTCGGTTTCTGCTGTGGCCGCGGACGCGTCTGCTGTGGCCGCGGACCTCGCTCCGGCTGAGGAGGTGCCGAAATTGCTGACTTGGGAGGAGTTTCGAGATCAGAGTGGCATCACGGATGCGGCGTCTGTGCAGAATACCCCGATGGGGAATCAAGGCGGGTACGCCGTGGACGCTCTTTGGACCGTCGTGGCGGCCATCCTCGTCTTCTGGATGCAGGCAGGATTTGCTCTTCTTGAAGCGGGGTTCACCCGGGCCAAAAACGCCGTGAACATCCTGATGAAGAACCTGATGGACTTCAGTGTGGGATCCATCGTCTTCTGGGCGGTGGGATTCGGGCTGATGTTTGGTGTCAGCAATGGATTTTCTGGAACCACGGGGTTTCTTCTGAGCGGCTACGATTCAGACACCTGGAATTATACGTTCCTCTTTTTTCAAACGATGTTCGCCGGTACCGCCGCAACCATCGCCTCGGGGGCGATGGCGGAGCGGACCAAGTTCGCTGGCTACATCATGTATAGTGTGGTGATCACCGCGTTCATCTACCCGGTCTTCGGGAGTTGGGTGTGGGGCGGCTTGTTTGAAGGGGGCGGCTGGCTGGAGGCACCAGAAGGTGGTTCTTTGCATAAGCTGGGTCTACCGCCCTTCATCGATTTTGCGGGCTCCACGGTCGTTCATGGTGTCGGCGGATGGACCGCACTTGCCGGGACAATTGTGCTCGGTCCCCGCCTGGGGAAGTACACCGGGCAAAGCAGCCCCATCCGTGGTCATTCGATGGCCCTGGCGACTTTGGGAGTTTTTGTTCTGTGGATGGGGTGGTTCGGGTTCAATGCCGGGAGCACCACGGGAGTCACAGGCGGAGTGTCACCTTCAGCCGGTGCGGGTAAGGCCTTCGGTTTGATTGCCGTAAATACGAACCTGGCGGCTTGTGCCGGAGCGCTCTCGGCCACAATGACCACATGGCTCAGGGCAGGGAAACCGGAGATCAGCATGGCCCTCAACGGAGTCTTGTCTGGACTGGTGGGTATTACCGCGGCGTGCGCGACCGTGACGCCTCTGAGCGCGGTGCTCATCGGGAGCGTGGCGGGGCTCTTGGTCGTCTTTTCTGTTGAGTTCTTTGAGTCGCTCAAGCTGGACGATCCCGTGGGAGCCATCAGCGTTCATGGGGTCTGTGGCGTTTGGGGAACCTTAGCAGCGGCCTTCTTTCATAGGGATGGATTCAACTCGGCGCAGCTGATCACTCAAGTCGTAGGCATCTTGGCGGCCTTCGTGTGGTCGTTTTCGACCGCCTGGATCTTGTTCCGTATCGTTTCGGCGACGGTCGGTTTGCGCGTCAGCGAGGTGGATGAGATCGATGGCCTCGATATCAGCGAACATGGCGGCGAGGCCTACCCCGTGGACGAAGGGATCTCCGGTGTTTCTTTACCCGCTACCCAATCGCCCCATTCCCTGTAGAGTTTGTGGCCTTTCCGTCTGTGACTGGCTATGGACGCCCTCTTGGGCGCACTTGAGAAAGGAAACATGAGTACACTGCATTTTGTCGGAGGGGAAAAGGGTGGCGTCGGAAAGTCAGTCGTGGCTCGCCTCCTTGCTCAGATCTTTTTGGACAGTGGTATTACCTTTGTGGGGGTCGACGCGGACACGTCTCACGGCACTCTCATACGCTTCTATCGGGACTTCAGCTCTGCGGTGGATTTATCCTCGTTCGAAAGCGCAGATCAAATCATGGACCGAGCTTTGGGAGCGGAACGCAGGGTCATTGTGGATCTTCCGGCCCAGAGTGCACGTCACTTGCGCAAGTGGCTCGACACCGGTGATGTCGTCGCCTTCTCCCGAGAAATGGGAGTCAGACTCGTTTTCTGGCACGTCAGTGACGGAGGATATGATTCAGTTTCGCAGCTGAGTGGCGTCAAGGACGTCTTGGGAGAGGACGTGCAAATCGTGATTGTAAAAAATCATGGACGTTCGCCCAACTTCTCACAACTGGAGGAGTCCTCCCTTTATGCTGCTCTGGTAGGTGCGGGTACGAAGGTCGTTGACCTTCCGGAACTCGAGCCGGCGACCATGTACCATATCGACCGGCATGGGCTCAGTTTCTGGGCGGCGATCCACAACACGAGCGGTGATTGGGTCCTTCCGCCCATGGCTCGCCGCCGGGTCGATAGGTGGCTTTCCGAGGCGCGCTCGGCCATAGAAACCGCGGGCGACCTTCTGTAGGGCTGCGTCAGGCAGAAGTTCTCGGCGCCCGAGCCCGGGAGGGCGAAAGCTTGCATGCGCCGCGCCCTGACGGCAGAGTCCCCGGCATGCCGGGCGACGGAATCAGAAGAAAAAGAGTCGGCGGGACGATCCGGAAACACCTGAGCGCGGAACTCTCGCGAGAGGTCGCCGATCCGCGACTCTTCGCGCTGTCGGTCCAGGACGTGGATGTCTCGGCGGATCTCAGTTTGGCGCGGATCTCCGTTCGCTTGATGTTTGGCGGGGAGACCGACGAAGCCAGATACGAGGCGATGCAGGCCCTTCGGGCCGTAGCGCCGGGACTCCGATCCTCGTTGGCTCCGGTCCTTAGGATGCGGCGCGTGCCGGAACTCAGGTTTCACTACGATGAGGGTGCGGATCAGCGCGCGGAGATTGAATCCGTTCTTTCCGAAATCAAGCAGGAGGATGAAGCAAAGCGTACTCGCTTGGGCGAAAAGTACCGCGCGGAAGACTCCGGCGATGACGAAGCTTCTTAGAAGCTCGCTTCGGATCCGCGGTTGCTCCGGATGAACTGAACCCGATTGTTGCGCGCGCGGTTGGCATCCGAAACGTTGGGTGCGAGGGGCTGATCAGGTCCATAACCCTTGGCCGCCATGCGCTCTTTGTTGACTCCGAGCCGTACCAGGAGGTCTTTGACCTGATCCGCGCGCTTTTGAGACAGGGTGCGGCTGAGGCTTGCAGAGCCGGAATCATCGCTATGAACCTGGATTTCGATGTCACTCACGTCCTCGCGTTCAGTGAGGGCGGCCGCCAGTTCTTCGATGATGCTCATGGACGAGAGAGCGACTTGGTCGGTGTCACCGACAAATTCGATGGTGCGACCGAGCACGATCTCCTTGGGGCCGACGTTGACCGCGAGTTTCTTGGGCCGAGGGTTCATGAGCAGGTGAGGCTTGAGGTCCTCGCGGCCGTCGATGGTGAGGGGGGTGAGGGCAGGGAGGTATCCGGGCGCCGTCGCCTTGAGATGTGAGGTCCCGAAAGGCACGTTGCGGAACTGGAAGGAACCGCTGTCGTCCACGGACAACTTCAGACTGCGGTTGAGCTTGTCCGTGATGGTCACGGAAGCGTCCACCACGGCTCCACCCGAATCTGCGTCAACGACGAGTCCGGTCACGTTGGCAACCTTGGGAAGCTCCTTGAGCTGACAGGTCAGTGGCACGAGGACATTTCCGTCTTCATCCGTGTAAGCGCCCGACGAGGCCGTGGTCGTCGCGCTGTCCTCAGCAAGTACAGAGCCTTCATCGAGGTCGCCGAAGGTATTCCTGGACGCATCGATGCCCCCGGTAGAGGCGCTCCCGCTTGCTTCGGCGAAGGGAGGCGCCGTCTCTGGAATCACGATGCTACAGGTGCCGGGCTTGAATTGTGCTGCATAGACGTTGAAGGTGTACTCGCCTGGCGGAAGATCCTGAGTGATGAACTGCCCTGCTTCGTCTGCGACCAGACCCGTCATGGGGACGCCTTCGTAGCGGATGATGGCGTCTGGGACGGCGGCACCCGCCGTTTCTTCGACTACGGAGCCCACGATGTAGTGACGGATCTCAGAACCTGCCCCTGCGGGAGCCTCCACCATGACGACCTTCTGTTTCGGCGGAACGACATCAACAGCGTAACCAAGACCGAACCACAAGGAGTAGGGCGTCTCGGGCGTGGTCTCTTCGAGAAAACGCTTCGTACCGCCGGTGCCGATGTCCAAGGCTAAACTGAGCGATAGGCCGCTCTTTTGCCAAGGAAACACGCGAGAGCCCAGGGTGAGGCGGCTGGGAGTGGTGCTGAATCCTGCTTCGGCCCCGAGGCAGAGATCTCCTCGGCTTGCTGCGCTCTGGATATTGCACACATAGGCCTGCCGATTGACGGGGATGTCGAAGGTCCATTCCACAAAAGGTCGGAACCAAGGATTGATGTACTCAGCGGCGATACCCATCTCGAAGGCGTCCACGCGTGAAAGTCCAAGGCCGAAGCGCTCCGGGCGTTCGATGGGCGCACCGCGACCCTCCGGCGGGGGCGTATTTTCCAGTTGCTCGACGACTTTGGCAGAGTTGTCGATGAAGTACCCAAGGTTGGCGTGGAAGCGCAGCGGGATCCGATCCTCCTCTTTGGTTCGATTGTTTAGGTTGAGGGTGGCGAGGCCACGCATCCCTAGGCTTGTGGCGCTACCGGCGACTCCGACTCCGCCGGTACCGGTCAAGAGGTAAAGATCGATTTCACCACCCGCGGTGAAGATCTGATCGGGAGCTTCTGGCATGAAGCCCTTTAAGCCGAAATTGGTGTCGCCTACGACCTGAAGCAAGCGGGGACTTCCGTTGCTGTTTGAGGTCGCCGAGTTGCGAATCGACATGAAGGCCTCCAAGAACGAGAAGGGCGTCGCGGAAATCGTCACGATCGCGTCGGACTTGCGGGCGGAGTCCTCTCCCAGCGTCTCTCCGGTCACAGGATTCGTGCATGGAGCAGAATCGCGACAAAGGAAGCCGTTACCGGAGAAAAATCCCCCCATGAGATTGATGCGGAAAGTTCCTGGGAGACCAGAGCCGGCCTCCTTCACGCGCAGCAGACCTGTCGAGCCCGAGAGCGTGGTCTGCCGTCGAAGGGACATGGTGCGAAACCATTGCGCTTCATCGTCTTCATTCTCGGACGCAGGAGGCAAGGATGAGGTGGTAGCGACGGGTTGTTCCCAAGGCTCCGCGGGGGGTGCGTCGACGGCAGCAGGGGGCGCGGAAGCAGCGGCTTCGTCCTCGCCAAGAGGATCGCTCTCCATCTCTTCTTCTTCCGCCTCATCACCCGGCGGCATCGGGGGCGGCGGCACCTGTGCGTTCGAAGGTCCGACTGAAGAAAGCAGGCCTGATGCTGCAAACCATCCTAGAAGCCCAGGAGTGAGGAAAGAACGATATGTCATAACCAAGTACGTCTTCGTCCCTCGGGGAGTCGACCCCCGCCCGGGCGATGTGGCTCTTTCTACCACCAAAGCGGAAAATCCGAAGGCCCCGGGGGGCTTGCGCATAAAAGCTCTGGAAACCCTGTCTTTTGCCGCGGGAAGCACTTTTTTTGGCAAGCTTGTCTGGTTCGCCTCGGCAGAGGAAGATGAGGGCACGTGACTCAGGAATTGATTCAGGTAGACGGGCTCAGGAAGAGCTTTCGTATCGGCCTCCGGCGCAAACAGGTGAACGCTGTTCAGGGCATCAGTTTTCGGGTGAAGGAAGGAGACATCTTCGGGTTCTTGGGACCGAACGGCGCTGGCAAGACGACCACGATCAAGATGCTGACGGGGCTCATCGCTCCCTCGGGGGGAAGTGCCCGGATTTTCGGCTATGAAGTTCCGAGCACCATCGCCCTGCGTGAGATCGGATTTCTGCCAGAGAACCCTTACGTGTATCCGTTCCTCACTCCGACCGAGTTCGTGGAGATGTGCGGTCAACTCTCCGGCCTCTCGGGCAAGAGTCTTCGTGCGCGCACGCGAGAGGTTCTTGAGCGCACGGGAGTCCTCTACGCCGCTGATCGCCCGGCGCGTCGACTCTCCAAGGGTATGCTTCAGCGTACCGCCTTGGCGGCCGCACTCGTGGCAGATCCGCGACTTTTGATTCTGGATGAACCGATGAGTGGTCTCGATCCTATCGGCAGAAAAGAGGTCAAAGATCTCATCCTGGACGAACGCGCGAAGGGACGAACGATCTTCTTTTCTACGCATATTTTGGGCGATGTCGAGACGCTTTGTGATCGCGTCACCATTCTTCGTCGCGGCAAGGTGGTCGTGGAGGGCAAGCTGGATCAACTCCTCAAGGCGCACTCGCAACGAGTGGGCGTCGTGCTCGGCGAGCCGGTGGAGAGCATGATCAACTACCTGAAGGAAGCAGAGCATCCCTTCGAGGTGGCGGGGGGGCGTCTGCGTGTCGA
>CAYMQT010000208.1:0-7716 GCA_964392575.1 uncultured Polyangiaceae bacterium
CGCCCGGCGCGGCCCATGCGACAAACTGTCGCATGGGCCGCGCCCCCCCAGACTGCTATCTGCCGCGGGGTGAAACTCCCCCGAACCCTCGAAGGTCTCCTGCTCGGTACCTGCTTTTCCCTCATGCTCTCTGCCTGCGCGGGCCACAAGGACGGCCATCCGGGGGACGGCTACGGGGGCGAGGGGCATCCAGGTGGAGACATCGGCGCACCCTGCGAGCTAGAAGAGGATTGTGAATCCGGACTCATCTGCGACTTCCACGGTAAACGCGGCTCCTGTCAAAAGCCCCACCACCACTGATCTCGACGACGCACACGGAGCCGGGTCACGCCTTTCCTGGTCGCGAATCGCTCTCATTTCCGTCACCGTCTTCGTCACGACGACGACTCCTCTTTCTGGCTATTTCGGAGGCATGGGAACCCGACCCCTCTTCGTCCCTCTCGGTCTCGGACTTTTCTGGGGATTGCTCGCCGCCAGTATCGCCCGCTGGCTCCGACGTACGAAAAGTGAGGCGCGCCGCGAAACCATCGCCGGTCTCGGCCTGGTCGTGGATGTGCTCTCACTCACAGCTTTGCTTTCGCAAGGGGGCGCAGCACAGCATCCCTTCACTCTGCTTTACTTCGTGCCGATCACCCTCGCCACCGTGATCGCGCCCAGATGGACCGTACGCATCGCAATCCTGAGTGTGAGCTGCTTTGGACTTCTCCTTGTTCAGACTGCCCTGGCGCTTGCCGAGCATATCAACCACGCGCACCACGCTCACTTCTTTCAGCATGTGCAGGGGATGGCGGTCGCCTTGGCCGTGGTGGGTGCTTTTGTGACTTTTTCCGTGCAGGGGATCGCGCGCGCTCTCGGAGAAAAGAGCCGCCTCATCGCGCAACTCTCCCGCGAACAAGAGCAGAATCAGTTCGCCGTGTCTCTGGGGGCGCTGTCTGCGGGTGCTGCCCATGAACTCGGCTCGCCGCTTGGCACGGTCCAGCTTCTCGTGGAAGAACTCCCTCATCTCTCTGGCAAGGAACATGACGAGGCTCTGACGACGATCCTGGGGGAAGTGCAGCGGATGAAAGGCATCCTCCACGGAATGCACTCCTCCGAACTCAGTGCAGAGACGCTCGGCGACGGCTCCGCCTGGGCCGTCGCCGTCCTGGCCAACACCGCCAAAAGCCTGGGCGCCGTGGTCGACGGCCCGTTGTCGGGAAAAACGAGACAACCCCGTGCGGTGATCGAACAGATCCTGCGCGAACTCATTCTCAACGCGACTCGGGCCGCACCAAACACAGCCGTGCACGTCTCCGCTAACGCCTCCGCCATAGAACTCATCGTGCGCGTCTCCGACAACGGACCCGGACTCACGGAAGAACAGCTCTCGCGAGCACTCGATCCTTTCACCTCCACCAGCGGCGGCACGGGTCTCGGGCTGTTCCTCGCGCACGTGCACGCCCGACAGCTCGGAGGGCGGCTCGAACTCACAAGCACAAAAGGCTCTGGAACCACGGCTCTTCTCACGCTGCCGCTCGATCCGCCTGGAAGGTTTCGTGGCGATGCCTAAAGAAGCAATGCCTAAGGCAGCAGAGTCCATCCTCCTCATCGACGATGACGTCACGTTCTGCCTCACGCTGGCTTCGAGCTTACGCCGACGCGGCTTTACGGCACTGGTCGCGCATTCCGTCGACGAGGGACTCTCGGAAGCGCGGGCCTGGTGCCCCTCCAAAGTTGTGGTGGATCTCAGGCTGGGGGAGAGAAGCGGCCTTGATGTGATTCAGATCCTCAAAGACGAACTCCCGGAGACGAAAGTCGTCATGCTCACGGGCTACGGAAGCATCAATACCGCCGTCCAGGCCACGAAACTCGGCGCCGTCCAGTATGTGACCAAACCACTCTCGGTGGATGCTCTTCTGAGCGCCTTTGATGGCGACGCACCGAGCGAAGCCCCTTCGCTTCAATCCGTAGAATGGGAACACATCCAGCGCGTCCTGTCTGAGTGTGAGGGGAATGTCTCCGAGGCGGCTCGGCGGCTTGGGCTTCATCGACGCAGTTTGCAAAGAAAGCTGGCGCGCGGACGCTGTGACTGATTCGTCTCTGTTGCCTACCCAGTCCGCTTTTGCCAGGATGAGGGCGCTCATGACACGCGCTTCTTTCGGTTCACTCTCCCTCGTCTTCCTCATCCCTGGGCTCGTCTCCTCCTGTGCGCCTGCCCCCACGGGAGTCGAATCGCCACCCCATCCGGACCCTACGCCGAACCAGCCTCACGCAACCGAAGAACAAGCGCCTCCCTCCTCCCTATCCGACGATGGCAAAGGCGGGCGTCTCTTCGATCGCTTCTTCGATCCACAGACGTTCTCACCCGACAACAAGAAAACACCCGGCGTCGCAGACGGCAAAGGCGGTCCGCTCGAAAACGGGACTCTCCCCCTTCCTAGCGGCGCACCTCTCCTCAACGATGCTGGTCACGACTTTCGCCTCAAGAACTTCTTCGGCTGGGACTTGCGCGGCAGCGAGGGCATCTACGGAGCGCGCTACCAAAACAAAAGCTACGTGCTCCCCCTCAACCTACTCGATGAGACACTCTCCGCCCAGAGTTTCACGGAGCTACTTACCCAGGGCGACGACGAGCGAGCATTCCCCGCCTACGAAGGCGTATTGACCAAGGAGGAGATCGACGCGATCGTGCGTTTCGTGACCGACATCCGCAAAGGTCACCTGCCCCACCCCGATCAGATCTGGACCCTCTCAGAAGGGACGCCGGGCAACTACCGCCTGAACGTGGGCGCCGACGCCGCGCGCGGCAAACAACTGTATCGCGACCGATGTAGCTCCTGCCACGGCAGCGAGGGGACGGCGTTCCTGTTCGACGATGGCGAGTTTTCACTCGGTACGCACGCGCGGCAGAAGGCCTACGAAGATTGGTTCAAGATTTTGAACGGGCAGCCCGGCACGTCGATGAAGCGCTTCGTGGAAGGCTCTGGCCAAGAAATGGGACAGCAGATCCTGGATCTCCTCGCCGCACTCTGTGACCGTACCGCATTTCCAAAAGGTGCAGCGACGAGCAGCGACGTACCGGACGGCGACCCGCGCTGTGGCGATTACCTCAAATAAACGGGCGTGCTTAGGGTGTGCAGGCCGACGTGTTGCTACTATTTCCGTCATCAAAGGAGGTGATGGCAGTCTCGGTACCGATGTCCACGCCTTCCGCCCACTTGTTGATCAAGCAACGAGGGAGTTCTGGGTTACCCCAGATAGCGACGTTGTTCCCCACCGTCGTAACGCCAGAGAGTCCTGCGATGCTCGTCAAGATGGAGTTCTCGTGAATTCCGAGTGTGCCTCCGATGGTCACGAGGTTTTCGACCCCGCTCAAGTTCAAGAGAGAGGCGTTCAACGAAATGCGGAAGAGGTCACCAACGGACGTCAACGACTCGAGCCCCTGGAGATCCGTGAGGTTCCCGTTACCAGAAATGAGGAAGTTCTCACCCACCGTAGTGAGGGTCTTCAGATCTTCGAGGCTCGTGGCTTCTGTGTTGTAGAGTTCAAAATCCCCGGTCACGCTCTCCAAGCAACGTAAAGCGGAAAGAGAAGTGACCGGATCTTCGGGTTGCGAGTGAATGTAGAAGTTCCCCTGCACTTCACGCACACCTTCGAGCTTTTGCATGTCTGCCTGGCCGCTGACCCTGGCGCCAGGGAGCGTCCCGTCGCATTTTGGTGCGCTCGATTCGTCTTCACTCTGGTCCGCATCTCCACCCCCACAGCCAAAGGCGGGCAGACCACTGCCCAGGACCAACAGATAAGAAAGCGGAAGAAGCGACCTAAAATTCATGGCTGTTATCTTAACCTGCCTGGTTAATCGAGCAAGCCTCCGCGATCCTCTATCACAAAAACTCCAAGTCGACCCGAGCACGCGCGTTCTGAAAATAGCTCCCGACGGCCTCACGCATGCTCTCCGCCACGTACCATCGTCGCAAAGCGGGCTCGGCTTCCTCAAAGGGGCTGTCTGGCATAGGGCCCTCACGGCGCCGATGCGCCCGACGGAGCTCCAGCGGCGAGGGATCGAGCATGGGCGTCACCATGACATGCAGGTAAAGGCTCGCCATCGCGCGCACGCGGAAAAAGCGGCGGAGTTCCAAGCGGCCGATCCCCTCCGCGCGGGCTGCGTCAGAGAAAGCTTTCTCGCCACCCGCTTCTTCGATCACCATTTGCCGCGCCGCTTCGAGTTGCTTGTCGATGTCCGCTTGCGTAGGCGGCGGATCGATGGGGAGAACCGACAGAAGCGTCTTGGCGATGTAAGCCTCGAGCGCCGCTTGCAAGTGATGACGACGGTAGGGCTCCTGTTTCGTCACGCTGTGACTTTCATCCCGGAGCGCTACCAGTCTCGCCTCAAACGCAAGCTCTCTCTCGTACACGAAATACGGTCGTCGCCGGCCACCCCCTTCGGGAACACTGAAGCGAGCCACGACCCGATCCACCACCAGCGCCTGAGACTCAGGAGCCGGCTTTTTCTGTGCTCCGGTAGCAGACGCCAGACCCACCCAGCTGAAACCAGCGACGAACAGGCCCAGAAGGACGAGAGAGGGAGCGGAGAAAGACCGACGCACGGCGCGACTCGCGAGACTAGCGCTCCGTCGCCCGACGTTGCGACGGAGGGTCTTCATCCGAAGGCTTCAACCCTTCGGGGTTTTGCATGGGAATCGAGGAATCCGCCCGCTGAGAATAGCTGCGAGCGGCGCGCCGAGCCTTCAAGAATTCTGCAAAAGCGAGGACCTTCTCCAGATCTCTGCCGGACATGCCGTCGGCGACTTCGAGCAGCTGCTTTTTCACGACGTCAGCGCTTTTTTGCCGACGGCCTCCGAGCTGATCTTGAGTGATGGCCGGCGCCTGAATCACCGCGGGCTCTTCCTCGTCAGCGAGCGCTCGATTTTCGGTCACCGGTCGATGCACCGCAGTGAGTCCGTGGGCACTCAGCCACGCTTCCATGAACACGCGCAGGCGCTCGCTCCGGAAAGCAAACCAACGCTCTCGCTCCGTCGCAAAGGACATGAGCACGTCCTTGAAGCGCCGGAACGCCCCCTTGCCGTCGATGGCCGTGGTGAGGCGCCCTTGGATTTGTTCATCCGTGACCATCGGAATGAAGCGCTCCATCCACCGGTACTGCTCCCGCGAGCTGACCGGATCGATACGCATGTACTGAGCGTCAAGGGCGATTCTCGAGTGCATCTCCGGATCCGCAACCCCGTCTACGACCCGAAGGACTTCACCCGTCGTGATGTGGAGGTAGCTGTGCACCTCAGGCGCGTTGTTCTCAAACGCATCCTCAAGAGCCTCCCAGTCCACAGGAACCTCTTGAAGTGTTTGCTGTCCGTCCGACATTTTTCTGCTACTCCGTACTTGATTTCAACATTTCTAGCCTGCCCGAGGCAGCGACGCTACGCAACTCAAACGCGCTCCTTCTGTCAAACACGCCCTGCCTGCTGTCAAACACGCCTGCCTGTCGCCCCACTTTCTCAAGCGCCGTCTGTCAAACTCGCTCTTTGAAGCTAGGGTGACCCTTTGGAGCTAGACTCTTTTAGGGAAGAACCCGCGCGGGCCACGGCTTGTTCCCAGCGCGCGCGTTCTTTCTCACGATGACTCTCGGGTAGCGTGGGAATAAAACTCTGATCCAGGTCAAAAGCCTGGGACGCCTCTTTGACCCCTGCGAGCGCGCCGATCCCGATGGCGGCGAGGAGCCCCGCTCCGCGGGCCGTCGATTCCACTTCCTTCGGGCGGTCGACCCTGAGACGAGAGATCTCTGCTTGCAAGGAAAGGAGCAAATCGTTCCGACTGGCTCCGCCATCCACCCGCAGGTGCGTGAGAGAGCCGCCGGTTTGACGTCCGAGATCCTTGTCCATGGCCGTCAGCAAGTCATCGACTTGAAGCGCGATGGCGTCGAGAGTTGCGCGAGCGAGATGCGCCTTGGTCGTGCCACGAGTGAGACCGCACACAAGCCCACGCGCCTCCGCGTCCCAGTACGGCGCCCCGAGCCCAGAAAGGGCCGGCACAAAACTCACGCCTTCCGAAGACGACACCGAGCGCGCCAAAGCTTCCACTTCGCTGGCACTCTGGATCACGCCCAGTCCGTCTCTCAACCATTGCACAGCGGCGCCGGCAATGAAGCAAGCTCCTTCCAAAGCGTACGTGACCTTCCCGTGCACTTGCCAAGCGAGGGTGGAGAGGAGGCCTGCTTCACTCACCAAAGGCTCACTGCCCGTGTTGGCCAGCACGAAGGCTCCAGTCCCGTAGGTGCACTTGCTGTCGCCCGGGTGCACACACCCTTGTCCAAAGAGCGCCGCATGTTGATCACCCGCGATCCCGGAAATGGGGATCCCATCGGGCAAGCCTGGCACCTTGTGGGTCACAGCGAAAATCCCAGCAGACTCGACGATCCGGGGCAAAAGGGCCTCTGGAACGTCCCAGAGCGCACACATTTCGGGGCTGAATTTGAGGCTACGGAGGTCCATGAGCAACGTCCGTGACGCATTCGTCACCTCTATGATCGGACCGCCCCCCTCTGTCGTAAACCCTCCACCCAGCTTGTGGACGAGAAAGCTATCAATCGTGCCAAAGCACAAGCTTCCCTCTTCCGCTCGACGCCTCAGTGCCGGATCCTGCGCCAGGAGCCACGAAAGCTTGCTGGCCGAAAAGTACGGATCGATGACCAGACCCGTGACCTCTCGCACGCGCTTCTCGTAGGACTTCAGTTCAGCGCAGCGGGCAGACGTGCGCCGATCCTGCCAAACCAGAGCCCGATGCACGGGTGTTCCCGAGACCCGATCCCAGACCAGCATCGTTTCGCGCTGATTGGTGATCCCGAGAGCAGCGACGGCTTCGGGACCTCGAGGAAGCTCCTCCAGAACTCGAGCCAAAGAAACGAGCACACTGTCCCAGATTTCTTTCGGGTCGTGTTCCACCAGTCCCGGCGCGGGAAAGTGCTGAGGAAACTCCTCGCTCGCCCGGGCGAGGGTGCGCCCCCCCAAATCCATGGCCACGACCGTGGAGCCTGTGGTGCCCTGGTCGATGGCGATGATCACGTCCTTTTTCAGAGTCCCCATTATCCGTCCGCTCCTTCTCGGTAGACCGCCCCGGTCTCGGCAGAACAGCCTAAACGAAGCCCAAGGCAAGTCGAAAGGCGTTCTGAAGCTGCTTTATGCGCGCGGCTTGTCGGGGGAAGCTGCCCCGACTAACCTCCCTTGCGATGGCGCGCCTCGTTTTGTCGACTCCGGATGGTCAAAGGACCGTCGAGCTGAGGGCGAAGAACAGTCTGGGTAGACACCCGGACAATTCGATTCAACTGCTTGATAAGATTGTCTCTAAAGAGCACTGCA
This sequence comes from uncultured Polyangiaceae bacterium, assembly GCA_964392575.1. Taxonomy (GTDB): domain Bacteria; phylum Myxococcota_A; class Polyangia; order Polyangiales; family Polyangiaceae; genus NIC37A-2. The sequence goes on from CAYMQT010000208.1 coordinate 7,350, forward strand.
AGATTGAGCTCCGCGGATCTCAATTTGTCCTCATCGATCTAGGAAGCCTCAACGGGACCTACGTGGGCGGCCAGCGGGTCAGCGGCGAAGTTCTGCTCACGGAAGGCTCTGAAATTGCTATGGGTCAGACCACGGCCCGGCTCGTGGATTCGGCCGCTCTCCCGGCCCCTTCCTCTACGCCCATGTGGGATCACCCCACGACGGCGATGAATCAGGATCAGCAACCTGGTCAAAGACTCCCGCAAAGTCAGCTCGGCGGCTTTCGCCCGGCCAGCGCCACGCCCAACCCGATAGGATTTCCAGGAGCCCCGGCCAGCGTAGTCCCGAGTTCCGTGGCCGCCAGCTCGTCCAAGCGCATCGGCATGAA
>CAYMQT010000209.1:0-7701 GCA_964392575.1 uncultured Polyangiaceae bacterium
GGAAAAACGAATTTCAGGCCGTGCAGGACATGATGGAGCGAAGCTTCCAGCTCAAGGTCGTGGCCGTGGACGCGCGCGAGAGGTTCCTCACGGAACTCAAAGGGGTCACGGATCCGGAGCAGAAGCGGAAGATCATCGGACGAGTGTTTATCGATGTCTTCGATGCCGAAGCCCAGAAAGTCGAAAATGCCAAGTGGCTCGTCCAAGGCACTCTCTACCCGGACGTCATCGAGAGCGTGTCCGTGCGTGGTCCAAGCGCCGTGATCAAGAGCCACCACAACGTGGGTGGACTGCCGGAAAAGATGAACCTGAAGCTGATTGAACCCCTGCGCGAACTCTTCAAGGACGAGGTGCGCGCGGCCGGCAAGGAGATGGACATGCCGCATGATGTCCTGTGGCGGCACCCGTTTCCGGGCCCAGGCCTTGGGGTGCGCTGTCTGGGCGAGCTTTCGGATGAACGCCTGGCTACCCTTCGGGAAGCCGACGCCATCGTCGATGAAGAGATCCGTAAAGCGGACCTCTACGCGGACATTTGGCAGTCATTTGCGGTCCTTTTGCCGGTCAAGAGCGTGGGCGTGATGGGCGATGACCGAACTTACGAGGAGGTCTGCGTCATTCGCGCCATCACTTCGACGGACGGGATGACCGCAGACTGGGCGCGCATCCCGCACGAAACCCTCGCGCGGATGAGCACGCGCATCATCAATGAAGTGCGGGGCATCAATCGAGTCGCCTACGACATTTCGAGCAAACCCCCCGCGACGGTCGAATGGGAATGAACCTCTTCCGCCTTCTGATCGTAGGGGCCCTCTTGCTGGGGCTTTCTGGCTGCGCGACCATGGGTGTGCGCTCGGCCGTGGATCTGCGGGTCGACTACCCGAAAGGAACTCCGGGCGAAGCGCTCGTCTACATCGACGGGCAATACATCGGCACGCTGGAAGCCGTCTCTGTGCGCGGCCTGCGGATCCCCGAGGGAGAACATCGCGTGAGCGTCGAGAAAAACGGCTATTTCCCCTATGATACCGTGATTTTCAGCGATCTCAAACCCATCGAGCTGCACGTCGAACTCTTGCGACTGCCCGACTGACTTCCCAAGTCATCGACTGCTCAACCCAAGTCATCGATTGCTCAAGGGGCGGTTGTCCTCTCAAGGAACTGCGTTGCTGACGAGGATCCCGTCCGAAAGCTCGTCCGGATGCGGGTGCAGCACGAAATCGTCGTCGGAGCGAGGAAACACGGGCGACGTGGCCAGTATCTGCATCAAGGCAGCGACCGTTTGAGACTCTTGGCGCGCCAGGTTGAAGCGATCCCGCCGGTCGCTCTCATAAGCGTAAAGCTCCGGACGAGCGGCCTTGAGGCGAACGATGAGCTTGCGCCGACGCCCTTCGTCCAAGATGCCGATCCTCTCGAGGCCCTGGAACTGACCGCCGCGAAGCAGGATGGGAAAGCGCCGAGCTCGATCTTGGGAAGGGGGAAGGGCCTGACCGTGATACACGGCCGATGACCCACCCAGAATGGGAGCGAGCGTGGGGGCCACGTCGACGAGAGAAACGGGGCTCGTGATCCGCTTGGGCAAAACCCCAGGAATGTGCATCACCAGAGGCACATGAACGAGAGTTTCCCAGAGAAAAATGGAGTGAACCCAGAATCCCCCCTGACCCAAACCCTCGCCGTGATCCGACAAGAAGACGACGGCGGTATCCTGGCTCCGCCCAAACATCTCAAGGGCAGAAAGAAGTCGCCCAAACTGCTCGTCCAAGGTGCGGGCGATCACGCGGTAGCGAACACTGAGCTCCCCCTGCTCCGGGATTTCGAAACGAGAGCGCGCGGTTTCGATGTAATGGTCGTCGATCTCCCGCCAAGCGTGAGCATCAAAATGGAGCAGCCAAAGGAAGAAGGGGTTCGTCGCGCGCTCACTCGCCAGAAAGCGCACCGCCTGGTCGGTCACCCCTGAAGCCGTCGGATGATGGGCCCCGTACCCCCAGACCGCTTCACCTTCTTCGTAATCGGCGACATGCTCTGTTTCCTCGAAGGCGAAGGCGGGCAAGAGTTTGGCCAGGAATTCTGTGGCAGATTTGGCGGCAATGAGCGTGGTTTTGTGCCCCGCAGTCCGGGCCAGCCGCAGTAAATCCCCGGGATGAGTCTTGTCGAGAAAGTAGTTGCCGCTCGTGATGCTGGGCAAGGAGCGCAGGGTGTCTGAACCAGGAGCGTAGGCGCGGGTGAAGTCGAGACCTGTTTTTCGGAACTCCGCCAGGTACGGCATGAGCGATGGATCCCGCGCCACATCCGCCCGCAACGTGTCCACGTAGAAGAACACGATGTTCTTTACCCCAGGGTAAGAATGAGTCAGCTCACTTGGCTCGATCCATTTGCCCGCGAGGTGCGGTTCGACCAGTGAGAATTTTCTTCCTAGCTGATCGACCCTCGCCATCTGAAAGGATCCGCCCCCGTTGAGACTGATCTCCACTTCCTGAGTGCGGCGCAAAGCCCGCCCGACATAGATCTGATCGACCCAGGCATGGGCCAGCTGCTGATCCGTCCATGTGCGCAAAGACGGGAAGGCTACGAAGCTGAGTCCTAGGGAAAGAACGAAACCCGCCGAAACCCGGCTGGCGATGATCAGGCCTGAAAACCTCTGCACGAGGACAAAGCCGAGCAACTGAAATCCGCACAAGAACGAAGAAAACGCACAGATCTCGAGGAAGGTGTGAATGTCTTCATAGAGCCCGACGTAAAAGCTCAAATCCATCCAGCAAAGCACGCAGCCCAGACTCAAAAAGGCACCCGAAAGGATCGTCGGCGGACGCATACGACCCCGCGCCACCATTCTCTTTGCGCGCCAGACGAGAAAGGACGAAACGGTGACGGCGACGAACACCCCCACCTGAGCAAGAAGAGGCCCAGACTCACCCAACCAAGTCTCACTGATTCGAGCTCCGGAAAACGCCCCCTCGGCGAGGGGTTGGATCCCACCGGCCGCAAGCAACCCGACGAATCCAGCGTAACCCCAGTCATTGCCGCGAGGGATCCCGAGACGAACACTCACCCGTCGCCCCAAGAGGCGCACATTCGCCCAAAGCAAACCCACAAGGGCTGCCGGAGCGAGGTAGAGGACAGGCGCACCCTTCCAATGATCCGTCCACTCGAAATCCCAAGCCGGGCGAAACCACCGATCCGCCAGCACCAGACACAGGGCCGAAAGGCAGCTCGCAACTACGAGGCCGGCGATGACATCGAGCCCCCGGCCGCCCCGAATGACCTGGCCGCCCCGAAGGGCGCCGCGAGACGAAGGGGTTTCCTCTGATCTGAGCAAATTCAAGGGCTTTTGAGCTTACGCTTCTCGGGGCGGAGGGGCTAGACTTCGCCCGTGTCTAGCCTGCGCCCCAGCGATTACCCCAACAAAGAGCCCAGTTTCGTGAGCCTGTCTCCGGCCCAGCTGGCCATGTACATCGGCCTGGCTTCGCTTTCCGTCTTCTTCGCAGCCAGCCTTGTCGCCTTTTTCATCACCCGAGCCCAGGCGCTCGCCTGGCGCAGTGTAGAGTCCCCGGCCTTACCCTCGGGCCTATGGGTGAGCACCGTCGTACTTGTCCTCTTGTCCGGCTGCCTCCATTTCGCCCAGAGCAAGCTCAAGAAAAATCACCTACTCGAAGTCAGCCGAGGTCTCTACGCCGCTTTGATCTGCGCCGTAGGTTTCCTCGGGCTTCAAGCTTCCAATTGGCGCGCGATGGCGGAAGCCCATGTTGCCGTGGAGGCGCGTTCTCTTTACGCTTTCACCTTCTACTCCCTGACGGCCCTCCACGCCCTCCACGTTCTCGCGGGTATCGTGCCCTTGGTCCTCGTGCTGGGACGAAGCAAGCGCGACCACTACTCGAGTTCGCGCGACGAAGGCGTCCGGCTCCTGAGACAATACTGGGACTTCCTGCTCATCGTCTGGCTCGTACTCCTGTTCGCACTCTGGAGTTGAATCCCCTCGACAAGTGAGCTACAAAAGCGTAGCTTTTTCATGGAAAGTCATTTATGGCCAAAGAAACTCAAATTTCAGCTCAAATCTCTGAATTGACGCGCAGTCTCATGGAAAAACACGTCCGTCAGACCGGGGTCAAGAAGGGGCATTTGGTCGAACAGGCACTCCTGCATCACTTGCAAGCGCTTGATGAGCTGCCGGTCGAGTACATCATTCATCCTCGCCTCGTCGTCTCGCGCGAAACAGGTGAAGAGATGCTCCAGAAGGCTGAACATTCCGAGCCCTCGCCTGCTCTGCGCGAACTGATGCGTGATGGAGATTAGGGCGCTTCGCCCAGACGATGACCGCTCGGGTTTTCAATCCGGTGACGAGTCACTGGACCGCTTTTTCCACCGTTACGCGGGTCAGAACCAATTTCGGCACCACATTGGCGTGACCTACATCGCAATGGAAGGCGGCCGCATCCTGGGATTTGTCACCGTAGCACCTCGCCACATCGACATCGAAAATCTACCTGAAGGAAAGCGCCGCAAGCTGCCTCGATACCCTCTGCCCATGCTCGGGCTCGCGCGTCTCGCTGTCGATCAGGCAGTGCAATCTACGGGCCTCGGCGAACAGCTTCGCCGTTTTACGCTGAAGCTTGCTTCAAAGATGGCCGATGAACTCGGCTGCACTGGAGTCGTGGTGGACGCGAAGCCCAGTGCCGTCAAATTTTACGCTAAGTATGGCTTTACCGCGTTCGAGCCGCTCGAGGGCCTGTCAGATACGCGCCCTCGACCAACGCTGATGTATCTGATGATGCAGGAAATCAAAGCTGCTACTGAACCCACCCACTGATCGGGATCCCCCCTTCGCATTTGGGGTGCTGGATTTAAGAAATGCTTGATTGACATGGACATCGCTCCACAGTTCAGTAAGTGAGGGGTTCTTATGTCCGTCCGCTCGGAAGATGGCTTGAACCGCGCCCAACGTACCGCCGTCGCGACCCATCATGGCCCTCTGCTCGTCTTGGCGGGCGCAGGAACCGGAAAGACGAGAGTCATCACCTACCGCATCGCCGAGCTCATTCGCTCGGGCGTTCCCGCGTCACGCATCCTTGCGGTGACCTTCACCAACAAGGCCGCCCGGGAAATGCGCGAGCGAGCCCTCAAGCTTCTGGGAAAGCGCAAGAAGAAGAAACAGAAGGTTCCGGAGATCTCCACCTTTCATTCCCTCTGTGTCCGTGTGCTCCGCCGACACGCACGACTTTTAGGCTACCCAGATCACTTCACCATCTACGACCGAGGGGATCAGGAGAGTGTGGCGCGCTCGGCCTTGCGGGACATTCGCGTGGGGAGCCAAACGCTGCGCCCCGGGGATCTTCTCTTTCACATCGGGAACTTCAAAAATCGCGGGCTCACGCCAGAACAAGCTCAAAAAAGCGCTGAAGAAGACATCGAGGTGCTCGCCTCTCAGGCGTATGAGCGTTATCAGGCGTCGCTCTTTGCTTGTGGGGCCATGGACTTCGATGACTTGCTCATCAACACCCATCTCCTGTTTTCTCAGCATCCGGAAGCGCGCTACGCAGAGGCAAGCCGTTTCGATCATCTCCTCATCGACGAGTACCAGGACACGAGCGAACTCCAGTACAAGATCGTGCGCAGCCTCGCTGAACGGCACCGCAACATCTGTGTGGTGGGCGATGACGATCAAAGCATCTACGGCTGGCGCGGGGCAGAGGTCGAGCACATCCTGAGCTTCGACAAGCAATGGCCCGACGCGAAGATCGTGCGCCTGGAAGAAAACTATCGAAGCACGGGCTGGATCCTTCACCTCGCCAATACCCTCATCGCCCACAACAGCGTGCGGCACGAAAAAGTTCTCAAACCCGCCCGCAGCGCGGGCGAGCCCCCTCGCTTCATTCCTTACGAAGACGAGGATCACGAAGCCGAGGCCGTCGTGTCGGAGATCTTCAGGAAGATCCAGCGCGAGGACGAGGAGCGCGTCGTCGCGAGTGACATCGCAATTCTTTTCAGAACCAACGAACAACCACGGGTTTTTGAGCAGGAACTGCGCCGCGCTGGGGTTCCCTATCGACTGATAGGGGGCCAAAGCTTCTTCGACCGAAAGGAGATCAAGGATCTTTTGGGGTATCTGCGGGTGGTCGAAAACCCCAAAGATGAAGTCTCCCTGCTGCGCATCATCAACACACCGCCGCGCGGGATCGGACCCAGCACCGTCAAGACCCTCGTCGACCGAGCGGTGCAGGCAGGAAAGCCTCTGTGGGAAGTTTTGCCCCTGGCTCAAACCGATCCAGACATTCCCGTAGCGGCGGCCAAGGCCATCGAGGATCTCACGACGCTCATCTACGAGATCCGCGCGCGCGCCTCCCGTGAACCTCTGAAGGATCTCGTGATCGAGTTCATCGCTCGCGTCAATTACAAGGCCGAGATAGAACGCCAGTACAAGGACCCGGGCGAACAAGAAACCCGCTGGAACGCGGTCCAGGAACTCGTCAACGCCGTGGCCAGCTATCAAGAGCGCGAAGACTCTCCGACTTTGCGTGGCTTCCTTGAAGAATCCAGCCTCTCGGATCGCGAGGACGAAAAGGATGAGGACGGACGCAAGGAACACGCCGTCACGCTCATGACTCTTCATTCGGCCAAAGGCCTCGAATTTCCAGAGGTCTATCTCGTCGGTCTCGAAGAGGGGCTTCTCCCGCACAAGCGCTCGCTCATCGACGGCTCAAATACCATTCCCGAAGAGCGGAGGCTCGCCTACGTGGGGGTCACCCGCGCGCAAACCAAGCTCACTCTCAGCTTCTGCAAGAACCGCATGAAATGGGGAAAACTCAGACCCCAGATCCCCAGCCGCTTCTTGATGGAGATGCGCGGAGAAACAGAAAAATCGCGCGCCATCGCCGCTCAAGCAGAGGAGCAAATCCGACGCGACCAAGGTCGACTTGCGGCCGCAGAAGAGAAGACCGCCAAAAAGACAAAGCGAAAGAAGAACACCCGGTCTTCCCCCAAAACGCCCAAACCTAAGAAAGTCCCCGCCGATCCTGGCGTTCCCGCTCTGGTTTCAGAGCAACCAAACGACGCCCCTCCTGCGCCCAGCGTCCTTCCCGCTCCCGTCGCAACTCCACCTCCGATCGAAAGCGCCCCGCCTCCGATCGAGAGTGACCCGATCACCCGACCTCGCTTCGAACAAGTCGGACTCTTCGGGGACTAAGCAGACCAAGCCATCAAGTGCTCAGTCGAAGCTCTCGAAACCGCCACCGCCCTTTTCGGTGCCCTTGTCTGCCTTCGCGCCGCCGCCGGACGGTTTCTCTGGGATCTTGAAGCGCAGAGCAAACGTGGCGGCAATGTACGTGTCAATCGCTCCGCCGGCGACCCGGTCGGGCGGAGTTCCCACATCCACCGGGTTGAAGTTGAGTCCGTAACGCCGCACATCGATCCCCACCAGAGCGTCTAGGATGGGAGAAAACGCCCAGCCCGCATTTCCGAAAAAGTGCCCACCCTTGGCCTTGGCATTGGGGAACCAGCCGTCTGTCCCTATTTCACCGACCCCGAGGACAAGTAAGTATCCACCACCGCCGCCAAGGATCACCTTGCCGATGTTGACCTCCACGTCACCCCCCAGCTCCAAGAACGAGTAGTTGACGTTGGGAAAGACGCCGTTGGGACTTCCATCCGCGGAATCTTTGAGCGCAAAGGCGTGCCCACCGTAATTGGCCCCGAGGCCAAGGGTAAACACGC
>CAYMQT010000210.1:0-7557 GCA_964392575.1 uncultured Polyangiaceae bacterium
CGATACCTTCAGCGAAGGCGAAAATTTGAAGTTCACCGGCATCCCACATTTTGCACCCGAGCTCCTACAGAGAGTGCGCGCAACGGATCCCCTGCGGGCCAAACATCTGGGCAAGGCGCTCGAACAAATTGCCGAGGAAGGCGCAGCCCGCGTCTTCAAACCCGCGATCGGAGCGGACTGGGTCGTGGGTGTGGTGGGCGCGCTGCAGTTTGAGGTTCTGGCATCTCGAATCAAGACGGAATACGACGTTCCGGTCGTCTTCGAAAGCGCCAGTTTACACACGGCGCGCTGGATTGAGTTCGACGATCAGAAGCAGTTCGAGGCATTCAAGTCGGGCAATGAAGGATACCTGGCGAGCGACCACACAAAGACCCCCGTGTTTCTGGCACGCAACGCCTGGCATCTCGAAACCACGGAAAAGGACTGGCCCGCTCTTCGCTTCCTCAAAACCAAAGAGCAATAGCCACTAGCTACTGCCGACGCTGCGATTATACGCAACGCAGTCGGTGTATTTCACCTGACGACCGCCGAAAATGTCGAGGGAACTTCCGAAGGTCAGGTCCACCTTGCCGCCGCTGAGTTCTCGTACCCGTTCGAGATCTTCCAAGCTCTGCGCCCCGCCCGCATAGGTGCACGGAATCTCAACGGCTCTTCCAAGCAGGGCCACCACTTCTTCTTCGATGCCTTGGCACAAGCCTTCGACGTCGGCGGCATGCACCAAAAATTCGGAGCAGAACCCTGACAAGTGCCCTAAAAGCTCCGCATCCACTCGCACATCCGTCACCGTTTGCCAGCGATCCGTTGCGACGAAATATTCGCCACCCCGACGTCGACAGCTCAAGTCGATGACCAGCTCTTCCCGACCGACTTGATCACACAACTCTCTGAGACGTCGCTCAGAAAACCGGCCCGCTTCAAACAGATAACTCGTGACAATCACCTGGCGAGCTCCTTTTTCAAGCCAAGCACGCGCGTTCTGTGGCGTGACGCCACCACCGAGTTGAAGACCTCCCGGAAAGGCGGCAAGGGCGGCTTCGGCCGCCTCTTGATTGCCCGGGCCGAGCTGAATCACATGGCCACCCCAAAGCCCATCCCGGCGGTACATCTCTGCAAACTCGCGCGCCGGTCGATCAGAAACGAAATTTTCCCGCGCACCCGTCTCTGTCAGACTCCCTCCCACGATCTGCTTTACGCGTCCTTCGTGAAGATCAATGCAGGGCCGGAAGAGAGTCACCCACGCGATCTAGTACAAACAACGTCCGAGATCATTCAAATCCGCGCTCACGGAGCAGCGTCCTGAGGCCGGAGATAGAAGCGCGTGTCTGTTCTTTCAATAAAGAGACATCCGAAAGCGTCATGCCCTCTGTCGAAATGGGCTCACCGACGAGAGACGTGCCGCGCGCGACCCCAGGCTTCCAGTCCCCTCGCTTGAGAGCACCTACGGTACCGGCGACGGCGATGGGTACGATGTGCGCCTTCTGCTCGATGGCCAGGCGGAACGCCCCGTCCTTGAACGGAAGCATCTCTCCGGACGTCGAGCGAGTGCCTTCCGGAAAGATGAGCACCGGCATCCCGTGTTCGAGATAGAACGCAGCGCGCTTCATGGCTCGTTTGACGCTCTGGGTGGAGCCGCGCACGAGAGGAATGTCTCCCGCGATCTTGATCCCCCAGCCGACAGCCGGAATTTTGAAGAGTATGCTCTTGGCCAAAAACTTCATCTCAAAAGGCAGGTGCGCGAGCAGGAAGGGATCGATGTTGGAGCAGTGATTGCTCACGCACACCGCACGCTTCGGCAGCGGTGAGGGGACGGGCTTTTGAAACGAAAAGCGCCAAACCGGAACAGCTGCGCACATGGCTCGACCGACGAAGCGAATCGCCGGGCCCGTCAAACGCCGTGCGGGGTCAAAAGGAAACGTCAAGAGAAAAAGAATCAGACAGAAGACGTAACCGACGCTCGATATCGCGCCGAAGGCAAACCACGTCCAGATTCCGAAAAGGGCACGCATGAGTCAGGGGGCGTCTCAATAGCATGCAGGGGGCGTCCATGTCCCGGACTCGGCGCAGCGCTTTTCCCTAGGCCCCAGTCAGGGAAATCAAGGGGCGACGTTTTTCCGGGAGGTTTCAGTCCTACAGAAACTGAAAGAGGGTGGACGGTCCTCGTCGAAGGACAACCCACCGGCGAGCGTCAAACTTTGCCCCGGTAGACACGCAAAGCCGCCTGAAAAAGGCTCTAGCTTGCGCTTTGAACGACCAACTGACGAGGGGGTCTAGCGCAACGCGACTCTATTGGGCACAACCTTCCGCCTATGCCCACGCAAGAGCCCCGCTCCGAAGATCTGCTCCTGAACGAAGACATGCGCTGGCTTGCCGGTGCCCTCGGTCGCGTGATCCTCCGTCTCGAAGGCCAAGAAGTATTTGACGCCGTAGAAACTCTACGCAAGGCGAGCCGTGACCGCCGCAAGGGAGTCGAGGGAGCGCCCTCTCTTCGAGAACTCTTGGCCATGGTTGAGACCTACCCCGTACGTCTAGCCGCGCCTGTCGCTCGTGCCTTCACGCTCTTCTTTCTCCTGATCAACACGGCCGAGCAGGTGCACCGAGTGCGACGGCGTCGCTCCTACAACAGGAGCGGCCACACGGGTCCGCAGAAGGCGAGTCTCAAGTGGGCGTTCGAAGAATTGAAGAAGGCCGGGAAAACACCAGACGACGTGCGCAAGACCGTGAGTGAGCTGCGTGTCCGACCGGTACTCACCGCTCACCCGACGGAAGCAACTCGACGTACGGTTCTCAACCTTCAAGCACGGCTGGCCGACGCGCTGTTGGCCCGGGAGACGGAATCTCCGGCAGAAAAGGCCAACTTGGAAGCACGTCTGGAGGGCGACATCGAACTCTTGTGGCTCACGGACGAAGTCCGCAAAAATCGCCCCAGCGTGATGGACGAGGTCAGCACCGTCATCTGGTACTTGGAAGACCGCTTGCTCGACGCCACCAACCACGTCCACGAAAGCTGCGCCACCGCGTTCCGCGATACTTTCGGTGAGGAGCTCGGCGTGGAAGTTCCCCTCACCCTGGGCAGCTGGGTCGCGGGAGACCGGGACGGGAACCCTTTCGTCACCCCAGAACTCACCATCGCCGCCGCAAGACGCCACGCCCACGCCCTGCTCGGGCACTACCAGAAGCGCATCGATTTGCTCATCGAGCGCCTCAGCATTTCTAGCCGCATCGTCCCGGAAACGGACGCGCTCAGGGAATCACTCAAGAGAGACAAGGACCGTCTCCCTGACGTCTGGGAGGCCAACCGACGACGCGACGCCGAAGAGCCACTGCGCCTCAAGCTCTCCTTCATTCGCGGCAGAATCGAGGCAACCCGTAAGGAAATTGCGGCGCGTGACGCCGGGAAACCCGAGAGTTTCTCCGGTACCTACCGCGGTCCCGATGAGCTTTCCGCCGATCTTCAGCTGGTTCATGACACCGTGGCCAGTTCCAAGGCAGAACGAGCGGCCCGATCCCTCGTGGCCCCCCTTCTGGCAGAGGTCCGTATGCTCGGTCTTCACGGCTACAACCTCGATGTGCGTGAGGATTCTGAAGAGCACACCACCGCCCTGGATTCTATTTTTGCTTCGGTCGGTCTCGGAAAATCCTCCAAGGAAAACATCCGCAGCGAACTCCTCGGGCGCCGTCCCCTCACGTCTCCGACCTTGGGGCTCGATGAACAGGCGGAGAGGGTGCTCGCCGTGTTTGAATCCATCCGCACGGTTCAGGATGAGCTCGGGGAAGGCGTCGCCAACACCTACATCATATCGATGTGCCACGGCGCCGAGGACATGCTCCGCGTAGCCCTGTTGGCTCGGGAAAAAGGACTTCTCGATCTTTCGGGCGAAACGCCGAAGAGTCGGATCGACATCGTACCTTTGTTCGAGACACGCGACGATCTCGCGGGCAGCTCCAAGGTCATGCGCGATCTGTTCTCTGATGAAGTCTACATGCGTCAACTGCGTGCACGGGGCATGAGGCAGGAGATCATGCTCGGCTACTCCGACTCCGCCAAGGACGTCGGGGTCGTCGCCGCCGCCTGGGAGCTGTATCTGGCTCAGGAAGACCTCGCCGCCGTTGCTCGTGACGCAGGCGTTCACCTCACGCTCTTCCACGGCCGCGGGGGAACCGTCGGCCGCGGCGGCGGCTCTCCCGTCTACCGGGCGCTGACTGCACTCCCTCCGGGCTCGCTCAGTGGAAGCATCAAGATCACCGAGCAGGGAGAGACGATCAGTCAGAAGTTTGGCATCTCCTCCATCGCCGAACGCACCATGGAAGTCATGATGGCCGGAACCTTGATGGCGACTTATACGGACTGGCGTGACAGCGTGAGCGAAACGGATCAGAAGGCCTTCCGCGAGATGGCCGGAAAGCTCGCCGACAGCGCACGCATCGCCTTCCGAAAAGTGGTACATGAAGACAATCAACTCTTTCAGCTGTTCCTCCATGCGACTCCCGTCAAAGAGCTGGGTCATGTTCACTTCGGATCGAGGCCCGCCTACCGGGACAAGGGCGTGGGCACCATGTCTGGCATCCGCGCGATCCCCTACAACTTCGGCTGGACCCAGACACGACTGATGCTCACGGCCTGGCTCGGAGCAGGCAACGCCTTCGCGGCAGCGGCCAAGGAGCCCGAGCAACTTGCGCTCTTGCAGAGGATGGCCAGGGACTGGCCCTTCTTTGATGATTTGCTGGGTAAAATTGAGATGGTCTGCGCCAAAGCGGATCTCGCCATTTCAGAACTCTATTTGACAGAACTGGGTGACTTCAAAGAAATCTTTCAAACTCTGAAAGCCGAGTACGAAACGATGACACGCACCTTGCTGGCGATCCGAGGCCGCCATACCCTGCTCGAAGGACACGCCTTCCTCGGAGAGTCGATGAACCTCAGAAATCCCTACGTGGATCCGCTCAACCTTCTGCAAATAGCGCTCATCAAGCGCAAACGCTCGCTCAAGGAAGGCGATCCTGAACTAAAACTGATCGACCAGGCCGTCGGCACGAGCCTCAACGGCATCGCGCAGGGCATGCGGAACACCGGCTGATGACTAGTCAGCCCGATGAAATTCTGAGAACGGCCGTCGCGTCCCGCATGAAAGGCGCTTCTTCCGACCACATCGACGTGATCACGGCGGTCGCCGGTCTCATGGCCGCCATCGCGTACAGCGACCGAACGATTACGGAAGAAGAGATGCGCCTGCTGCGCGCGGAACTTTCACGCATCGACGAGCTCGGACCGGTAGGAGCAGACGTCGTGTGTGAGACACTCAGCGAGCATGCCTTGCGCCTCAGCACCTCCTTCGTCCCTCGCTTCACCCGGACCCTGCGCGACGGGCTGCCCTTGGAAAACCGTCTGGAAGTTCTGGACGCTCTGCTCAAGGTTGCAGGAGCAGACGGCTCGATCACCTTCGACGAGATCTCCAGTCTGCGCAACATCACCACTTCCCTGGGCCTGAGCCAGGCGCACTACAATCAACTCCAGGAGAATTACAAGGACCTCCTGTCGCACAGGTCCTAGAGACCGAGCCTAGAAGCATCAGGCTCATGCCGCGTCCTTACGAGCTGCTCGACAGCACACAGACCGACGAGGGATTGCTCGAGTTGAGGCGGCGGGATCGGGACTACATGATCTTGATCGGGGGGCGTGTGCTCATGACAAGCCATCTGACGACCTCAGAGCTTGCGCTGGCAGAAAGCGGGTGTGCTCCTGTAGCACATCTACCCAAACCTCGAGTCCTGATCGGTGGCCTTGGTCTCGGCTTTACCCTACGCGCAGCTCTGGGGGCGCTGCCGCGCGGCGCGCATGTCATCGTCTGCGAGCTCAATGAGAAAGTGATCGAGTGGTGTCGTGGTCCGGTCGCAGAAGCCAACGGACGGGCAGCGCTCGATCCACGCGTGGAGATGAGGCTAGGCGACGTGACGGATGTCGTGCGCAAGACCGCTGAAAACCCCCAGGCTCCCCGCTACGACGCCATCCTCTGGGACCTGTACGTGGGCCCAGAGCGCAAGGCGGCAGCGAAGCATCCCCTTTACGGCGACGAATCCATCAAGAACGTTTCTTTGGCCTTGAACGTGGGAGGGGTTTTCGGAGTCTGGGGCGAGACGGAAAGCCCGGCGCTCGAAGAGCGCATGAAGAAGTTCTCCCTCTCGCCCGAACTCTTGCGAACGGGTGGCGCAGGACTCCGCCACGCGGTGTATCTGGCTAAAAAGCGCAAACCTAGAGCACCACGACCCCCGCGACGCAAAGGCAGTCAGCGGCGCTAGCCGCTCGCGTATTATTCTTCCTGGAGCAAGGCTCTTTTCCTCTTCGACCCCCTTTCCCCCAAGACAAAGGACTTACATTGACCGGATGAAAACGCCATCCCATGACCCTACCGCTTCGGTTGACCCTGTCCTGGACAGCGCTCCTCTGAGCTTTCCATGGCCGACGGTCGATCCGTTCTTGTTCTGCGCGTACCACAACGATGAGTACCCGGCCGGAACGGACGAGCTCGGTCCCGATCCGAAGCTCTTGGCCGGGAGACATCTCGGGATGGACTTTACCGTCAAGGACGGGTTTCGCATGTACCACGGCACAACGGTTCCGGGATTCCCCGCGCACCCCCACCGTGGATTCGAAACCGTGACTTTTGTTCGTAAGGGGTACTGCGATCATTCGGACTCCTTGGGGGCAACCGCGCGTTTTGGCGCAGGTGACGCGCAGTGGTTGACCGCTGGCAAGGGCATCGTCCATAGCGAAATGTTCCCGCTGCTTGAGAAGAACTCCCCCAACCCTCTTGAACTCTTTCAGATCTGGCTCAATCTGCCGCAAAGCAAGAAGATGGCCGAACCTCATTTCAGCATCTTCTGGAGCCAGGACATTCCCCAGATCACGGAGCTGGATGAGGCAGACCGACGCGCAAAGGTAACTCTCGTGGCAGGGAAGATCGGCGAGACCCAAGGCGTTTCACCTCCTCCCGAATCATGGGCGAACAACCCCGACAATGAGGTAGGGATTTGGGTCATCGAACTCGATGATGGTCGCTCGTGGACTCTACCGTCGGCAAGCGCCAGCGCCACACGTGCCCTCTACTTCTTCGCTGGAGACGCCCTGACTGTCGGATCTCGACGGTTCACGGAGCACGCCGTAGCTATGGTGGATCCGACCGCGCCCGTGACCCTCACAGCCACAGGTTCCGTGCAGCTCCTCATTCTTCAAGGCCGACCCATCGCCGAACCGGTCGCGCATCACGGCCCCTTCGTCATGAACACGCGAGAGGAACTGGAGCAAACGATGCGCGAGTATCAACAGACGAGATTCGGCGGGTGGCCCTGGGAAGATGAGGCGCCTCACCTGGGTCCGATCGAGGGGCGCTTTGCCCGGCATCCGGACGGCACCGAACAAAGATTCCCGCGGGATCCCACATGAGAGCGGGAAAATCCTAGAGCCCTGCAAGGAGAACCTCTTTTGCCCACAAAAAAGCTTGTCCCCCGCAGGGCGCGGCTGTAGGTGGCAGAGCCGCAGCTGTAGGTGGGGCCTGCCTGTAG
>CAYMQT010000211.1:0-7551 GCA_964392575.1 uncultured Polyangiaceae bacterium
GCACATCATCAGGATGTCCCCCTTGCAAAGGTCCCCGTAGGTGAGATCGACCTGCACGGTTTCTGCGGTGCCGAGGGCTTGCAGGATGATATTGTTGTGTTCGAAGGTCTCGGCTTCCTCTTCGGTGAGTTGTCCCGCTTCGATCAATTGATTGACCAGGGACTGATCACGCGACAGAAGGGCAAGCTTGCCGTTTCGCAATAGATAGGCGCGGCTGTCACCGACCTGTCCCACGAAGAGACGACGATCGAGAAGCGCGGCGATGGTGGAGGTGGTCCCCATCCCTCTGCGGCTTCGATCCGCCCTCGCCTCCTGAAAGATGCTGGCGCCCGCGTGCTCAATTGACCGGACGAGTCGGCGGGCAAGTTCGTCTCGCTCCGTGGCCTGTCCGCCTTGGTGGATCTGCTCGTAGACGAGATCCACGGCCATTTGGCTCGCCACCTCGCCGGCGGCGGCTCCGCCCATCCCATCACAGACTCCGAGCAGAAGTCCCCCCGTTTCAAGCGTGATGTTTCGGTTTTCCTCCATGAGGCCCCGAATGCCGGTGTGCAGGTTCGCTACGAGGAAGTTGTCCTCGTTGTGTTCCCGAACTTGACCGACATCTGTGCGCCCGAAGAGTCGGAGCCGCAACCCGCCCGTTTCGCTGGTCATTCGTGGTTACCTGCTGCTCCGCACGTCGAGCCGAAAGAGATGCTGGCCGACGCGAATATGATCACCGGGTGAAAGGGTATGTTCGCTCCGAAGGGCAACGAATGTCCCGTTGGAAGACCCCAAGTCGCGGATCGTAAAGTGGTTGGTGTTGGGGTCTCGACGAATGGCCGCATGGCGTCGACTCATGAAAGGGTCATCGGTGAAAACGATATCCCCGACCTCTCGTCCGAGTACAGTTTCTGCCCGTGAGAGGTAGTGACGATCACGCGCCACGCCCTCTACGGTTTGGGTGGTGAGACGAGCGTATCGGGGCGCGGGAGGAGTGCCGAAAACCCGCGTTCCCTCGCGAGTCTGCGGCGCCAAGTTTCGTTCCGATTCGTCCACGATTTCAAATCTTAACACTCCGAGGCCCAAGAGCAGCAAGTCTCCTGAGGTTAAAGGCACAGAACCGCCTAACCGCACGAAGACGCCGTTGAGTGAACCGCGATCCAGGAGATGAAATCGGCCATTTCGATAACTGATCTGTGCGTGCAGGGGGCTGACATAAGGGTCCTTGCGGAGATTGATGTCGGTTTCTTCTCCGCCGCTTCCGATCATGATGACAGGCCGGTTGAGAGGATATTTTCGTCCGGGAGAGCCGTCTTGCGCGATGACTACGAGTTCTGCATCTGGCAGGGCCTCAGAGGCGAGATGAGGCGGACTCGATCGAGGGCGTTCTCCAGATCCTCGATCGAGCGGCAGACCGCACAACTGACAGAAGCGCGCGGTGGCTCCAGAAGAACCACCGCAGGCGCGACACGTGCGGGTTGCGGGGGGTGGTGTGGGAGCCACTGCTGGTTGATGCGGCACTGCCGGTTGATGCGGCACTGCCGGTTGATGCGGCACTGCCGGTTGATGCTGAAATGCTCTCGGCTGAGCAGGGTAATGACCCATCATGGCTTGATCGGGCCGCGGCCGGGGGTTCATGCTTTGATGAATCCCCCTCTCTGCTAGCGGGACGGGTGTTTCCGGCGAAGTTGGGTAGCCGGGAGGTGGGGCGGCAAGATGGGCAGCGTTCGGGGCATTGCCTGCATTGCCTGAAGAAGCATTACCTGATGAAGCCAAGGTCCCGACGATGTGACTGAGATCAGTCCCCGGCTTGGATGCCACGACGAGTGTTCCGGCCATGGAAGGAGCTGCGGCCCTGGAAGGAGCCGCGGAAGGTTGGCCACCCGGTGGACGGTTCATTCTCGTTCCACACTCTCGACAGAAGGTGGCGCTGGTCGGGTTGTCGACTCCACAGGTCGAGCAGTTGACCCGGTTTTCGCCCCGCGCGTCTGGGGGTGGGGCCGCCGCCGAACTCAGGGCCGCGGAGCGGGCATCACGGAGCTCTGACCCACAGTCAAGACAGTACCTGACGTGGCCAGGATTGGTTCGTCCGCACCGTCCGCACTCCACGTAACGAGGTGACCGCGCAAAGCCCTGAGAGTCAAGCCCCAACCCCACGGAATCAATCCGTTTCGGGGGGAAATGGGCCCTGTGGGGTGGGGCTGGGCGCCTCCCGGTTCCCTCTGGCTTTCCTTCCACCTCCCCCTCGACCCCTGGCAGTCTCGAACCTCGCTTGGGTGCCAAGGCAAAAACGAGTCTTGACTCCGGGGAGCGCGTGCGACTAAGCCCCCGCCTGTGGCCTCCTTGGGCCCTGTCCTCCTGATTCAGAGACGATGGAAATCTACCTCGATAGGCGCGCGGTTCGGCACATTCGGGCTTCGGCGCAGGAAGCAATTGACGAAGGCGATACGGAAACCTGCCGGGAAGAAATTCTCGATTCGTTTACGGAAGACCAGATCGAAGAGACGGAGCGACGTCTCGAGCATGGCGACATGTTTGAGTTCATCACAGACGTCCTCGATGAGTGGAGCGGCGAAGATGCCGATGAGCTCTTTGACCTCCTCGAAGCGCAGTTTGGAGAATTGGGCATCGAGTTAAAGGTTGAGGACAAGGACGACGTCCCCGACGAAGAGGAGGAGGACGAGGAAGACGAGGACGAGGACGAGGACGAACTCGACGAAGACGAAGACGAGATCGATCCGGCGGAACTCGATCCAGAAGTTTAGCAACTACTCGCTCACGAGTTTGCGGCAGCTCGCTTCACGCTCCTTGGAAAGAGGGGGGGCGCTTGGACAGAGAAGAGCGCTGCATTTTTCGTAGCGTGAATCCGGCCGAGCAAGGCGGAGTTCCTCCATTTCGGAACAGCCGTCACGCCCTTGGGAAACGGCGATTTGTGCCAGATGCAGGAGAGCGTCGTCGACGAAGCGACTGTCCGGGTGTTTTTTGATGAACAGTCGGTAAGTGTCTTTTGCTTCGTTCAGACGCCTCAAATCTTTTTGCAGGATCAGCGCTTGCAGGAACAGAGCCTTGATGTAGGAGCCGCGCACGTAAGTGCCGACGAGGGCTGCCCCTTCGCTGTGTCGGTCGAGCAGTTTGAGCGTCGTCAGGGCGCCCTCGAAGTCTCCCTGACTTTGGCGTAGCTCCGCAGCCCTGAGAAGAGCTTCGTCCGTGTAGAGACCCTTGGGCAAGGGGTGCCGCTTGGCGACGTCTTCGTAGGCAAGGATGGCGTCGCGGGCGGAGATTTCTTCTTTCCCCCGGGCGCGTAAAAAGCGCAGGAAGGAATCGAGAGGCGGGGATGAATGGGCCTCAATCAGCTGGGACAGCAGTCGGTCTCGCGCGCTCGGATCCTTTGAGGACAGATCGAGCCAGCGCGTGACCGCAGCATTGGCGGAGCCTGACTCCGGGTAGTCATCAATGACCCTTTTGTAGCAGGACTTTGCCAAGTCCAACTGGTTCATCTTCTCACGAGCCCGCCCCGCATCGAGCCACGCTCGGGACGCCCGCGGTGAACCAGGATGCTGTTTGGCCAGAGCTTCGAGCTCGGTCGCGCCCGTTTCAAAATTTCCTTCCCGGAGCCAGGAGTGTGCGCTGCGGTACATGGCCTCCGAGCGTTCGCGCTCGGATTGAGAAAGGGAAATCGCCTCTTCAAACTGCCGGCGTTCGGCCGAAAAATCTCCTCTTCGCCGTGCCTCTTCCGCCCGTTTGAGTGCCTGGTCGAAGGGTGCCAGTTCGGTGCGACAAGAGCAGAGCAAAAGCACACTCGAAAGGATCGTGTGCGCTGCGAGATTGCGCTTCATGAGTCGATCTCTGGTTCGATCTGTTGTCGTTCGTCGAGGGCGTGTGAAAACAGTTCGTAGGTGACGACCTGCATGGCTTGCGACAAGTTCAAAGAAGGCTGATCTGCGGCGATGGGAACTCTGATTATTTTGTCACATTTGCTCAGTTCTTCAGAGGTAAGACCGCTTTTTTCGTTGCCGAAGACGATGACGACAGCACCTGAACGGTCTTGTCGTTTCGACAGCTCTGCGGCGAGGGATCTAGGCGATACGACCCCCGACACGCCTCGGCGCGCGGTCGTGCCCACCACCAGCGAGGCTCCGACGACAGCTTCGTCAAAGTTGTCGAAAAGGGCCGCCCCGTCCAGCACGTCCCAGCTCTTGACGGCCATTTTTTGAGCCATCGGGTGGCTCGGCTCTGCCAGTCGACTCGGACGGACCAGTCCCAGTTGTGTGAATCCCATCGTCTTCATGGCGCGGCAGCACGCTCCGACATTTTCCGGATAGTGGGGACTCATGAGAACGAAGCGCACGGCGCGATGGATCGGGAGGGTCAGCACGTGTGAACTAGTCTCGGATTTCTGCGTCTCGGGCGCAACGGAACCCCACAGTGGCAGTACGAACGCTGGGCGCCACTCCGTTTCGGGAACTTGCCCGCAAAAATGCGGGAGCATCGGCGAAGCTACCGCCCTTGACCACTCTCATCACGGAAGGGCCTGTGGTCGTACTTTGGTCTGCACTATTTGTCCCGTGGGCGTAAAAGAGCGAACTTGTCCATTCCTCCGCGTTTCCACTGAGCTGGAGCACTCCTTCCTTTGTGGCGCCCGAAGCGAAACTGTCGACGGGAGCCAAGAGCTCCACTCCGTCGCGCGTATCGGTTTCTTCGGGGCCAGAAGTGCCTGCATTGGCCAAGCCCCAGCGGAAGAACCGACCCCATGGATACTCTCTTCGCTCCCGCCCACGAGCGGCCCATTCGAACTCGGATTCGGTGGGGAGTCTTGCGCCCCGAAATGCGCAATAGTCCTGGGCGTCGTCGAAGCTGACGAAGACGACCGGGAGGCGTGGGTCTCGGAACTTCAATCCGGCGTATTCGAGAGCCGGGGCCCGGCAGCGGCGCGCTCTCACGCAGCGCAAGTATCGACCCAGGGAGACCTCGGTTCGGTCCATGAAGAAAGGAGGGATCTCGGTCGGTTCGTTTGGCCCCAGCTCCGAGGAGAAGCGGTCGAGTCCGCAGGCTGCTTCATCGGTAGCACCCCTGAGGTCAGAAGTGCACTGTTCTGCCGCCCGAACCATATCCTCCGTATCCCCGCCCAAGCGATGCACTCCACCCTCGATGAAGATCATCTCCTGCCCTGTCTCTGCCGCCGCTGGAAGAATGATCCAGAGGGGAGAAAGTAGCAGAAAACAGGTAATCGAGCGCTTCATTTCTCTGAGGAGGGTAGGGGGCTGAGGTAAGCGTCGCGTTCTATGACGTGCGGCTTTTCCGGCACGACCTGAGTCTTGTCGGACGCTCCGCGAAAGAACCTTGCTCCGCCAACGGACAAGGTTGCGCCGAGCAAGAGCCAGAGCAGGGCGGAGCCCAGGGCACGGGAGCGATCCTGGTTTGCTGCCCGGCGCAAGAGCCGCTCGTCAGGGAGTGTCGCTCCGGGCGGCTTCGCCCCCACCAAGGCTTCACTTAGAATTTTCCCGAAGTCTTGACAGCTTTCAAAGCGTTCGGATGGCCGTTTCGCCATCGCACGAAGGAGGGCGGCGTCCACAGGTTGAGCGAGTCCCAAGGTGGGAGAAAGAGGAGCGGGTGGTCCTCGGTCGATCATGAGCGCCACTTCGGCGGCGTCTTTGCCTGGGTAAGCTCGCTGTCCTGACAGTGCCTCGTAGAGGCAAGCGGCCATGGAGAACTGATCGCTCAGAGGGGAATGCTGCCCTTCGTTGATCGATTCTGGGGCGCTGTAGGCCGGCGTACCGATGCGAGCGCCTGCCTTCGTCAGCGTGCTGTCAGGAAGGCGGGCTACGCCAAAGTCTGCGACTTTGGACCCCTCATCCGTGAGGATGATATTTCCGGGTTTGATGTCTCGATGAACGATTCCCGAGCGATGGGCTGCAGAGAGGGCATCTCCGAGCTCTCTTGCGAGGCGGGCGGTTCCTTCATCGGTGAGCCGCCCGCGTTCGAGTACCGCCTCCAAAGTGGGGCCTTGGGCGCGCTCAAAGACCAAGAAGGTGCCACGCTTTTCATCCTGCCCGATGTCGTGCAGAGCGACGATCCCCGGATGATTGATACGGGCGATGGCCTGAGCTTCATGGCGCATGCGCCGCATGAAAAGATCATGATCCTTGGGCGCGAGCTTCAGATCCGGTCGCAGGTGCTTGATGGCCACCTTTCTACCGAGGGCCGGGTCATGACCCAAGAGCACGAGCCCCATGGCTCCGCGGCCAATTTCTTCCAGCACCTCATATCGCCCGAGAGAGTCCCTGGAGGGGGCGAGGGAGGATGTGTCGTTCACTTCGGTTTGGCTTCGGGGGCTTTCTCCTTGGGCGGGCCAGACTGGTCCGGTTTGGCCGGAGAAGGCGGTTTCTTGGGGGACGGCTTCTTCAGAGCCGGGGGAGCACCATAGTCGGTGCTGAGCTTCTTCAACAGGCCATTGGCGATCAGACGCTCATGGTACTCTGGCAGCTGGGGTAGCTGTACGACCAAAGCGATTTCATCGCCGCGCTCGATGACTTCGATGCTGCCATTGGTGGTCTTTTCCGAGCCGTCGCTTTTGTACTCGAACATCAGGTACCCAGAATCAGGGTCCTTTTCGACGACATTGTACCCGCGATCGACCCGGAGATAGCGCAGCGCCGAATTGAAACTTTGCGTTTTCGAGTAGCGCAGGGTGTGCTCGGTGCGAGCTTGGGCAGGGCCGACCAAGAGGGTAGCGCCGACCAAGAGGGCAACAGCCAGGCCCAGGACGCTGAAGAGCGGACGTTTCATCGCTTTTCAATAACTCGAATGTCAAAATGGAGGCCAGTTTTTGACCGACTGGTGCTGTTCACCGTGACTGGGCGCCGCTCATCGCGACGAGGTCCCGCCCAGAAGTGCCTTTGGCCCCGTAGAAAATAACCGGGACACTTCCTCCTCTCCGTACTCTTCGGAAATGAAAGACATTCCTTCTTCCAGAAGGTCTATATCAGACGGTCGGTGGGCGTCACTGCAAGCCGCGGCGTAGGCTCCGCGGTCTAGGAGTTCCCGAGCGCTACCCTTGGCTCGCCGTCCATACTTTCCGACGAGGGCGGCAGTATCGAGCAGAGCGACGGATCCGAGCTGGACGAGTCGTTCAACGATACCTGGCTCTTTCCAGCAGGCGCGATACCGTTCCGGGTGAGCGATGACCGGCCGGTAGCCTTTGACTTGAAGTTCATAGAGCTGAGCCTCAATCACCTTGAGGGGTGCCAGGTCGTGGAACTCGACAAGGATCGAGCCGCCTTCCCGTTTTTCAGAAAGGTCGCTCTCCCGTCGGTAGGGGAGCCCTTCTCCTCGGTGGATCCGCAAAATGACGTCGCTGTCGAAGAAGTGTTCGCTGGCGAGCGAGGTTTCTGGGAGATCGCTGTAGGCCCGTAGGTCGAGCAGTGTGCTTCGGTACGCCGTGACGAGATCTAAAGCATGATTGTCGAACATCCCGGGACGAATGTGTGGTGTGGCGACGACATGTTCAAAACCGAGGCGCTTGAGCCCTGAGAGCATCGAAGCACCTTCCTCCACGGACCGAGCTCCGTCATC
>CAYMQT010000212.1:0-7527 GCA_964392575.1 uncultured Polyangiaceae bacterium
AGGGCCCCCCGCCCATCATCTTGGCGCTCCTTCGTGACATCCAAACGAAGAAGCCAATGATGAGTACAAAGGGAAGAATGTTGAGCAATGCGTAGGTCAAAAGACCTGCTTCATCGCTCTCGGCCTTGATCTTCACCCCTTGCTTGCGAAGGAGCGGAAGCAGCTCCTGATCCTCGATGTTGGGGAGAGAGGTCTGAAAAATCGGTTTGGCGCCCGTCGGACTCTCCCCTCCCTTGTACGTGCCTCGGATCTGAGTGCCGGTGATCTCGACACTCTCCACCTTGTCGGATTCAAGCGCGCTGTAAAAGTCTGAATAGGCAATGTCCTCCGCTCTGCTTCCCGCTCCTGACAGCGTGTTCCACATCACGAGGGCAAACAGCAGCATCAAGGGGAAAGTCCAGCCGCGCATCCCGCCACCGGGACCGGACGAAGCGGGCCCCCCCGAACCTGAGCCACGGGCTTTCGTCGACTTTTGGCCCCAAGGTCCTGGAGGAAAACTACCCCGGCGCGATGAATGAGGTGCTTTGGGGGACTCGCTGTCAGCCATGTAATGAGAACGTAAATCGCCCCGCGGGAAAGTCGAGCGGTTTTCTCAAGGAGGTTCCCCGCCCGTCCCTTGCAGGCCGACAGTGGGGCGGCCTGTCCCACGGGGGGGCCCACATTCACGAGCGAATGAGAACAGCCAGACTTTCTACGTGATGGGTCTGGGGGAACATGTCGAAGAGATCGAGGCCCACAAGCCTGTATCCCCCGTCCATCAGCATACGCAAGTCCCGGGCAAGGGTCGTGGGATCGCAGCTCACCATCGCCAGAAGCGGTACTGCGAGGCGTAGGATCAGGGGCACGATGTCCTTCGCACCAGCCCGCGGCGGGTCGACGATCATCATGTCGAAAGACCGACCTTCTCTGACCAGCTGCTCGAGACAACGAGCGCTCTCGGTCGCGAAGAACTCGGTCGGGTAGCCCTCGGCGTCGGACCGGGACCGGGCCGCAGAAATGGCCTCTGGATCCCGTTCGACGCCGCACCCGGAGAGCCCCTGCACAAGAAGGGGGAGTGAAAAGTTCCCGCTGCCGCAATACACATCGACGAACGTACGGGCGCCGTGCTCGACGGCCAGCGAGCAGACTCGCTCGACCAGCAAGCGATTGACCGCCTCATTGACTTGAGTGAAGCCGCCCACGGGAGCTTCTACAGACACCCCGGGCGCGGGCTGATAGAGTTGAAAAGGCGCCGCTTCCTTCCCCAGCCGGACCTGCATCCCCGTAAGTTGCCTTGTCTGTTCGCGCAGGAGGCGGTTTGGGTGAGTGCTCCCTCCGTGTTTTTTCCGTTGAAGAACGAAATGAGCCGAGCGGGTCGTCGACGGAGAAGCCCCCTCGGAGGAAAGGGCGCGGATCTCTACATGGTCGACCTGAGCAAACGCCTGTGGTGCCCGAGCTACGGCAGCGCGCACTTCTGCGAGCACGTCACTCACTTCCCGCGTGGCGACGAGACAGTCCTCGAACTCAACGAGTTCGTGGCTTTTCGCCGCTAAAAACCCGACTTTTCCTTGGCTCACCTTGAGCCGCAAACGACTTCTATACGCAAGGGAGCTGGGAGCTTGAACGAGACGGATCTCCGAGGGAAGCTCTTGTTCACTCAATTTGCCGATGCGCGCGAGGGCGTCGAGGACGATCTCGCGCTTCGCCTCAAGCTGGGCCTCAAGGGAAAGACCCATCCAATCACAGCCCCCGCAACGCGCAAAAACGGAACACGCCGGGGAAACGCGGTCGCTCGAAGGACGGACAACCTCAAAAGCATCCGCTTCCACATAAGTCGCCTTGGATCTGACTTCCCTCAGGTATCCCGAGTCTCCTGGGAATCCGCCCTTCACGAACGCCCGGCGCCCATCAGGCAGCACAGCCATGCCACGCCCTCCGGGAATGAGCTTCTCTATTTCAACGAGATGAGCTTCAAGGGTCCGATCAGCCTGTTCGCTCATGGGCTATTTGCGGCCGGGCCGGGATATTGACTGAGAACGCTCTGCACCGTCTCCCGCCACTGAGAATCAGTGAGGGCTCGATCCATGGCCCGTACCCCGGTCCCACGCCAAACCACACTCTTCTTCCGCTGATCGATCAGATCGATAGCGATGATCCCTTCTCGGATTTCCTGCACACTCATCGAACGAAACCCGGGATCGTACGGGTAGCCATAATTGTAGACGCCGGTCGAATAAACATGCACACGCGCATCCTTCGACGCGGTGACCGCAACTAAGAGCTCCGCCTCGTCCTTCTTGACGGGCGTGAAACCCTTGCCCTTCAGAGTCAAATAGGCGAGCTGCCGCAGCCTTTGCAGGACAAACGGGTCAAACGCCGTATTTTCACTCGGGACCGGGCGGTTGGGCAGAAGCATGGCAAAGGTCCGATACCCGCCCAGGTTGGCCGAAGGATCTTGTGAGGTTCGCACTTGAACCGCCGGAACGCAGCTCATGAGCACAAAGGCGAACCCCACGAAAGCCAGACGGCCCACACTCAGCGACCACCGCTTCGGAGAGTTCATTGCTGTGAAAGGACGCGGAACTCGATCCGACGGTTGGCCTCACGACCTTCCTTCGTCTCGTTGTCAGCGATCGGTTCGGACGCGCCCGCCCCACGCCCAACGATGCGTTCTTCGCCGATCCCCTTGTCGATAAAGTACTTCCGTACGGCACCAGCTCGCTCTTCACTGAGTTCCTGATTCCGCTTTTCCGTACCTTCACTTGAAGTGTGTCCTGACACTTCGAGACGAACGCTGGGGTATTTGTTCAGTATCTCCACCACAGAATCGAGCGTGGGATAAGAACTCTTTTCGATATCAGAAGTCCCTTGCTTGAAATTGATCCCTTGAATGACACCAGTGAAACGTGCCACTGCCTCCGGCATTTCGTCCGGACAGCCGTCGTCATCCTCGAATCCATTGCGCGTTTCTGGCTGCTGCGGGCATTTGTCGGCGTCACCGATGATTCCATCCCCGTCCGGATCCATATTCGGGCATCCGCTCGGCGCCGGACCGGCCTCCTCGGGGCACTGATCCGCAGGCAGAGGCACGCCATCCCCATCGGCGTCCCGGTCAGGACACCCGTCCGGAGTGTTTGCGGGCTCGAGCGGACACGCATCCTTAGGATCCACGATCCCGTCGCTATCGCTGTCCCCAGGGCAGCCGTCTACAGTCAGCGCCCCCTCATGGGGACACTTGTCTTCGGAGTCGTACAGCCCGTCGTAGTCGACGTCGCTCGGAGCGGCCGGGACCGTTCTTTCAAACACGAACGAGACGCCCAGGTGGATCTCTGGGTTGTGGGTGGCCACCCCTTGGCTCGCGTCTGTCTTCTGAGACAGGATATCTCTGATATCAAATCGACCCGACACTCGATGGCTGAACGGCACCTTCACACCGGCACCAAAGTGGATGGCAGGATCACGATCATGACCCATCGACTCGCTCGCACCACCCCAGGCGCCTGCGCCAGCCAGAGCGAAAGGAGTCACGGACCAAAACGGAAGCTGAAAGAGCGCATGCGCCCGCACCGAATAGAAAACGGCGCTGAAGTCGGTGTCCTTGGTTGAACCCCCGGCGCCGAATCCTTCCAGCTCGAAACCGAGCCACGACAGAGGAAAATAGGCGAATCGCCCACCGAGCTCTCCAGCAACCGGATCGTACTGTTCCCAATCAAGAGAGACCACGGCCAGATTGTGGTTCTTGGAGGGGAAGAGCAGACCCGCGAACATGCCGATCTCCCACAGGTTAGCCTCGGGCTTGTAGCGCTCCATGTAGGGCTTCGAGGCAAACCGCTCGCTGACCGAGGCGCGAGACCGATTCGCGCGCGCGCCAGCGTATGCTGGCACGGCGGGCGCCGCCGCCGCTCCGGGTTCTGCCGCTGCTGACGGGGCTGCTCCGTCGCCCTCCGCTCCCGCTTCCACGGCTGTACTTGCTTCCACAGCTGCACCCTCATCGAGCGAGAAGCTGGCTGAGGCTGAGCCGTCACCTTCCTGGGCGTAAACGGGCGAAACAAGAAAGGCTACGCCCGTGAGTCCCCCGCCCAAGGCCAAAGCCCGCCGCGCCCGTGCGGGACGACTCCGGCTCATTCCGCTCAATAAACCCTGATTTTGAAACTTTGCTTGGCTCTTCATTCAACCCTCCAGGGCGACGGTGCCCGCGGTCGCCCCACGCTATCAATCTGCAGCACGCTATCAAACTCTGCAGCACGCTATCAAACACTGAGGCGAAACGAAAAATACTGCCGTCGTCCCCACCCGACACTCTAACGGAAACAAAAAAGACACCCTCCGATCTTGCTTCCATTGATACTGGATAAGCGTGCGCTCCCCTTTCCTGGAATCCGCCCGCCATCCCGTATGGTTGACTATGAATGCGCTCTCGACGGAAGGAAGCGCCCCAGGTACATTCGCCGTACTTGAGCCCATGACCCAGACCCTGGAAAAAGACCTCATCGGGAGCGTGCTGGGAGGCGCTTACAGGATCCAGACCCAGATCGACGAAGGTGGAATGGGCATGGTGTACGAGGCTGAGCACGTCCGGCTCAAGCGACCCGTAGCCGTCAAGGTGATGGCGCAGCACCTCGCCCAGGATGACAACGCTCTCGCGCGGTTTACGCGAGAAGCCGAGATTGTCAGTCAGCTTCATCATCCCCACATCGTGCAAATCTTGGATTTTGACACGACCGAGGACGGGCGCCCCTACCTGGTGATGGAGCTTTTGAGAGGTCGGTCGCTCGACCAGGTGATGACCAGAAACGAATACCTGGACATCGGGCCGGCCGTTCGGGTGGCCGTCCAGACTGCTTCGGCTCTTGCCGCCGCTCATCAAGCGGGCATCGTCCACCGCGACCTCAAGCCGGGCAACATCTTCTTGGTGGATACAGGGGATGAACTCTTCGCAAAGCTTCTCGACTTCGGGATCAGCAAGGGCGGAGATACACGCACGACCGGCGGGCGGAAACTCACCGGCGAGTTCGACATCCTGGGCACCCCCGAGTACATGGCGCCAGAGCAGGCTCTCGGGAAAACCGCGGCCGTGGATGCGCGCGGTGATCAGTACGCTCTGGCGGTCATTCTCTACGAGATGTTGACAGGCAGGGTTCCTTTCACGGCCGACGACGTCATGGAACTCCTTCAGCGGGTGATCCGTGACGTTCCCGTCGCTCCCTCTGCCTTTCGTCCGGATCTGTCGGCAGGGGTGGACGAGGTGATTCTCACGGCTCTGCGCAAGGACCCGGAGGATCGCTACGCAAACATGTCGGATTTTGCGACGGCGCTCGAGATCGCCGCAGGGGAGGCATTGGGAAAGAGCAACCCTGCCCTAGCTCGCACGTCGGATCCTACTCTCCTGCGCCCGAGCCTTTCCCCTGCGCCACGACGCAATTCCGGCAGCCCAGGACGCAATTCCGGCAGCCCAGGCGGAGCCCGCTCCGAAAGCCAGGTTCCCACTCACAGCAGCACGCCGCCTGGCGTAGAAAAGGAACGTGAAAAGCGTTCCAACCAACGCACCTCCTGGCACTCCAAAGACCCCGTCGCCGCCGTCCGGGGCTTGATTGAACGCGCGAGACAGGAACTCGGTCTCGACAATGTAGAGCTCGCCGTCAGCTGTGCTGAATCGGCGCTGGAGATCTCGGAGTCTACGGATCTCGACGACGTGCGCATGATCATTCGCGAAAATGCCGGCCTCTTTCAGCGCACTTTCGAAAGAAAACTGGGCAGCTTGTCGCGGGTGATCCGCGTCGCCGCTGATCCGATCTCAGGCAAGCGTCTATCTCCGGAACAAGCCTTTCTGCTCTCACGTCTGGAGGGCGGCCTGAGCATCGAAGAAGCCATCGATCTATCGCCGCTCACCCGTGAGCAAACCCTGGGTCAGATTGTCGGGCTCGTGCGCGCCGGACACATCAACCTCGGCTCCTAAGCTAAGTTCTAGATGTTCTTCTCGCGAGGCGTTGTCAGGGTCAACTTGCGGAAAAGGAGCAGGTGGCTGACGAGGGCGATCGGCACCAGAAACGTCGGAAGCCAGATCCAAGGATAGAAAGCGACCAAGAGATTGGGCGGTTGAAACCAGCCGAACGGCGCGGGAAACGACAGCACTGCGACAGCGATGATCGTCACGAGAAGAGCGAGGCCGAGCACATTCCAGGCCCATAGAAGAAAACGAGGAGCGCTCCTCCGATGAAGAGCAACCCAGAGCGGCAGCGCCAACAGCCCCGTGAGAAGGTCGAAGTTGTACCCCGAGAACGTCATTTCGACAGGCAAGAGCGCTCTTGTACCAAGAGCGTAGAGGATGAGCTCCAAAGGAAGGCGAAACACCTGAGTGCCCACGAGAAGCGTCTCCGGAATTTTCGCCGCTGCTCGCTTACCCCACGGTGAAAAGGAGAACCCGACGCACAAGAGCAGCATCGGCAGCATGACGCGAAGCAACATCGGAGGCGTGAGCGAAAAATCCAAAAAAGTGCCCCGAACTGCCAACACCGCCGGCACCCCCATCCACGCGATGACAAAAACCCGGAGCGCTAACCCCTTCTTCAAGTCGTCCGCACTGAGTGCGCGAAAGGCGACGAACAAAGCCGATAAACCCCAAGCCACAAGTGCGTAAAATGAGTAGGTCAGCGAGGCAGGAATCAAAGGCGGCATGGGCGCCATCTTGCTCACCCAAACCGGCCTGCACAACCCTTCGATCCTGCCTCTCAAAGGGAGCCGCGAGACCCTTGCCTCACCCCAAATCGCATGCCAGTTTCCGGCCCCCGCTCCCGTAGCTCAGCTGGATAGAGCAGCGGCTTCCTAAGCCGAAGGTCGCAAGTTCGAATCTTGCCGGGGGCGCTACTTAAAGTCCCCGGGCCACTCGCCTACTTCGTCTTCTTCGGAGTCCGATCGAATGAGTCCTGCTGCTTCTTACGGTCGCCCTTGACGCGATCAGACGCTGCACTTTTTTGATCTTGCTTCTTCGTTTTGTTTTTTGGTGATTTGTCGCCCATGAAAAAACCTTCTCCTAAAGGCAACCTAGCACGTCGCCGACTCTGAACCCGCAACAATCGTCCGATCAACTTGACCGGACGAGCGATCTAGGCTCAGGTGAAAAGCGGGTCGTCGAGCGTGGCGACCAACTGCGACATCCACGCGCTCGGGAGACGAGCGCATGAATCACGAACAGCCATCCGACAAAATCCGGAGCGTGGCCGTACTCGGCAACGCATTACCGCGACAATGCGGCATCGCAACGTTCACGAGCGACCTTGTCACCGCGCTCAGCGATGAAGCCCTCGGACAGCAATGCGGCATCGTCGCGATGAACGACGTCGGCAAGCGCTACGCCTACGACGAGATGGTTCTCTTCGAGATCGCTGAAAGCGACGTCTCGTCGTACCTGCGTGCGGCGGACTTTCTCAATGTGGGGGGCTTCGACGTGCTCTGCCTTCAACACGAGTACGGAATCTTCGGGGGCCGCGCAGGCGCTCATCTGCTGAGCACACTCGGTCAGCTCAGGATGCCCATCGTCACCACTTTGCA
>CAYMQT010000213.1:0-7513 GCA_964392575.1 uncultured Polyangiaceae bacterium
GCTAGCCAAAAGTTACGTGTCCGACTCTGCCGAATCGATTGTAGCCGCACCTGTCTTCGACGAGAACGAGGCGGCAGTCATCGATACTTTTGTCGTCCCTTCTTACCTACGTCTGTTTTGGGAGGCTGCTCAGGACATGTTGCTCGTGGGCGAGGCGGCGCGCGTCGTTCACCTGGGCAGTTTGACGGGATACCCGGCGCGAGAGCTGCTCACACGCATGCCCAACACGACGGGCGTTGGTATCGAAGCTTCCGAGGCTTGCGCGGCTCTTGCCGCGCAGAAACAATCTCCGGACTTGTTCTCTTACCTCGTGGGTGAGCCCTCAGAATCGGAGCTTGTCGGAGAGTCCTTTTCTCACGCCTTGATTCTACATCCTCTCGGTGGGAGTGATGCGCGGATTGCGCTCTTTCGTGAAGCCGCCCGCTTGCTCTACCCCGGAGGACAGGCACTCATCGCCCTGCCGCTCAGTCGGTCGTTTCCAGAAATCGTCGACCTCGTGGGTGAATTCGCCCTGAAGTACGATGACGCTGAGATCTCACGCGCAATGGAGCAGGCAGCTTCTGGGCGTGTGACCGTCGAATCCATCAGCGAGGAGCTGGAAGCGGCGGGATTCAGCGACGTGGACTTTGAACTTCACACGGATGTGATGGGTTATGATAGCGGTCGCGCTTTCCTCGAAGATCCGTCGGTCAGGTATTTCATCGCGCCTCAAATCGAGGCATGGCTCGACCAGATCGATCTTGCCCCGGCCATGGAATACGCAGCTCGGGCTATCGACAAGTACTGGTCAGAGTCCCGAATGGAACTCGGAGTCACCATCGCGGCATTGAGCGCCCGTCGCTAGAAGGCCTTTGTTTTTTGGGGGTTAGAGAACCCCCTCGTCGGCGCGAGTAATCGCGCACTCCTCTCCCCCACCCGCCGGCTGCGCTCCGGCGGCTCCTACATAGTCGCCGGCGGTGCTGGGGCCGCCTCGCTACTCCTCGCCCTTCGGGCTCGCGTAGCTTGGGCCGTTCTTGCTGTGAGGGCGAAGCCCAATCAGCGCAGGCGGTACGTAGGGAGGAGTCGCGCTGCGTTTGAAATGAACCGCAGCTTGCGGGCGACGGAGGGAGCGCTGCTCCCTCAAAAAATCAACCCCGCCCGCAGGCTTGCGAGTTGTTTCTTCGTGACGCCGGGTACGGCGAGGATGGCTTCGTCGCTCGCAAGCTTGATGCCCTCGACCGATCCAAGCGCGGAGAGCAGTGCCGCCTTGGTTTTGGGACCGATGCCCTTGATGCGATCTAGCTCTGAGGCAAACGTCCGCGCCTTACCCAGCTTCAAGCGATGCACATTGGCGAAACGGTGCGCTTCATCTCGCGCTAGGGCGAGGATGAAAAGTTCGGGCGTGTGGGGGCGAAGCGGCACCGGGTTCTTCTGTCCAGGCAGGTACACTCGGTCCACCATCTTGTCCCCCAGCGCAGTCTCCCGCTCCTTGGCCAAACCGACGATGGGGAGATCCGTCAGACCCAAATCCTGCGCGGCGCCGAGCGCCACGCCCAGTTGCCCCCGGCCGCCGTCCACGACGAAAAGATCGGGCAAATCCCACCCGCTCTGCTCGTGCGGCTCAGGACTGAGCACCTCCCCCGTCTCTTCGTCGACCTTTTGCCCCGCCGCTCGCTCCTTTCGTGCAGCGATCCCACGAGCAAAGCGGCGACTGAGCACCTCAAACATCGCTTCGTAATCATCGCCGTCCGAGACCGTGCGCACTTTATATATTTTATAATTCTTCTTGTCCGGCGCGCCGTTGCGGACGGACACCACAGAGCCCACCGTCGCCTCACCGCCCAGGTGCGAAATATCACAACACTCGATGCGGCGAGGAAGGGCAGGCAGGCGCAGCTTCACCCGCACCTGCTCCAGACGCTGATCGATGTCATCTACCGCACGGCGTTTCTCGGCGAAGGCATGCTGAGCGTTTTCTCTGGCCAGATCGAGGAGATTTTTTTTGTTTCCGCGCAGGGGAGCAAGAAGGGAAGTCCGACTGACCCGCACTCCTTGCGCCAAAAGCACCTCGGCGCGGCGGTCATTGAGCCACTCAGCAACGCCCGCCTCACCTTCCGGCAGGACAGGCACGAGGATCTCGTCCGGGATAAAAGCAGAGCCCAAGCCGCCTTCGCGGTAGTGTTCTCGAAGAAAATTCGCGACCACCTCATCGTTTGGAAGAGTGGTTCGAGCGTGGCTGATGTTGAAAATCTGAACGACGCGCCCCTCCCGTACGTAGACGACGCTGAGTTCGACGAGATCCCCCTCGCGATAAAGTCCAAGCACATCCTGCGAGACATCGCTGACCGCGACCACCCGCTGCTTCTCCCGGACTTTCTGCACCGCCCTCAGCTGATCCCGGTACAGTCCCGCCAGCTCAAAGGCCATCTGACTCGCGGCCGTCGACATGCGCGTCGAAAGTTGTTTCGTGAGTGCATCATGGCGGCCGGAAAGAAACCAATCCACGGCGTCCACCTGCCCCGAATACTCGTCCACATCGACTTCTTTGACACAAGGAGCGGGGCAGCGACCGATCTGATACTGAATGCAGGGACGGGAGCGACTCTTCAACTCGCGGTCCGTGCAGGTCCGCAACCGGAAGTGCTTTTCCACGAGATGCAAGGTCCGTCGTGCCGCCGTCGCCGAGTGAAAGGGGCCGTAATAACAAGCCCCGTCCACACTGGGTCGCCGGACGAGAGTCAGGCGCGGCCACTCGGTCTTCTTGCTGAGCCGCAGAGTCAGATACTCTTTGTCGTCACGAAGCTTCACGTTGAGCCGCGGGCGATGCTCCTTGATCAGACTGTTCTCAAGGATGGCGGCTTCTTTTTCTGTCTGGGTGACAAACGTCTCAAGATCACCGATCAAGCGTGGTAGCGACGGGATGAACGCACGCTCATCCGAGTTTCCCATCAAGAAGTAGCTGCGCACCCTCGAGCGGAGGCTCTTGGCCTTACCGACGTAAAGCACGCCGCCTTCCTTGTCTCGAAACATGTAGCAGCCTGGGCTCGCGGGAAGGGAGGACAGCTTTTCTTCGACGGGCGGGGGAAGCATGAACAGCGGGGATAGAAAGCGCAGCCTGTTCTCGGTGGGCAGCAGCGGAGTCCTAGCACGAGAAGCGCCCTTGCGCGTCCCGCTCGAACGAGGCAGATCGCGCGCTGTGTCCAAAGGCATGTCCAAAGGCAATGGTCCCCGGGGATTCGCGCTTTCGAAAGCCTTCAGATCTGCTGCTGGAGTTGCGATCTTGTGCGCGGTTGCGGGCAGCGCCATAGGACTGCTCATCGTGCCGGGCGCGCCGGCCGCCCCCGATGACGGGAGGCCCCCGCCTCCCGTACGCTTTCTCGGGCAACCCCTCAAACTCGAAAATGAGACCGAGCGCGAGGTCCAAAAGCGCGTGAGGGACTGGCGACAGCGTAGCTTCACCGTCGTCTTACCGGGCGCCCCTGGTGTGTCCCAGACTCTCTCGAAATGGGGCGTCACCTACGACGAAGAGCGGGCCAAGGCCCTCCTTTCCGATCTGAAAGACTCGACCAGCTCGCTGCGGCGAGCTCTTGCGAAAGACACGCAAAAGAGTGATGCCAGCTTCGAACTACCGCCTCCCCTCGACTTTGAAACGAATGAGGTTCTGTCGGAGCTCAAGCGGATCAAGAGCAGCTTCGACCGACAACCGGAGAGCGCTCGCCTCATCGCAAAAACAAAGGAGCCGCGTGAGCACCAGACGGGCCGCTGGCTCGACGTGGACGCAACGCTCCTTCAGATGCGAAAAGCACTGAGCCAAGGAGAACTCACTGCCACAGCGGTCGTGATCACCGAAACACCAAAAAAGACGAAGGAAACGCTCTTAGGCCTGCGCTTCGATACCGTACTCGGGCACTTTGAAACATCGTACAGTCGCGCCGAGAAAGTGGAGGACCGTACTTTCAACCTGCGTCTCGCCGCCTCCAAACTGGACGGCACCGTGCTCCTGCCTGGCGAAGAGTTTGACTTCAACGAGGTGGTGGGGCCCCGGGACGAAGCCAACGGCTACAAAGTGGCCACGGTGATCGCAGATGGAGAACTGGTGGACGGGATCGGTGGCGGTACTTGTCAAATTTCAGGCACGCTCCACGGCGCAGCTTTCTTCGCCGGGCTGGAGATTGTCGAGCGCTACCCCCACACCAGGCCGAGCTCGTACATCAAGATGGGTATGGATGCGACGGTGGTCTACCCAACGATCAATTTCAGATTCAAAAACCCGTACGACTTCCCCATCGCCATTCACCAAACGGTCGAATCCGGCACGGTCCACGCAGAGATCAGAGGTCCCGAAGTCGATCAAGTCGTGACGCTGATTCGAAAAATCGATCAAGCGATCCCCTACGAACAAATCGAGCGTCCTGATTCCCGACTCCCCCGCGGCACTCATGCCCTCGCACAACGAGGAGTCCCCGGGTTCCGCCTTCACCGCTACCGAACCATTCGCCGGGGCAGTCACACGACGCGAGAAAGATGGCGTGACATTTACCCGCCGACCACTCAGGTGCTGCGCGCCGGGACGGGAGAAGCGACGCTCCCCAAGGCGAGCAGTGTGGCCGTTCCCGAGTACACCGCAGACGAGGTCCTGATCCTGACGATGCGTCGGCCCAAGCCTGATGAGCCGGCGGACTTTGCGGAAAGTCGCACCAAGGGAAAATACGGCAGTCCCGGCTGGACCAAAGAAGCAGGAATGCCCTTTTGGGACGCACCGCCCTAAATCGCTTCCAGGCCGACCGAGCGTCTGGATGACTCCGACCGCTTGGCCGAAGGAAAGGAAAGCGCTCCCGACAGGGATAGAAGCGTCCCAGCGGTGCCACGATTTCTCTTTTTTTAACCGCTTCCATATATGTAAAGTGCCTTCGATCACATTGTGGGTCTATGTGGGTTGACGCCGCACCCACGGTCCCGCAGGTAACTTGTATGTCAGACGCAGCCCTCGACACCCAGCCGCAAGTTCGTCCTACAGACTCAACCCCCGCTCCCAGTGGCCGCTTTCCCCGCGCGGTCAATTGGAGCAATCCCCGGGTTTCTGCGATTTTGGAAATCGCCGCCCAGTGCTTCTCTGTCGGGGGCTTCACGACGACGACCCTTTCGGACATTGGCCGCGGGCTGGGGCTTCGCAAGAGCATCGTGCACTATTATTTCATGAGCAAAGCGACCCTCGTGCGTGAGGTGCAAAGCTACGCTTATGGACAGTACCTCGATATTCTGCGCGAAGTCCTTTCCGGAGAAGAAGAATCTACAGAACCTGGCGCCGCCCTTTCCCTCACGAGTATTTCTACACCGGGAGTCTTCTCTCCTGAAGGCCTCGCCAACCTGTGGAAAGTGTTGTCGCGAGAAAAAGCGCTCCGCGGCCTCAATCTTGAGCTTTGGAGCGAGGGTCGCCGAAACGACGACCTGTCGGAGCGAGCTCAGGACTTCGAAGAAGAGGCTCAGAGGATGATTGCCGAGCATCTCAGACTCACAGGCACCGCGAAGGACCTCAACCCCGATGATCTGGCAACCCTCATTTTGGCAGTGCTTGACGGGCTCAACGTCCGTATGGAACGCGAACAGAAAGGCGAGCGAAGCCAGGGCGCTTACGAGGCGTTCCTGAAACTGCTAGGAAAGTGATCTGTCCCTCTCCGATCTCCTTGGCCAACCTACCGTTTGCACCACGCTCGAAAGAGCGCTCCGTGCCGGAAAGGTTCACCACGCCTACCGGTTTGAAGGCCCGAGCGGAACTGGAAAGACGACCGCTGCCCTCTTGTTAGCGCAGGCACTCCTTTGTGAGACAGCTCCCGATGTCGGGTGCGGGACGTGCAACATTTGTCGACGCGTCATCACTTTCGCGCCCGCTTCACCGAGCGTTCCACTTCACCCGGACGTACTCTGGATCGGTCAAGGAGT
This sequence comes from uncultured Polyangiaceae bacterium, assembly GCA_964392575.1. Lineage (GTDB taxonomy): Bacteria > Myxococcota_A > Polyangia > Polyangiales > Polyangiaceae > NIC37A-2. The sequence goes on from CAYMQT010000213.1 coordinate 5,920, forward strand.
TTACCCCCCCTCCCTCCTCGACGGCGCAAGTGAGACGGCGGGCATCAGCGTGGCCCAGATCAGAAAGATCCTACTGCCACGCGTCTCTCTCTCTCCGCACGAAGGACGCTCACTCGTAGTGATCGTCAGTGACGCAGACAAGCTCAACCCTGCGTCAGCAAACGCCATGCTGAAGACCCTCGAGGAGCCGCGTCCCGGGGTTCATTTCATCCTGACCACAAGTCGCCCGCGAGCACTGCTCGACACCATCCTCAGCCGAACCCTGAAGGTCCGCTTCGGTCCCCTGCCCGCCGACGCCCTTGAGATCCTGCTGAAAAAAGAGGGTCTTCCCCCGGACATTTTGCCGCTCTGCCAGGGAAGTTTGGCACGCGCCCGCGCTCTTACAGAACCTGACTCACGAAAAAGCCGTGATGCGTTCGTGGCAGCGCTCGACTCAGCGCTCGATCAGGGCTCTGCTGCCGCCGCGCTCGCATTTGCAGATGAACGTCCCGACGGTCGCCCTGAACTGCTCGAACTGCTGAGCCACGCGGCCACACAGTACGCTGATCGCGCACGCGAGGATGCCGATCCCCTCCTCTGGGCCAAACGGCATCAGGTGATTTCCGACAGCGCCTCGATGATAGCCCGCAACGGATCTCCGGCGTTGGTTCTCGAATCGATGGTCATCCGCCTCTTGACCGTATGATCGCGTCGGCGGCGCGACTCCGTCTTTCGATCTCTTGATAGGGACTGCCTCCCGGTCCGGACGGCAAAAGGCCACCGATCATCGCAACCCAATCCGCGCTCTTGGCGACGCTTGCAAGATCTTCAGGTCCAATGCCACCGATCGCGACTAGCGGTATTTGGGCCTTCTGAGCAAGCTTTCGGGCCTCTATGAGGCGCGAAAGCCCTACGCTCGGAGAGGCGTCCGCTTTGGACTCAGTCGGAAACACGGGCCCGAATGCCACGTAGTCCGGTTTCCAGCTCAAAGCCTGTTCGAGCTCTTCGAGATCATGGGTGGAAACTCCGCACACCAGATCAGGGTAGATCCTGCGAACGTCTCGGACGGGCATGTCCTCCTGTCCCACATGCACTCCGACGGCAGACGTCAGCTCTGCGAGATCCGCTCGATCATTGATGATGAGAGCGCTCGTCCCCAATCCTCCCTTTTCCTTCACGCTCTTCACGATTTCAAGGACGAAGGAGGCGCGCTGTCCCTTCGCACGGAGTTGCAGGAGCGGAACTTCGGCTCGCACGAAAGCGAGGATGGTCTCCACCAGGTCGAGCCCCCTAGCCTGTACCGCATCGGCATCAGCGATCGCATAGAGCCCGGGCTCCCTCAGCTGGACGGGAAGACGGGGGAAAGAGCGGTCCTGTGCAGGGTCAGTCACAGCGGGAAATTGCCTGAGAATCAAAGCCGAGGCCAGAATCAGATGCGCATGGGGACAAGCTCGTGTTAGGCGTCCCTTCCATGAAGGCGGAACGAAAAGGCGCCGGCGGCGTTCGGAGCCCAGGGCCATTTTTGAGATGTGCTCTCACCCCTTTCCTCGTCCTCGTGGGAGTAAGCGGCTCATTTTCCCTCGCGGGTTGTGCGAGCAGTCAGGGGCAGGCGCAC
>CAYMQT010000214.1:0-7464 GCA_964392575.1 uncultured Polyangiaceae bacterium
CCGCCTGGGCCACCGCGTCTTCGACCTGGCTCTCCTCCCGGATGTCGCACACCACTCCCAGCGCGCGACCGCCGCACGCCTCTATCTCCGCGACGGCGCTCGACACCGTTCCTTCCAGTTTCGGATGGGGGTCCTGGGTTTTGCCCAGGACGACGATGTTGGCGCCGTCCCGTGCGGCTCGCCTCCCGATCGCGAGACCGATCCCGCGCGTAGCGCCGGTGATGAAGAGAGTTTTTCCTTCCAGGCTTCCTGCGGTCATGGCTCTATTCTAGTACGACTGAAAGGAGAAGGCCCAGGTCAGGCGCGAGTCGGGATCGGTTGTGATGGATTTCCGCTCAGGACGTGGCGCCACCGGGTGGGAACGGGGCGGGAAGGCGCAGGAAGGGTCTTTGTTCCTGTTAGTTATTGTGAAAGCCCATGCGCTTGCCTCTAATCGGGCTCATGTGGGTTTGGACCAGAGCACCCTTTCGATTGGTGCTGGGACTTTTCGTCGTGTCGGCCCTGATTGCTTGCGCCGGAACGCCGCCGCCGTTGACGCCTTGGAGAGACAAGACGCTCGTCAACACCACACCTCTGGATCCGGACGTTCAGTCTCGGATTTTCAAAGTGAACGGACGCGAGCTCATCAACGGACGCGGCGAGCAGCTGACTTTGCGCGGCATCGCCTTTGGAAATGAGGTGTGGGCGCACACGCCCCTCCCCAGCGCCCACCACACGGGTCGAGACTTCGCTCGCGTTCGTACGATGGGGATGAATTCCGTGCGCTTTTACTTGAGCTACCGCACGTTTGAAGAGGACGATACGCCCGGTCAGTACAAGGAAGAGGGCTTCGCCTGGATGGATCAAAACGTCGAATGGGCGAAGCAGAATGGAGTCTTCTTGATTCTGAACATGCACGACCCGGCCGGAGGCTATCAATCCCAGGGCAAAGGGACTCGGCTCTGGGAGGACCCCGAAATCCAGGAGCGCTTCGTGTATCTTTGGCGTGTGCTCGCCGAGCGTTATCGAGCAGAGCCTACGATCATCGGCTACGATATTTTAAACGAGCCCGTCCCGACCAAGAGTGCGGATCAGTGGCAGCAGCTGGCGGACAAGACGGTGAAGGCCATTCGTGAAGTCGATCAGCATCACATCATCTTCGTTGAGCGCTTCAATGCCATCGCTGGCGATTGGTCCGAGAACAAAGAGCGCAACTTCATTCGAGTCGATGACCCGAACGTCGTGTATGAGTTTCACTTCTACAAACCCTATCACTTCACTCATCAAAATGCGTCTTTTAGTGATTTTGTAGCGCGTGAAGGCTGGTACCCGGATGCCCAAATCCCTGAGGCGGACTGGTACGAATTGGTCACGGAGGCGCGCGCGGAAAGCGAGCCCCTTCCGCCCGGCGACAGCGACTGGACTCTGCTAGAGACGACTCCCTTTGTGGTGAATGACCCCAAACTCCAAGTCGGAAAGCCGTTCTTGGTGTGCGATCAGGGGGAGGGAGAAGCCCATTTCGACAGCTTGAGCCTCACGAGCATTCGCGCACCGGAAAAAGATGTCGGCGCGAATCCTGGCGCGGCGGGAGACGAGGCTCCTCTTTCCGAAACCCTGTTTGAGATGGATTTGGATACTCGGCGCGGTTGGTATTTCTGGACCGAGGACGGCAAGGGGAAGGCTGAGTTCGTCCGCAAGGGACATGGCGACCAGAGCGCCCTTTCGATCAAAGGCACGACCGGCCCGGCCAATCTGGGCTCCGATCCGCATCGCTTCTTCTTGGAGCAGGGGACGGAGTACCAGCTTCAGGCTTTGGCCCGAGGAGAGGGACTCGGGAAGAAGGCGTCCTGTCGTATCAGGATCGAGTTTTACTCGTCAGAGAGTCAGGTCGAGGCGCGGGGGAAGGAGTATTTGCAGAAAGCGATTGAGACCTATCTTGCCTGGGGTAAGGAGCAGAACGTGCCTTTGTATCTCGGCGAATTCGGCACCATCCGTGAGAGCTTCTTGCCCGGTCGCGGTGGTGAACTTTGGGTCAGGGACATGCTCGACGTGCTTTTGAAGGAGCAAGTGCATTTCGCCTACCACGCGTACCATGAGTCGGCGTTTGGCCTCTATTTCGTCGACGGCTTACCGACGCGGTATGGCGCCAACCTTCCCTTGCAGGCACTCTTTGCAGAGAAGCTCGGCGGCACTGTTCCCGATCCCGTGCGGCCCCAAGACGGCTCTCTCGCCGACGATGAAGAGTCTGTTTCCGCGGATGCTCCAGGGGACGCTGCGGTTCAGGATTTAGATTGAGACGGCCTCGTGGATCAGAACTGGTGGGGCTGAACTCATGAGCAAAGATTCATCGAAACAGCCGAGCACATCCGTGTGCTTTGTCTGTTTGGGAAATATCTGTCGCTCTCCTACGGCCGAGGGAGTGTTCCTCGCTCTGATTCGTGAAGAAGGGCTCATGACCCAGATCCGGGTCGATAGTGCGGGAACGGCCGCCTATCACACGGGAGAACGGGCCGACCGGAGAAGCCGGCAGTTTGCTGAGCGGCGTGGGTATGAACTCCCCAGCGTCGCCCGACAGTTTGTTGCCGAGGACTTCGCTCGCTTCGACTATGTTCTGGCTCTCGACCGAGAAAACCTGCGAAACCTCAAAGCCTTGAGCCAAGGCATCCCTTTTCAAGGTCATCTGGGCCTGCTTCGAGATTTCGATCCCACGGCACCCAAAGGCTCTAGCGTCCCGGATCCGTACTACGGAGGCGATCAGGGTTTTGAGGAAGTCCTGAACCAATGCGAACGTGCCTGCCGTGGCCTGCTCGAGCATATCCTTTTGGGGGTTCGGCGGGGGTGCTGAGCGCGCCGCGCTACTCCTCGGTCGCTTTGCGACCTCGCGTAGCTTGGGCTGTTCTTGCCCTTAATTTAGAGTCTGTTCGAAGACACGCAGGGCGAATCCGGCGACTTCAGCGTCGAAGAGCTCGTCTTTCTGGATGAAGAGCATCTCATACTCACCCTTCATGAACCCAAAGGAAGTCGAGAGCGGACAGCCTGAGGTGTATTCAAAGCTCTCGCCGGGATCGAGAAGAGGTTGCTTGCCGACGACGCCGGGTCCTCGGACGTGCTCGACCTCGCCATTGCCGTCCGTGATTTCCCAGTGTCGGTTGATGAGCTGAACCGGCTCAGTGCCGACATTGGTGATCGTGATCGTATACAGAAAGAACCAGAGGGGACGGTGAGGATCGGAGTGCTCGCGGGAGTACCGAGCTTGAACATCCACGCGGACGCCGCGGGTAGTCGCCGTAGAAGTGGTGACGGACATGGGTGCTACCTTCATACCGGGAGGGGGTGAGAATCGCAAAACGCGCGTGCGGGCTGAAGCAGGAACTCGCGCCGCCACCCGACCAACGATTCGAGCAGCCCCTCTCTGCCCTCCGCTTCGATGCCCGCCTTCATCCGTTTGAGGAGCCGACCGGGGAGGACAAACTCCGGCGCGAACTCGAGTTCGACGGAAAGCTCTGTCTTGAACTGAGAAAGCCACCCGTCGATGCGGATTTCAGTAAAGGTCGCGTATGCGGGCGGTTCGACCGGCACGAATCCCTCCGTTTGGGCTTTGCTGGCGGCTTCATTGATCCCTTCGACGAGCTTTCGACCAAACTCGGTTACGGTGGATCGCGGAACCCCTTTGATACGCCCGAGGGCTCCGACGTCTTCTGGCAGTCGGCTGGCAATGGAGAGGAGAGCCTTGTTCTCGGGAGCCTGTTCTCGGGCGCGGAGGGGTAGGGCATTGTACCAGTCGATCAGGAAGAGCAGAGCAGCTTGGTGCTGCGCGGTCAGTTGCCAGGCGTTTCTAAATGAGGAAAGGCTGAGGGGCGCCGGCGGTTCTCGCTCTGGGTTCAGAGAATCCATCGAGGCGGCGTAGAGGATCTCAGTGCGTCCGAGAGCGGCCGCTCGGTCGAGCAATTGCTCTGTCATTTCTGGCAGATAATCCACATCTGATGCCGCGTAGCGCAGTTGACTTGCTTGCAGAGGACGCCGCACCCAGTCATCGGCTTGGTGCGCCTTGTGCGAGCGAACGCTGAGGAGTTGGTATTGCAAATAGGCCAGAGACACAGAGGCCTCGGCCGTCAGAAGTCCCCAGGCGATCTGGGTGTCGAGAAGCGCCGGAGCGCGTTCTATTTTGAGAGCCGAGCAGATGAGTTCTACGTCTTGAAGACCTGCATGCAGGACCCATTCCGCGTCTGGGTCGATGAGCAGAGGCCTGAGCGGACTGAGATCTTTGAGGCGCAGGCTATCCACGAGATAGTTGGTTTTCCCGGCCGAGATTTGCAGTAAGCACATCGTGGTTCCGGAGCGATTCGATTCAAACTCCGTGTCCAGGTACAGGCGCGGTTCTTCTGCCTTGCGGAAGACCTCCCGCAGGTCTTGGGCGGCTTCTTCCAGTCCGGAAGGTGTATCGATGAGGCGATGAGGATTCTTGCTTTCGCTCACAGAATCGCCCCTGGCTCGTAGGCGGCGGCTCCAGGATGCCGTTTTTGCAAAGCTTCTACGCTTAAAACGAAATGATGGACTTGGCTTTGAGCGGCGCCGACGAACTGAATCGGATCTGCGATCACCTGTTTTAGGGCCGCAAGATCGAGCGGCAGTCGCTGATCGGCAGCGAGCCTGTCGAGGAGGTCATTGTCGGTCGTTCCTTGTTCTCTCATTTGTAGGGCCACGGCTACGGCGTGTTCCTTGATGGCTTCGTGGGCCGTTTCACGTCCCACGCCGGCCCGGACCGCAGACATGAGGACTTTGGTCGTTGCCAAAAACGGCAGATAGCGGTCGAGTTCTCGTTCGATCACCTTGGGGTAATAGCCGAGTTCTCCCAGAATACTGAGATAAGTCTCGAACATGCCGTCTAGTGCGAAGAAGGCGTCGGGGAGCATGACGCGGCGTACGACGGAGCAACTCACATCACCCTCGTTCCATTGATCCCCCGAAAGTCCGGCTGCCATCGTGAGGTAGCCGCTCAAGAGCACGGAGAATCCACACACACGTTCACAAGAGCGAGAGTTCATTTTGTGCGGCATAGCGCTGGATCCCACTTGCTCCGGCTTGAATCCTTCCGTCCCGAGCTCGGCTCCCGCCATCAGCCGCAGGGTCGTGGCGAAACTCTTCGGACCCGCGGCGACCTGCGTCAGGGCGCTCACCACGTCGAGATCCAACGAGCGGGGATACACCTGACCGACATTGTCGAGTGTCTGAGAAAAACCGAGGTGAGTTTGCACCTCCTGTTCGAGTCGAGCGAGTTTTTCCTCACTCCCCAGAAGATCGAGCATGTCCTGGGCCGTGCCCACCGGACCCTTGATGCCGCGTAGAGGGTAGCGGGCGAGCAGATCGGTGATTCGATGATACGCCTGCAAGAGTTCTTCCCCGCTGTTGGCGATGCGTTTGCCGACGGTCGTGGCCTGAGCAGGGACGTTGTGGCTTCGACCGGTGAGCACGAGAGCGCTGTGATCGGCGGCCAACTTTGCCATTTTCACGAGGGCGGTGACACACCTCTCTTGCACGATCTCAAGAGCGCAGCGGACTTGCATTTGCTCGACGTTCTCGGTGAGATCGCGGCTGGTCATCCCTTTGTGAATGTGCTCGTGCTTGGCAAGAGCGCAGAACTCCTCGATGCGAGCTTTCACATCATGGCGCGTGACGCGCTCGCGCTCGGCGATACGCTTCAAGTCCACTTGATCCATGCAGGCCTCGTAGGCGAGAATGACGCTGTCCGGCACGTCGAGGCCCAGGCTTTTCTGCGCTCGGAGCACGGCTACCCAAAGCTTCCGCTCAAGAACGATCTTGTGCTCCGCCGACCAAAGTTCGGCCATTTTTTTACTCGCGTAGCGGGTCGCGAGGACGTTGGAAATGGAGGGCTCGGTCACGGGGCGAGGCTTAGCAGTAATACCCATGTATGTCTCGTCCCTCCTCCCTAACAGCAGGGCGCTCGCGACGGTTTTCGGACGTGCTCTTGGTCAGTGAGCGTGAGCGTGCCCGTGCGGTCCGTGTGCATGCCCGTGGGCGAGCTCTTCCTTTTTTGCTTTTCGGACTTTGTTCACTGTGACCGAGAAATGGAGGGTCTTTCCGGCAAGCTGGTGATTTCCATCCAGAAGCACCGTGTTGAGCTTCACTTTGAGGACGGTCACGGGGATGGAGATCCCGTTGGGACTTCTCATGGTCAGGACCTGTCCCTTCTGAGGATTCACGCCGGGCCCGAGCTCTCCCTTGGGCACCTCGAAGGTGCGGGACTCGTCATACGCGCCGTAGCCGTCCTCCGGGGAGACCACTACCTCGACGGTGTCTCCGGCTTCCTTGCCCGTGAGAGCCTGCTCTAGCCCGCGGACAAGGTTTCCGGCGCCGTGGAGGTAGTAGAGGGGCGGGCGCCCGACGTTGGTGTCCAGGATCCGACCCTCGTCGTCCTTGAGCGTGTAGGTGATTTCCGCCACGGCGTCCTTCGCGATCTTCATGCCCCGCCCATAGCAGCGGTTTTGGCAGATCGAAAATGGTATGCCATAGAGCGGCCGCTCGGCCCCGCGGGGCCGAAAACCCAGGAGCACACATTGGCAGCCAGCTATTTTGACGTCGACGGTACCTTGGTGAAAACCAACTTGGTCCATCCGACGCTTTATTATCTGCGCAACCAGGGCACCCCCCTGAAGTCCGCACGTCATCTGGGTCAGGCGCTGCTCAAGGCCCCTGCCATGCTGTTCGCTGAGCTTCAGGACCGGCGGACTTTCAACGAACTCTTGTACAGCGCGTACAAGGGAGTGTCCGAAGATCGCCAGGAGGTTCTTTCCGAGGAGGTGTTTGAAAACATCCTCTTGCCCAATCTCTACCCTTTCGCCAAAGGTTTGGTAGAGCAGTCGAAGCGCGCCGGTCAGCGAGTGGTGCTCATTTCTGGAGCGCTTGATTGCGTCCTACGACATCTGGCTGAGTATCTCGGCGCAGACGACGTCATCGCGAACAAACTGGAACTGAAGGACGGCGTGGCGACCGGTAAGATCGTTCAACCGGTCGTTGCCGGACCGACCAAGGCGCGGCTGATCCGGCAGCATGCGAAGGAACATGGCTTCAATTTGGATGACTGTTACGGATACAGCGACTCCTACTCCGACGTCCCTATGCTCAGTGTCGTCGGGCATCCTGCGGCCGTGAACCCTGACCGACGACTTGCGCTCCTCGCCAAGGCCTATGACTGGCCCACGATGACTCTCTAATCGGGCCTTGGCGCAGGCAGAGCCTGCGCATAGACTCCGCGCCCCATGGATCATCCTTGTGTAGTCACTCTCGATCGCGATAGCCGCCCCCGTACCGTATTTGCGGGCGACCAGCTGATTGACATCGATCTTCCGGCCGGGACGCGGGTGATCTATCCGAAACCCACTCTCGAACCCCTGAAGGACGTCGACGCCGCCATCAGGTACGCCCTCAGTCATCCGGAGAAGAGCGAACCTCTCTACGCCAAGCTCC
>CAYMQT010000215.1:0-1782 GCA_964392575.1 uncultured Polyangiaceae bacterium
GCTGAAATCGTTCCAGTCCGGGATGAGGTTCCCCAAGGGGCAGCCGGTATTACAAAAGGGAACGCCACAATCCATGCAGCGCGCGCCCTGCTCTCGCAACGTTTCTTGCACGACGGGCAATTCGAACTCCGCGTAGTTCTTGATGCGCTCGCTTGGTGCAATCTTCTCGTGGCCGGCGCGGCCATATTCGAGGAAGCCGGTATCTTTACCCATTTTGCTCTATCCGTAGTCTTTCTGAAGCGGTGTGCGGTGTGCGGCCTATGAGCAAAGCGAGAAGCCTTGCAGGAAGGCAACCATTAGTTGGGGGCTCCGCCGTTGATGGAATCCGTCGTGCGAACCACGCGCAAGCTGTCTCGCTGAGCCCTGATCTCTGGGCCGGTGTCCTTGAGTTGAGCGAGGACGCGACGGTATTCCGTCGGTACGACTTTCACGAGTTTCGCCAGGGTTCCTTCCCAGTCCGCAAGAAGAGCCTTGGCGCGCTGACTACCCGTCAAGGTCAGGTGGATCTCAAGCTGTTCGGCCACGAACGTTGCGTCCTCGGTGTCGAGTTCTTCGAGCTCGACCATGCCCATGTTGCAATGACTCTTGAAGGTGCCGTGCTCATCGAGAACGAAGGCAAAACCGCCACTCATCCCGGCCGCAAAGTTGCGACCCGTTTCGCCGATGCAGATCACCCGTCCGCCAGTCATGTACTCGCATCCGTGATCACCCACTCCTTCTACGACGGTCGTAGCGCCACTGTTGCGTACACAGAAGCGTTCTCCCGCCTTTCCAGAGAAGTAGGCGGCTCCACTCGTTGCTCCATAAAGCGACGTGTTTCCTACAATGATATTTTCTGCCGCATCGAAGGTAGCTCCCGGTCCCGGCCGGACGCTGATCAGACCGCCTGACATGCCTTTCCCTGTGTAGTCGTTGCCTTCACCCCGCAGGTGCATGGAGATCCCCCGCGTGATGAAGGCGCCGAAACTCTGTCCGGCGGTTCCGGTGAAGCGGAATTCGATAGTCCCGTCCGGGAGTCCGGCCGGACCAAAACGCCGAGCCACCTCACCACCGAGCATCGCGCCTGCCGTGCGATTGATCGAACGAATGGGAAGTTCGTGACAGACTTTCTGTCCGTCTTCCAGTGCCGGTTTTGAAAGCCGGATGAGCTCGTTGTCGAGAGCTCCTTCGAGGCCATGATCTTGCTCTTGGGTCTTGAAGACACCCACGCCGGGACGGGGGCGCGCCGGGCGAAGAAGGTCGCTGAAATCGAGTCGGCTCGCCTTCCAATGGAGGTCTTTCTTGATCGTGATGCGCTCGGAATGACCCACCATGTCCTGGATGGACCTGAATCCCAGCACGGCCATGAGCTGCCGGGCTTCTTCCGCCACGTAGAACATGAAGCGGATGACGTGCTCAGGTTTTCCGCTGAACTTCTTTCGCAGCTCCGGATTCTGAGTAGCGATTCCGACGGGGCAGGTGTTGAGGTGACACTTGCGCATCATGATGCAGCCCGAGGCCACGAGCGGTGCGGTGGCAAATCCAAATTCCTCGGCGCCGAGCAGAGCTGCGAATACGACGTCTCGTCCCGTGCGCATTTGTCCGTCGGTTTGAACGACGACACGACTCCGGAGGTCGTTCTTCACCAGGACGTGGTGCGTTTCTGCCAGACCCATTTCCCAGGGAATTCCTGCGTGTTTGATCGAGGTCAGCGGTGAAGCACCGGTGCCCCCATCATGACCCGCGATGAGGATGACGTCGGCGTGCGCCTTGGCGACGCCGGCAGCGACCGTGCCCACGCCC
>CAYMQT010000215.1:1792-7395 GCA_964392575.1 uncultured Polyangiaceae bacterium
GACGCTGATGCGCGCCCGCGGGTTTGCCATCTTGAGGTCGAAGATGAGCTGCGCGAGGTCCTCGATGGAATAGATGTCATGGTGAGGGGGCGGAGAAATGAGCGTGACCCCGGGCGTGGAATGACGCGTTCTGGCAATGATGGCGTCGACTTTATGACCCGGAAGTTGTCCGCCTTCGCCCGGCTTGGCGCCCTGAGCGACCTTGATCTGAAGCTCGTCGGCGTTGACCAGGTAATGCGTGGTGACGCCAAAACGACCTGAGGCAACCTGCTTGATAGCGCTGCGCCGGAGGTCGCCGTTTTCATCGGGCGTGAAGCGTCGGGCGTCCTCGCCCCCTTCGCCGGTGTTGCTCTTGGCGCCGATGCGATTCATCGCGATGGCTAAGTTTTCGTGAGCTTCAGCGCTGATCGAACCGTAGCTCATCGCACCGGTGGCGAAGCGTTTGACGATTTCGGTGGCAGGTTCCACCTCTTCAATCGGAAGGGGGGTGCTTCCGGGAACGAGGTCAAACAGCGAGCGGAGGGTGATGGGGCCTCCTGGTTGATCATTGATGAGCCTTGCGTACTCCGCGTAGGCCTCACCGTTTTCCCGACGCACCGCGTCTTGCATGCGTGAAATGACGCTGGGGCTCCAGAGGTGGCGTTCGCCCTGCGACCGGAAGTGATAGTCACCACCCACCGGGAGATGAGGCTTTTCCGTGAAGGCGCGGGGGTAAGCGGTCTCGTGTCGGATCCGGCATTCTTCAGCGATCACATCGAGGTCGATGCCCTTGATGCGGCTACAAGTGCCAGAAAAGTACCGGTCGATGACCTCGTCGGATAGTCCGATGGCCTCAAAGATGCGCGCCCCGTGGTAGCTTTGAAGCGTGCTGATGCCCATCTTGCTCATGACCTTGAGCAAGCCTTTGTTGATGGCTTTGATGAATTTCTTGCGAGCCTCAATCTTGTCGGTCAGGCCCTCATAGTGCCCAGACTCGACCATCTGATCGACGGTCTCGAAAGCGACATATGGGTTGACGGCGCCGGCGCCGTAGCCCGTGAGCAGGCAGAAGTGATGCACTTCTCGCGCTTCGCCGGTTTCGATGATCAGCCCGACCTTCATGCGCGTGCCGTTGCGCATGAGGTGATTGTGGACGGCGCCGGTCGCGAGCAGCGCAGGCACGGGCGCCATTTCCGCATTGGCTCCCCGATCACTCAGGATCAGAAGTCCGTGACCGTTGAGGACCGCGTGCGAAGCTTGGCGGCACAGTTCATCGAGGGCTTGCTTGAAGCCGTGCGTGCCGTCCTTGACCCGATAGAGCATCGGTAGGGTCGGTGGCATGCGGTGATGGGAAAAATGCCCGTGCCGTAACTTTGCCAGCTCCTCGTTGGTGAGGATCGGAGTCTCGATTTCAAGCTGCTGAGCGTGATCAGGAAGCTCAAAAAGTAAGTTTCCTTCGCCACCAACATAAGTCTTCAGGCTCATGACCATTTCCTCGCGGATGGGGTCAATGGCGGGATTGGTCACCTGGGCGAAGTGTTGCTTGAAATAGCCGTACAGGAGTTGCGGCTTGTCGCTGAGGATGGAGAGGGGCGTATCCACCCCCATGGAACCGACCGGCTCCTGGCCGCCCGTCACCATGGGAGCCATCAGAAACCGAACCGTTTCCTGCGTGTACCCAAACATCTGTTGGCGTTTGAGGAGGGGTTCCTTCTCCACTTCAAGAGGCACACCGGGCGCTTCGATCGCGTCGAGAAAGATGCGATTTTTGTCTACCCATTTGCCATAAGGCTTCTGGGTACAGATGCGCTGTTTGATTTCTGCGTCATGGATCACTCGGCCCTCGTCGAAGTCGACAAGGAACATCTTGCCGGGTTCGAGGCGCCCATGATGCTCGACGTTTTCAGGAGCGATCGGCAAAACACCGACTTCGGACCCAAGCACAACCATTCCATCCTTGGTGATGGTGTAGCGAGCGGGGCGCAGGCCGTTCCTGTCGAGGATTCCACCCACCTGACGACCGTTGGTGAAAGCGAGGGCCGCGGGGCCGTCCCACGGCTCCATCAAGCAGGCGTGATACTCGTAGAAGTCTCGCTTGTGCTTGGGCATGTTCTCATCGTTTTGCCAAGCCTCTGGCACCAACATCATCATGACGTGGGGCAGTGAGCGGCCCCCCTGAACCAGCAGTTCAGCCACCACATCGAGGGCGGCCGAGTCGCTCATGTCAGGCGCAATCGTGGGCAGGATGTGGCGAATGTCGTCGCCAAAGATCTCCCCGTCGAACAGCTGTTCGCGTGCCGTCATCCAGTCCTGATTGCCTCGGACCGTGTTGATTTCTCCGTTGTGGCAGAGAACGCGGAACGGTTGAGCGAGCTCCCAGGTAGGGAACGTATTCGTCGAAAAACGCTGGTGCACCATGGCAACCGCGCTCACGAAGTCTTCATCCTTGAGATCCTGATAGAAGCGCGTCAGCTGATCCGGGAGGAGCAAACCTTTGTAGACAATGGTCCTGCCAGAGAGGCTCGGGATGTAGAATTTCTGCTTTTCCGCTAGGTGACTGGCCCGAACGGTGCGCTCGGCCCATCGTCGAATGACGAACAACTTACGCTCGAAGATCACATCGTCTTCACACGTGGAGCCGATGAACACCTGGGATACATGAGGAGCGGTTTCCTGAGCAAGGGGACCTGGCGCCGAAGGGTCGACGGGCACCTCGCGCCACCCCAGTAAGCGCTGACCCGTACCGAGAATCTTGTCTTCCAAGATCTGCCGGCAGCGATCACGCTCGCCCTGGGATTGGGGCAAGAACACGAGGCCGACCCCATACTTTCCGGGGACCGGCAGTTCAAATCCCAGAGCTTTGGCTTCCCGCCTGAGAAACTTGTCCGGGACCTGAGTCAGGATCCCGGCGCCGTCCCCCGTGAGAGGATCGCATCCGGACGCGCCTCGATGCTCGAGGTTGAGCAGAATATCGACTCCCTGCTTGACGATGTCATGAGTCGCCTTGCCGTTGATGTTCGCCACCATGCCGATGCCACAGGCATCGTGCTCATACTGGGGGTCATAGAGTCCGTCTTTTTTCGGTAGGCTACTCATGAGCGTCGGTTCGGTTGGGTTTCGAGAAGTCTGGGGAGCGCGGGGTCAGGAGGGCACTTCAGGGGCCGATTTTCGGTCTCCTCGGGATCCGGAAGTCAGTGAGCCACTCTTGAGTGTGCGTATCCTGAAGTCGCAAATCGGGCCTCCGCTGTGTCGGCAGGCACGTCTCTTGCGGCGGCCTATGCGTCGAGTGGCGCTGGTCCTCAGATGGGGTTTGAAATAGGCCACGAAAATGTCCGGTCCGCAAGTCCCCGGGGCATATGTTCAGTGAGAGTGCACCGGGCCTTTCGAGGGGTGAAAGGATCGATGCCTTCAACCTAGAATGGCGTGTGTATCTAACGGGTTTCCGGCGCAGACGGGGTGGATCCAGAGGGGGCTTCCGACATGTCGCAGGTCCCGGTAAACCTGACGCCGCGATCCATGTAGATTTGAGGGCTTCGCAGGTCGCCCCGGACCACGGCAGCTTGTCGAATTTCGATGGAGTCTTCAGCCACCACATCAGCTTCGACGACACCGCCCAGGATCACGACGCTCTTGGCCTTGATCTGGCCTGTGATTCGCGCCGTTTCACCGAGCACGACCAGCCCTGTGGCAATCAAGGTCCCGAAAAGAGAGCCGTCGATGCGGATGTTTCCGCTGAGGGAGAGCGTCCCCTGAAAGGCAGCTCCAGCGCCCACGAGAGTAGCCAACTCCGGGTCGTCCAGGCTCGTCGAAGCGCTCGGGGGTGCGGGGGTAGGTTCGCGAAGTTCAGCGGGGTCTGGACCGGACGAAGGCAGAGGCTCATCGGGCCAAACGGCTGAGTTCCAACGGTGGTTTGTGACATTCATGGGGGAGGCGTTCAGTGGCCCCGGTAAAATCACCGGGAAACGGCGGGATCGCGTCCAGGCGCAGTGTTGGGTAGCATGATTGCGGCGGGGGTCGATCTTGTTTTCTGAGTGGTGGAATTTGAAAGGGAGTGGCGAGAGGTGCTGACTGGTCCAAGCGACGCCCAAGTCGGGTCCCTGGGTACTGTCCTCATCGTGGATGACGAGCCAGAAATGCGCCGGACGCTGGCGCGTCTGCTCACTGCTCAGCAGATGAGCGTCTCCACGGCGGGTTCCGGGGAGGAGGCTCTTCACGTCCTACAGAGTAAGCCTGTCGATGTGGCTCTCGTGGATCTCCAGATGCCTGGACTCGATGGGCTGACCCTGCTCCGGGAGATGAAACAACAAAACCTCGACGTGCACGTCGTGATCATGACGGCACATGGAGACGTGGAGGTCGCGGTGCAGGCCATGCATGCGGGCGCCTATCATTTTCTCACAAAGCCTTTTCGTTCGTCGGATGAGGTCGGACTCACCATTCGGAAGGCTGTCGAACACCGGCGGCTTCAGTCGAGGAATGCAGCGCTGGAGCGACGACTCCAGCGCACGGAGCGCTTCGGAGATCTCATCGGAAGTTCTCGCAGCATGACCGAGGTTTACAACCGCGCGACGGGGGTGGCCGGCACGTCATCGACGGTGCTCATCGTCGGAGAGAGCGGGACGGGCAAGGAGCTGACGGCCCGGGCGATTCACGCGCGCTCAACCCGTTCTGACCGCAATTTCGTGGCGGTCAATTGCTCCGCTATCCCAGAGAGCCTGATTGAAAGCGAACTGTTCGGTCACATGCGCGGAGCCTTCACCGGGGCCACGACCACCCGCCAAGGTCTTTTTGAGCAGGCCGACGGGGGGACGCTGTTTCTCGACGAGATCGGCGATCTTCCGCCCCTCGCGCAAGTGAAGGTCCTAAGAGCGCTTCAAGAGGGTGAAGTGAGGCGGGTTGGAGCCGACGAGGTGAGGCACGTCGATGTCCGTATCATCACAGCCACCAACGTCGATTTGCGCCAGCGCATTTCTGCCGGCAAGTTCAGGCAGGACCTGTTTTATCGTCTGAGCGTGGTCGAAGTCGCACTTCCAGCGCTCCGCGAAAGGGTAGAAGACATACCCCTTTTAGCGTACCACTTTTTGCGCAAGCACTCGGAGGATTCTCGCTCGGAGGTCCGGCAAATCAGCGCTGAGGCGCTCGAAGATTTACAGAGCCGGTCGTGGCCTGGCAACGTGCGAGAGCTCGAAAACGCCATCCAACATGCGATCGTATTCTGTCGTGGTCCGACCATCACTCCTTCGGATCTCCCCAAGGAGCAAGGGTCCGAGGTGCGGGCACGCTCGGGGAACCGAGGGGCTGGGCTGTCGGAACTTCCTTATCGGGCGGCCAAGGAACGCGCCCTCGAGGAGTTTGAGCGCGAATACTTTTTAGCTCTACTGGATCGCACCGGGGGTAATGTTTCAGAGGCCGCGCGTCAGGCGGGGCTCGACCGCTCGAATTTCAGGCGCGCTCTGAGAAAGTCGCATCTGAAACCCGAACCCGAGTCCGGCGTCATGGGGGCAGGGACGGGAACGCGGAAGCCCCGCTCTGCGGAGCGGACTCTCGCTTCCGGAGGACCCAGAAACTAGAATGCATCTCATAACTAGCAAGGCCTCCGCCGCCGCCCACCCCCATTGGGGTGA
>CAYMQT010000216.1:0-7292 GCA_964392575.1 uncultured Polyangiaceae bacterium
GTCCAAACCAGATACAAGATGGCCGCCAGCATCATCATGGACCCCACCATCGTGTAGAGGAAGAACTTGTAGGCAGCCTTGATGCGCTCCACTCCCCCGTAGACGCCGATCAAAATCAGCATGGGCAGCAGCATCAACTCCCAGAACACGAAAAACAGGAACAGATCGAGGGAGACAAAACATCCGATCATCGCCCCATGCAGCATGAGCATGGCGATGCAGAGATCCTTGATGCGCTTCTGAATCGAGCCAAAAGACACCAAGGTCGCGATGGGCATGGTGAAGGTGCTGAGCAGCACCATCCACAAGCTGAGCCCATCTAAGGCGACGTGGTAACGAATGCCGAGAGACGGGATCCACTCTACGATGTACTGATAATGCCATCCCTTCTCCATCGACGCGCCCAGAAGGGAAAGCGAGAGGAGGAAGTCGAGTCCCATCACCGCAAGGGTGAATTTCTTGAGAAACCCGGGCGCCTGGCGCGGGAGAAACATCAGCGCCACGGCGCCCAGCATGGGCAAAAAGACAATGGCGTTGAGAAGGTGAGGCCACTCGGCGGGCCGGGCGGCCGCCGCAGAGGGTCCGGAACCAGGCCACATGTTCTGTACGAACAAGAGCGAAAGCCCCGCCACGAAACCTACGCAAAGGCGCTCGAAGAAGCTCCTGCCGGAAGGAATGGCCGCGCCGATCAACGTCGCGATCAAGAAAGGTGCTGCCTCAAAAAGGCCTTGGGCCATCGGATTCATGGGTTGCTCCCCTCGTTTGGAGCCGGGTGATTGGGAGGCGTCGCTGCCCCTGGAGGCTTTTCAGGCCTCACACGCAGGCCCTCGGCCGTGCGCTCAAGAGTGACTGCGCGGTTGGGTGAGGAGAGATCGGGCCGCGGGCGCGTGATCTCGAATTCCTCCGTATTGACTTGCCCAAAGGCGTTCTCCACTTGCAGGCGCACCACTCGGGTCGTGTTGGCTTCCATCGAGAACTTGATCGAGGACTTTGCGGCTTCGAAATTCTCGCTGTCCCACTCCCCGTCGCCATCTTTGTCCCAACGATAGCTGTACCCAAACCCAGGAGTGGCGACGATCTCGTAGCGACCCTTTTGATGATCGAAGTCTGTTTTCACATTGCCCTGAGGGACCACCACGTAACAACTGACAGCTAGCATGCCGACGGCCAAAATGGCGCCATACGTCTGTAGGCGTCCGGTCTGGAATTGCCGGAGGATGGATCCGAGCACGGAGATCACGAAGGCGCTCAAGCGGGCCAAAATGCCGTCGACGATGTATTTATCGACCCAGACGCAGATGTCTGCCAGCGAATCCACTGCGCCGATGATGGTCTCCTCGTAGAATTCGTCCACGCGCCACTTGTCTTCCAAAAAGCTGCGCAGACGCGGCCACTCTCGCGCCAGCTTTTGCGCGGGTTTGCCCTTCTCTTGGATGTACATCCAGTAGGCGCCGCCGACTCCAAAAGCGACGGCGAGCACCGCGAAGGCGAGGCCCACCATCTCGAAATCATGAGCATGCTCGATTTCGTGTACGCTGGCCGAAGCGCCACTAAATACACCTACCAAGAAGTCATCTAGAACGTGCGAATGGAAGATGGCGTGAGCGTTCAGTCCACCCGCCACCAAGGAAAGGGCCGCCAGGATCACGAGAGGCGTCGTGATCTGCCAGGGCGACTCATGCGGGCGCGGGCCATCCATATGATCGACGCCCGGCTCTTCATGATGATGAGGGTCATGATGGTCGTCGTGCGCGTGCGGATCCTGCCAGCCCTTGACGATCTTCCAGCCCTTGAAGTCCCCGTAGAAAGTGCCGATGACCAAGCGGGTCATGTAGAAAGCCGTCATGATCGCAGAGGCTAGGCCGAAGGAATAAAGCATGGTGCCCATCCAGGGCTGCCAGACGAAATTCTCG
Source organism: uncultured Polyangiaceae bacterium (assembly GCA_964392575.1). Classification (GTDB taxonomy): domain Bacteria; phylum Myxococcota_A; class Polyangia; order Polyangiales; family Polyangiaceae; genus NIC37A-2. Next base: position 1,914 of record CAYMQT010000216.1, read on the forward strand.
ATCTCGACCCGGCGTCCGTCCCCATAGATCAATTCCTGACCTGCGATGTACGAGGTCTTCGCCTTGAAGAGGATTTCGTCCTTGGAGAAGAAGCCGCTGGTGAGCGGCACGCCAGCAATCGCGGCCCAGGCTGCACCGAAAGTGGCAAACGTCGTCGGCATGTACTTCTTCATGCCGCCCATGTTTCGCATGTCCTGAGAGGCATCCGTATCGTGGATGCGCGCATGCATGGCGTGAATCACGCTGCCAGCGCCGAGGAACAAGCAAGCCTTGAAGAAGGCGTGCGTGAGTACGTGAAAGAAACCCGCCGAGAAGGCCCCGACACCGACACCGAGGAACATGTACCCCAGCTGACTGACCGTCGAGTACGCCAGCACCTTCTTGATGTCGTTTTGGACCAACGCCACCGTAGCCGCAAAGAACGCCGTGAAGGCGCCAACACAAGCGACGATGAACATCGCCGTCGGACTCAGAACCATCACTCCGCTCAAACGGCAGAGAAGGTAAACCCCTGCGGTCACCATCGTAGCCGCGTGAATGAGAGCGGAAACGGGGGTGGGGCCCGCCATCGCGTCGGGGAGCCACACATGGAGAATGAACTGAGCGCTCTTACCCATGGCGCCGATGAAAAGCGCAAGCGCGACCTGGGTGGCGGCGCTCATGTAGCGCGGCTCATTGAGAAAGCTGGCGATCCCTTCCGGCATCACAGCGGCGATGGGTACAGAATCACCGACCGGCCACACTTTGATGGCCCTGACGAGGTTGCCCTTACCCTGGTCGATACCGACCCAATCGAGGGCGCCTACGTGATAAGCCAAAAGGCCCATGGCGACGAGCAGACCAAAGTCCCCGATGCGGTTGGTGATGAAGGCCTTTTTTCCCGCGGATGCATTGGCTTCCTCCGTAAACCAGAAACCGATGAGGAGGTAGCTACAGAGACCCACTCCTTCCCAGCCGATGAACAAAATCGGCAGGCTGTCGCCGAGGACCAGCACCAACATGCTGAACACGAACAAGTTCAGGTACGTAAAGAAGCGCCAGTAACCAGGGTCTTCTTCCATGTACTTGGTCGAGTACAGGTGAATCAGAAAGCCAATCCCCGTGATGACGAGACACATGGTTGCGCTCAAAGCGTCCATGGAAAACGCAACGTCGAGACGAAGGTCGCGCATTTCAGCGGCGGATTGACCGTGACCGGTCATCTCCAGCCAGTTCCACGCATGCCACTTGAAACGCACCGCCGCTGTAGCGGTCTGAGCGGCGCTCAGCATCAAGAACGACGTGACCGCTGCGAGAAACGAAGCGCCCACCGCAGAGAGGGCCATCAACGTGACGGCCTCTTTGCCGAGGCGCTTGCCAAAGACGCCGTTCACAAAGGCGCCGATCAGAGGAAGCCCTAAAATCACGCCCAGAAGGACGAAGTCATGAGCGGGGAAGATTTGATTGAGAAGTTCCATCTCTCGATACACCTTGCTGGCGACAATGAGTGCGGCTTACTGGCGAAAAATGAGTGCGGCCGGCCCTCAGTGGCGCAGGCTTGTTGCCTCGTCGCTATTGATGCTCGCCCGCAGGCGGTAAAACTGAAGAACGATGGCCAAGCCGACGGCGACCTCGGCCGCGGCCACTGCGATGATGAAGAAGGCCATCACCTGACCGTTCATGTTCCCCGAGTGCTGACGATTGAACGCGACCAGCAACAAATTGACGCTGTTGAGCATCAGTTCGATGCTCATCAGCTGCACGAGGATGTTGCGACGAATGAGAAACCCTACCGCGCCCAAGGTAAAAATGGCCGTTGCGAGCAGCACGTAGTGTTCAATGACAATTCCGAGGTCCGTCATGCTGACTCCTTTTTCGCCGCCCCGAGCGTGCGCTCTCTGAGCGTTCTTCCATCCAGCGGATGCTCCGCGTCCCGGTCCATCAAGGGTCCGTGGTACATACGCAAAGTGGGGTTCTCCACAACCTCGCCTACCTTCTTTGACGGCTTGGTCCTGGCCACAGCAATGGCTCCCACGACGGCGACAATCAACAGAACCGTAGTCAATTCAAAGGGAACCAGGGCCTGAGTGAAGAGCTGCGTTCCCACGGCCTCCACACTCCCGAACTCCGGACCGATGGTCTCAAACTGATTCCAGTCCGAACGAGCAAAAGTAAAAAAGGCCGTCGCCCCGAGCAGCGCCACGAGACCTCCGCCAAGAGCACGAGAGAACAAAGAGCCCGACGTGCTTCCTTCTTTCACGTGAGCATTGGCCCCTAAGAGCATCACCACGAAGACAAAGAGGATCACCACGGCGCCCGCATAGACGAGCACCTGCATCGCCCACAGAAACTGAGCGCTGAGGCGTAGGAAAAGGCCAGAAATGCCGAGGATCGTCACAAAAAGACCCATGGCCCCGCGGATCGGGTTTTTGGCCAGGATTACGACGAGCGCACCCGCCAAGGAAAGGGCACTGCAAACGAGAAAAAGGAGATTGCCTGCGTTCATAGTGTGAGAGTCCTCGTCTGCCCCTGACCGCCATTCTTGATGTAGTCCTCCAGCTGAGGGCGGAACTTGCGCACGAAGGAAAGAGCCGGCTGAGCCGCCCCATCGCCGAACGCACAGATCGTGTTGCCTGTGATGTTGGAGCCAATCTCGTGCAGGTGGTCGAGCTCCTCGATGGAACCTTTGCCCGCCACGATCTTGTCCAAGATGCGCTCGATCCATCCGCACCCTTCACGACAAGGGGTGCATTGTCCACACGACTCATGCCGATAGAAACGCATCACGTTTTGCAAAGCCAGAACCGGATCGGCCTTGTCGGAAAGAACAATCGCGCAACAAGTGCCCAGCATGCTCCCCGCCGCGCGGAAGGTATCCACGCCGAGGGGCAGATCGAGCAGCAACTTGCCGTTGTACTCCGCCATCTTGTCGTTGCCCGGAGCGTTCACCACCTCGTCGGCGAGATGAACGGGACACGAAGAACCCCCGGGAATGAACGCCATGAGGTTTGCGTCACCGAGAATTCCGCCGCCCAAATCGTAGATCAATTCACGCAGAGTGAGACCGACCGCGGCTTCATAGACGCCAGGCGTCTTCACATGCCCACTCACACCGAACAGTCGCGCGCCGCCGTCGCCCAATCCATGAAGCGAGCTGAGCTGACTGAAGGCGTCCCCTCCCATGGAGAAAACCGTGGGCATGATGGCGATCGTCTCGACGTTGTTGACCGTACTCGGACAACCGAACGCCCCGACCTGAGCGGGAAACGGAGGCTTGAGGCGCGGCTCACCGCGGCGACCTTCGAGAGAATTCAAGAGAGCCGTTTCTTCACCACAGATGTACGCTCCGGCTCCCGTGTGAACATAAACCTCCACTTCGTAGCTGTTTCCGAAGGGGTTTTTCCCGAGATACCCCTTGGCCTTCGCCTCGCCGATGGCGTCCCAGAGCCGCTGCTTGGAAAGGTGCAGCTCATCGCGCACGTAGATGTAGGCAGCGTGCGCGCCGATTGCGAAGGCGCCGATGATGCACCCTTCGACCAAAGAGTGAGGATTGCGCTCCATGATGGTGCGGTCCTTGAACGTGCCGGGCTCACCTTCGTCCGCGTTGACGACGAGGTAGTGGGGCTTATTGCTTTCCTTGGGCATGAAGCTCCACTTGAGCCCACAATCAAATCCCGCACCGCCACGCCCCCGAACATGTGCGGCTTTCGCCTCCGCGACGACCTGTTCGCGAGACATACCGAGAACCCTCTTGGCGCTCTTGTAGCCACCTTGGGCCTCGTAAACCGCCAAGGTGTGGCCGTCGGGCTTGTCGTAGCTATGGGAAAGGTAGGTTGTGCGTTTGAGCATCGGTGGGCTTCCGAGGAGAAAAGGAAATCGGCGGTTGAAAAAATTCGGCGGTTGAAAAATGCTCAGTAAAAATACAAAAATACAGTCGAGAAAAATACAGTCGAGAAAAATACAGTCGAGAAAAATACAGTCGAGAAAAATACAGTCGAGAAAAATACTCAGTCGAGCCCGTCGAGAATCTTATCGACAGCTTCGAGGGTCAGGTTTTCGTGATAGGTTTTGTCGACCTGCATCATGGGCGCGGTGCCGCAGGAAGCGAGACACTCCGCCGTCCGCAAAGTGATCCGACCGTCCTTCGTCGTTTCTCCCACATGAACGCCTAGCTTGTGCTCACAATGCTTGACCAACTCCTCTCCGCCCCGAAGCGCACAGGAGAGCGTGTGGCAAACCCAGACCTGATGCCGGCCGGGCTTTTCACGATTGAACAAGTGATAGAAGGTAGCCACCCCCTTCACGTGTGCAGTACTCAGTTCCAGCCGGCCTGCTACGAAATGGATGACGTCATCGTTCACCCAGTGTTCGTTCGCTTCCTGACAAAGGTGAAGCGTAGGAATGCAAGCAGCCATCTTGTTGGGGTAGCGTGAGAGAATCTCCGCGAGCTTCTTCTCTTGCTCCTCGCTCAGGGCGAATGCCATCGTTCTTCCAGGTTCTTTTTCTGTACGGCCGGCAAAATCGCCGGGGCCAGTGCGGGCGTGCGGACGGTAGTTTCCGGGGTCTCGGGGTGTCAAGGGTTCTGCCCCGCAAGCTCGACTCCGGGAGCGAGCAAATTTATCTTGCCATTTCAATTATTTACGCATCCAAAACCCCGTCGGATGGTGTCCACCCGAGAGCGGCAGACTTCCGTTTGAGGCTCCGCGAGGCTCCGTTTGAGGAAATGGGGCGATTTTGGACCGAAATTCGTGGCTTCCCGTCTCTGGCCCCCCGGACCTGCGCTAAAAAGCGGGTTCAGAAACAATTCCAGCGACCTAGGGGCACTTTCGTCCCCCACCGCCTTGTTTCCCGTGTCTCCCGGTGTGTAGGCTCCTCAGGCCCAAAGGCGGGCAGAGGGAGATTCCGAAGAGTGTTTTGCCCCAATTGCGGGACCAAGAACGAAGGGTCCGCTGAAAAGTGCAGCCAGTGTGGCTTTGACATGAAGGCCAAGGCTGCTGCCGCCAAATTCAAGGGGACGATGATGCTCAAAGGATCGCCTCTGGGACCGGCCCCAACAGCAACGCCCGGCGCTGTACCTTCAGCAGCTGTACCTTCAGCGGCGGCGGTCAAACCAAAGCCCAATCTCAAGGGCACCATGGTCGGGGTCGCTCCTCCAGGGATGGACGACCTCAAGAAGCAGCTCGACGAGGCAAAACAGAAAGCTGCCGCAGCAAGGGAAGCGGCGGGGTCCGCGGCGGAAGCGCCGGCAGCGGCCAAACCAAAGCCCAATCTCAAGGGCACCATGGTCGGGGTCGCTCCTCCAGGAATCAACGCCATGCGAGAAGCGCAGAAGGCCGCAAGCCAAGCGCAAAATCCCGCTGCCCCGGTGAGCTGAGAGGAAAGAGGCCCCCGGCTCACCGG
>CAYMQT010000217.1:0-7270 GCA_964392575.1 uncultured Polyangiaceae bacterium
GTCCGAGTGAGCCCGCGTTTCCCCCTCCCTGTCTCGTCCTAGGGTCGGCGCGTCAGCTGCGCGCCGCGCGAAAATGTCGTGAAGTACGTCGCGTTCATTCCACTCCGGGGCGGCAGCAAGTCGATCCCGAAGAAGAACATCCGGCCCATCGCCGGAAAGCCGCTCTGCCTCTGGGCCATCGAGGAAGCCGCTCACGCCGAGCGCATCGACCACGTCTACGTCGCTACCGACTCGGCCGAGATCCGCGCCGTCGTGGAAGAGCGACGCATCCCGAACGTCACGGTCGTGGATCGCGGCGCGGAGACGGCCACCGATACCGCGTCGACGGAGAGCGCAATGCTCGAGTTCGCCGACCGGCACGACTTCGAGCACCTCGTCCTGATCCAGGCGACGTCGCCGCTCGTCACGTCGCTCGACCTCGACACCGCCATCACCGAGTTCGAGGCGGCTGGCGCGGACAGCCTGCTCAGCGCCGTGCCACAGAAGCGCTTCTTGTGGGATCGGGATGCCTCCGGCCTCGCCGCGCCGCGCAACTACGATCCAGCGAAGAGGCCACGCCGCCAGGATTTCTCCGCCTACCACGTGGAGAACGGCGCCTTCTACATCTCCGGGAAGGACGGCCTCGTCCAAGCGGGGAGCCGCCTCTTCGGCAAAGTCGCGCTCTACGAGATGGGCGAGGATACGTACCTCGAGATCGACGAGCCCTCCGATTGGATCGCCATCGAGCAGGCCCTTTCGGCGCGACGGCGTGCGGAAGGCGAGCTCGCCGCTCGCGCCAGGCGGATCCGCGTCGTGCTGTCCGACGTGGACGGCGTGCTCACCGATTCTGGCATGTACTACACGAACGACGGCGGCGAGCTGAAGAAGTTCAACACGCGCGACGGCAAGGGCTTCGAGCTGCTCCGCAATGCCGGTATCCAAACTGGCATCATCACGGCCGAGGACACGCAGATCGTCGAACGGCGCGCCGCCAAGCTGAAGCTCGACCACTTGGTTCAAGGCTCGAAGGACAAGCTGTCTGCATTGAGAGGCATCCTGGCGGCGACCGGCTTCGGCCTGGATGAGGTCGCGTACATCGGCGACGACCTCGGTGACGTGGAGATCTTGGGCGCGGTGGGCCTGTCGGCCTGCCCGAAGGACGCCGTCCAGGAGGCACGCTCGTCGGTGCACTACGTGTGCGAGAAGAACGGCGGCGAGGGCGCGGTGCGCGAGTTCGCCGAACTGCTGCTCTCTCTGCGTTGAGCTTTGCTCGAGCGCGCATCGCATGACAGAAGGGCCCCACACCACATGCTGATCTGGCGCGTCATCCGCATCCTCTGGAGCATGCTCGACAGGCGGCGACGCGGCGTTTTCATTGCGCTGCTCGGCACGATGTTCGTGTCCGGCATGCTCGAAATGAGCGGCATGATCGTGCTGTTCGGGTTCACGAAGGGCCTCGTCGTCAAGGACGGCATGCGCGGAGGTCCCCTCGCGAAGGCGCTGACGCGCCTGGTCGGGCCGCTCGAGCAGCTCGACTACGTGCTCTTGGCGGGCTCGCTCGTGGTGCTGGTGATGATCATCAAGCACCTGCTCGTCACCAGCGCGCAGTTCGGGCTCACGCGCTTCTTGATGAAGCTCAACGAGCGCGTGTCGAAGGCGCTCTTCCAGGGTTACCTGCACGCGCGCTTCGAGCGCTTCACGGCGCGCGGCGTCGAGGGGCCCTCGCGCAAGATCTCCAAGGGCTTCGACCTGATGCTCGCGAGCTTCGGCGCGCTCGCCCTGATCCTATCCGACTCGACGATCCTGCTCATGGTCGCGTCGCTGCTCTTGTTCGTCGATCCTGGCATGACGCTCGTGGGGATGCTCGTGTTCGGCGGCGCTGGAGCCTCGCTCTACTCGATCACCCAGCGGCGCGTGGCCGCGATGAGTCGCCGGGAGCGCCTCGCTCGCAAGCAAAGCCAACGTTCGCTCGGTGAAGGATTCGCTGGCGTCATCGATTCGCGCTTGAACAACACGCAGTCGCTGTTCGTTCAAAACTACATGAAGTCGCTCGCGGAGACCTCTTTCACGCGCCGACGCAAGATCGCCATCGCTCGTTTACCCCAGAGCACGAACGAGGTGCTGCTCGCGCTGACCATCGTGCTCGCCGTGCTCTACCTCACCATTCGCGGCCGCAGCATGGCCGAGGCGCTCCCCACGCTCGCGATCTTCGCGTTCGCCGGGTTGAAGCTCACGGGCACGATGTCGCGCGTGAGCAAGGGGTTCCAGACCATTCGCGAGTACTTCGAGGAGCTGCAGCTCTTCGTCGACGACGTACGCCGCGTCGCGCCCCAGGTGTTCCAAACCGATACGCTCGAACCGAGCGAAGAGCACTACCTGGGCGACGAGCTGCCGTTGCCAGCGGGTGTGGACGGGCGCCTGCATCGAACCCTGACCCTGCGCGACGTGGTCTTCACCTACCCAGGCGCCGAACGCCCAGCCATCAACGGGATCGACGTGTCCATCGAGCGCGGCTCGTTCGTGTCGTTCTGCGGGCCCTCGGGCGGCGGGAAGACCACGCTGGTGCTGCTGCTCATGGGGCTCGTCAAGCCCGAGCGTGGTGACGTGCTCTGCGACGAGCGCAGCGTTTTCTCGCACGTGCGCGCCTACCACGCGGGTATCGGCTACGTGGGTCAGCAGATGTACATCGCGCGGCGGTCCGTGCGCGAGAACGTGACATTCGGCGCGGCAGCAGGCCCCATCGACGACGAGCGCGTGTGGCGCGCGCTCGAGCTGGCGCGCGCGGCCGACTTCGTGCGCGAGCTCCCCGACGGACTCGACACCGATCTGCGCGAAGGAGGGAGTCTGCTCTCGGGGGGACAGCGGCAGCGCATCGTCATCGCACGCGCGCTCTACAAAGACCCCGAGATTCTCTTCTTCGACGAAGCCACCGCGGCGCTCGACAACATCACGGAGAGCGAAATCACGGGCGCCATCGTGGGCCTGTCGCGACACAAAACGGTGGTGTGTGTTGCCCACCGCCTGTCGACGATCCGCGCGAGTGACGCCATCCACTTCGTCGAAAACGGAAAGATCACGGCCTCCGGCACCTACGACGAGCTGCTTCGTACGAGCGAGGGCTTCCGTACCCTGGCGCGCGTCGAGGAGAATTCTCGACCATGAACCGCTGGCGAGGGCTCTTGGTGCTGCTCGGACGGAGTCGTGACACATGGCTCACCACGATCGCGCTGCTCGCCGTATTCGGACTGACCTTACTAGTTCGCTACGTCTCCTTGGAGTCGATCGAGATTGGCGGAGACGCGCTCCGGGTGTGGGAGTTCGGCCGCCGCCTGGCGTACGGAGCACGGCTCCCCAGCGAGCTCGATCACCACCAGGCGCGCTTCGGGCTCGTGCTCCCCACACTCGCCCTACAAAAGCTCGTGGGCGCGCGCGCGGTTCACTACTACCTCGGGCCACTCATGATGGGCGCGCTGCTCCACGCGGCCGTGTTCTTCATCGCACTCCGGCTGAGCGGCGCACTGGCGGCGAGCACAGCCGTGCTCTGGCTCTGGCTGTTCTCGGAGATGGGACGGCCAAGCTCACAGATCCTGCCCGAGCTCTACGGGCCCGCCTACACGATGCTCGCCGTAGCGCTCTCGTTCGTGTACCTGGACGCGCGCTCGAAGTGGGTACGCGCGGGCGCACTCGTGGCGACGGGGCTCGCACTCTTCTTCGCCTATGGCTCGAAGCTCTCGTACCTGTACTTCGCGCCGGGCTGCGCGGCGTTCTTCCTTTGGGGGCACCCCCGAAAAGCCACGCCGAGCGAGCCTCTCGCGACCTCACGCTGGCGCGCGGCGCTCACCTGGCTCGCGCGTCGACGACTCCTTCAGGCTGGCCTCCTCACGCTGCTCGTGGTGAGCCTAATCGGGCTCGAGACCCTCACTTACCGGCTCTTGACCAGCCAAGAGAGCCAGCTGGCCGTCGTCGAGAAGACGCACGGTCTCAGCACGAGCGCGACCGTCAAGACGACGAGCGATCTCTTCGCCATCTACCGAAACGCAGGCGGCGCGTGGCACCGCGCACTCGCCACAGGCGGCGTCGTGCTCGCTCTCGTGCTCGGTCTGGCCCGAGATCGGCGCGCTCGGCTGTTCGCACTGCTCTCGGTCGTCTACGTGCTGCTGTTCACGTTCATCCTGCGAAGGTGGAACCCACCCGTGCCCTGGGCCCAGCCGCACCCTCGCTATCTGCTCGCCATCGCGCCGTGCATCGCCGTACTCTTCGGCGTAGCCGCCGAAGAGCTCGTGCGGCTGCCGTTTCGCTGGGTGAAGGAGCGCTACCGCGCCGCGTCTCTCCGCGTCGTCACCGTCGGCGTCGGCATCGGACTGCTCGCTTGGGGTGCCTTCGAGCCCAGCCGAGCGCTGGCCAAGGGACTGCGCTCGTCCCACGCGATCACGCGCACCGAGCGCCTCTCCCGAGACATGACGCGTGCCTTCGTGGGGCACCTGCCGCTCGTGACGACAACCAAGCCACCCAAGCCACTCATCGCCGCCGCGTCGGTCTACATCGAGCCAGACGCCCTGGTACGCCAGGGACGCATCCTCCTACCGAACGAAATCATCCGGAGCACGCGCGCGCGCGCGCGCCGCCCTCTCTATTACCTAGCCAGGGACATCGCCGACCGTCCCACCGAGCGCAAGGCGTTCGCAGAGGAGATTGAACGACGAGTCAAGAAGTCGCGGTGCGTGGTGCAGATGACGCAGTACGGACGCTTCTTCCGCATGACCCCGAAGCGCACTCGTGACTGCCCTGCACGGCTCGACGAGCCCCACGCTCCATGACGACGAGCGCGTGAGTCTCTCAACGCCCCTCGGTCGTGGGGGCCGGCGAGAGCAGCTCGGCTCTCCCTTCGTCGACCAGCTGCTGACTGAATTCGACGCCCGGTAGAGCGAGCAAATACACCCGACAGCCGAGGTCGAGCGCCTCGTAGAGCGTGGTGGAGTACACCCCCACGACGGACTCGGCACGCGCGAGCAGCTCCCCCAGCTCCGCATCTTCGACCACCTCCACACCCTGCTCGCGCTCGAGGGCCGTGAGGTGCGCGTAGCTCGCGCGACGCGCGTACTCACCCGGATGAAGCTTGTAGACGATGCGGTACCCATTGAAGCGCTCGCGCACCTTCGAGAATGCCTCGGCCATGCGATCACCGAGTAGCCCTTGCGAAAGCACCACGACGAGCCGCTCCTTGCGTACGTTGCTGAAGCGTTCACGCCGCTCGCGTAGAAAGCTCGGCTCACTGACCTCGACCTGCACGAGCGCTGGAGAAAGCGGCACGCGCCGCTTCCAGTCGTCGCTCCACACGAAGAGTCGATCGGCGAGCCCCGGGATCTTCTCCGTGCGCCCCGGATACGCATAGCCCAAGTGAAACGGTCCGAAGGTGCCGTGCTGGATCTCGCTCGTCTCGATGCCGAGGCGCCGAGCCGCGGCGATGAGCGAGACATTGAGACCGTACCCCTCCACCAGATAGACCTGCCGCGGACTCCACCGTTCGAGGAGCTCGGTGTAGAGCGCCGTCCGCCCGGAAAGCGCCTGGTAACGTCTGAAAGCCAGCGCAGGAGCCGCAAACCCCACACCGAAGCGAGCGACCGCGGCGCGATCGAGCTCGCGCATCTTGGACAGCACGCTGGCGGGTAGAAAATCCCCACGCGCGAGCGGCTCGAACCATCCGAGCGCGAGGATGCGCTCGGTCGAGTAGCGCGGAGGCACGAATTCCTTGTCGAACCCAGGCGCGTAAGGCGCGGAGAGCAAACGATAGCTGATGCCGCTCCGTAGAAATCGCTGCTCCCAGTCGACCGAATGGACGTCCACTCGGGCCGACTCGCGCGCCGCCGTACGAGTGTGCTCGAGCAGAACTACGTCGCAATGGTCGGGGACGGCGAACGGGTCGTGATCCACGAAGTGCCGCAGACGCGAGCCGAGCCTGGCGAGCCTCGATGCACCGGACGGCACGAGGTGAGGCGCTTGCCCAATGCCGAGCCGCGCGGCGAGGAGCTGACTGGCCTTCACGCGCATCGCCGCCCAGAGAGGCAGACCGCGCGGCGTGGTGTCGACGAGCTCGAGGCGACGCTCTTGCTCGAAGAAGAACTCGCAGACCTCCTGCAACGTACCAGCGGCCGCCGGAAGCGCGGAACTTCGCTTCGAGCTCATGGCCGCTCGAAGCCCGGCCACTTCCGATCGAGTTCACGTTCGACGAGCGGGGCCATGGTGCGAGCGAACGTGGCCGTCATGTGATGGCCATCCCGATACACCAGCGCGTTACCCACGACGGGACGGCAGTTCTCGTCGTCGCAGAAGACATCGCTGAAGTCGAGCAGGACCGCGCGCGGCGTGCGCGTCGCAGCCACCGCGGCAGGGTCCTCGAGCAGCGACTCGTCACGTGGCAGGGCGCAAGCATCGTCGAGCTGCTCGTCGTCCTCGAGACGCTCGAGGCAGAGCGTGACGTCTCCACGCGGGCGTGGGATGTCGCGCAGCACGACGACCTTCTCGATGTTCTCCGGGAGCTCCTCCCACGCCTCGACGTAGCCGCGCACGGCCACCTGCTCGGGATCCTCGCCGGGCTGCGTCACGAAGCCGTTCCTCGACGAAGCGGACACGAACAAGGCGTCGATCTCTTTGCGCTCATCGAGCTCTTCTTCGACGGCCTCTTTCCACTCCTCGCAGGTCTCGCGCAGGAGCGAATCGCTTGCTCGCTCGGCCTCGGAGAGCGGACACGAGCCCTTCAAGAACGTCAAGATCCGAATCTCGTGTTCGATGGCGAGGAGCTGGAGAGCGGGCAGCCAGTGCGCCGCGTGCGAATCACCGACGAGCCCCACCACGAACGCACCATCGACGTCTCCGAACTCGCAGACCTTGAGGTCCGCTGACTCGTTGTCGGTCATGCACGTCTTCACCGAGTCACGCTTGGCGGCAGCAGGATCGGGGATCACCTCGTCTTCGAACGGAACACGCTCGCACGCTCCAGGGCTCGCGACCTCGGCGTCTGCACCGAAACACGGGACCACCTCGCGCTTGGCGCGCTCGGCGATCGGTGAGCGGAACCTCGTCGTCGTGTCGTAGTGGTACCAAGCGCCGTAGGTCACGGCCGCGATGGCTCCCATGCCAGCAGCCACGAGCGCGAACGTCCGCTTCGCAGGACGCTGCACGAGCGCCCGTGCATACCGCACCGGATCCTCGATGTAGCGTTTCGAGAGCATCGCCAAGAGCAGCGTCCCCCCGATGGCGAGCAGGCTCTCGGCGACCGTGAGTGACCTGCCCA
>CAYMQT010000218.1:0-7228 GCA_964392575.1 uncultured Polyangiaceae bacterium
AGCCAATGAATCTTTGCCTGCTCGGCTCCGTTCTTCTGTTCTTGGGGATGCTTTCTGCGTGTGCCGAAGATGCTTCTCAAGACGGTGATGGCCCGGCCGACGCAACGGGCGGCCGGAACCCCGTGGACGAAGCATTACCCCCCGATGCCGAAATCTTGGGCAGTTGCACAGTGCACCAGCACACCTGTGAACTCTACTATTACAGCGAAGGCTCAGGTCTCACTGAGACGGCAGCACGTGAGCAATGTCTTAACATAGAGGAAGATGTGATTGGAAACAAAGAGGATTGGTCTGCGGGTGACGGATGTCCTGCTGAAGACATAGAGTCCGCGTGTCGTTTCCAAAACAGCATAGCATTCGAATACCTCGGGCACGGGGTTTCAGTTTCCGATAGGCAAACGATTTGCGGCCATAGTGGGGGATCATTTCTCGTGTTTTGAAGAGAGTTCATTCTCGACAACGGAGGGTTCATCCAATGAAAGCATCTCATTTCATCGACGTAGCGACCGCGCCAGCGAGGGCGCTATCGCGTGCTAGGCTTCAGCCTATGCGAACAAAGTTAAGAGCGGCTGCGGCAGCTGCGTTCGTCGCATGGGCATCCGGGTGCTCCGTCGAGAGCGAACTAGCTGCTCGCAATGACCCCATGGGAAATAGCGGTGGTTCGATGAATGCTTCCGGTGGCGGGCACAGTATGGGTGGAGTTGTCGAGTGCAATCCGGATGTCGAAGCGTTCTGTGCCACGGCAGTCTGTTCACGCACTCCCGGCGAGGGGGACTGCGGTCAAGAGTACAGCAACTTTGTAGGGAACGAAGGGCACTGGACGGGCTGCGGCCTTTATCGAATGTCGATTTTGGACGATACCAGTCAAGGAGAGATCCATATTTACGACGAGGAGACTGGAGAGCTCGTCTACTACCTGGAGCGGCACTACGAGCGAGAAGTCGTGACGACCGAGGTAGGGTGCGAGCCCGCGTGCGACGATTGGGAAGTGATTCCCTGTCCCTACAGCCCGATGGGCGGCGGTGCTGGTCAGTAGGACGTCGACAACGGAGGATTTGTACAATGACAGCGCCGATGAATCGTCAGCTACTCGGATCCTTCCTTCTGTCCTTGGGGATGCTTTCAGCGTGTGCTGAAAATGCTTCTCAAGACGGGGATGGCCCGGCCGACGCCACGGGCGGTCGGAACCCCATGGAGGAGGTCTTGCCCCCTGATGTCGAGATCTTAGGAACCTGCACTGTTGACCTTGTTTGGGGCTTTTGTGATCTTTATTACCGACCCGCAGGTACTAAGCTTTTCGACGAAACCAAGGCGCACGATGCATGCCGAGACATCGGCGATGACATCGTTTGGAATAGGGACTGGTGGTCGACTGACAACGCTTGCCCAACTGCTGTCCTGGAGTCCGCCTGTCGCTTTGATAACCACGCAGAGTTCAAATACAGTTCCGCTTCAAGCACTCTTGACGAAGACCGCTCAAGCTGTGACCTACGTGGCGGAATGTTCTTCGAGTTCTGATCGTCGCTTGACTTACCCGACGGGCGCCGGCAGCGCCGGCGAGGAGATGCGGTGGACAGATGTGCTTCTCGTTTTTGAAGGAGTGCGCTGTATCGATCACCCTAGAACGTCCCGCTGAGGGTCAGGCCTCCGTAACCCGGGGCGACCACCGGGTGAACGACAGTTTTTCGGTGTGCGGTGGCTTTGGGATCTTTGGTCCAGGTCAAATACCAAAGTACGCCTCCGGCTGCTGCCAGGAGGTGCCCGGTGACGGCCACCGGAACTCCTGCGGTCCGTTCCGCTTTGCCTGCTTCGTTGACGGCTTCGGTGTCAGCGCTCGACGGGCACTCGTTGGTATCTAGATCGCAGCCACGCGCATCTGCTTCGTCCGAGCGTAAGAGATCGCCTTGTTGGTACAGGGCGTGACCGACCAGTGCGACCACCACACCGCCACCGGTCAAGAAAAGGGGCCACAAGGGTTTCTTTGCCTTGGGTTCGTCGGGAGCGGTCGCCTCCTTGGCCGGTGAATCAGTCGCTGCCGTGTCCTCTTTGCTTTCGACGGGAGGCGGGGGAGCGGTTCCGTCTTTTGCGATCTGTTCGTTCAGTTTTGAAATGCGCTTCTCTACGCTGTCTTTGTCGGGGGCGTCGGGGTTGCGATCGAGATAGGTCTGAAGGGCGTTGACCGCCCGCGGGCGATCCCCGGAAAGTTCGTAGGCTCGGGCGAGATTCAAGAGCAGTTTGATCGCCGTGCAGTCCCGTCGAAACGCATCCTCCCAGTAAAGAAGAGAACGCTCATAGTCGGATTCTTGAAAAGAGACTTGGCCGGCCTGGTAGGCGCCCTTGGCAGCGCTGACATCGCTTTCCGACGGCTCCCCCTTGCACTCGACGTAGGGTTTCACCTCTTGTTGAGCAAGCACAGGCTGACAAAGCGCAGAGCTTGAAAGAAAAAAAAGGCTGAACCCGAGGGCCAGGGAATAAAATGCGGTTTGCGGCGCTTGCGGCATGGACGGAAGACCCTATCGAGCGGCACCTTTGTCCGGCTCCGAGGGGGCAAATAGCATAGCCTTCGACCGAGAAACCTCTGCAAGATTGAAATTTCAGGTTTTGGGGCTTGTCCGACTGCCCTTGGGCGTTGATTCTCTTCCATAAGACTATGAGATCATCCCTTCCCGGCACGGGGGGCCCGCTCAGCCAGCGAAGCTGGCTGACACCTTTGTGTGCTTGCCTCTTTCTCGTCCTTTTGAGTCTGACGTCTGGCGTTTCGGCTGCGGATTCTGACGCGGGTCTCGAGGTCATCCGCGCAGACATGGACAAGGGTCAGGGACTCTTTCTGGCCGGGAAGTATGAGGAGGCGGCGGCTGCATTTGAAGCCGGGTATCAGAGCCATCCTTACTCGGCGTTTCTCTTCAACGCAGGCGTTTGTTATCAGAAAGTGGGGAAGGCGGATTCAGCACTTCAGGCCTTTCGCACCTACTTGGCTCGGGATCCAAGCGCACCGGACGCTCCCCAGGTGAAGGAGCGCATCGCCACCATCGAAGCGGTCGTCCTTGAAGCGAAGCAGGCCGATGCTGACGGGACGGGCAAAGATCAACCATCTACGGACAAGGTCGACCTTTCCGATGCGAATCAAGGAGGCATGAAGTCCCTGGTCGTCATCGAAACCGAGCCTTCGGGAGCCCCGGTGTCGGTGTATCGACGGACCGACGAAAAGGCTCCTCCCTTCAAGAATTCAGCCAAAAATCCCGGGTGGGAGCTGGTCGTGACCAAGCCCGCTCCTCTGAACTTATCGCTGGATCTCGGCAGGTATCGCATCGAAATCGAAAAGTTTCAGGACTACAACCCGGCCGGCACCGACCTCGATGTCTCAGAGGGCCACGTCCATCACTTCAGGGCCAATCTCTCTCAGGGTGAGTTCATGGGCTTTTTGCAAGTGGAGTCCAACGTCAAGGGAGCGCTGCTTTACCTCGACGACGACGGGAAGAAGTCGGTCGTGTGGGGAGAGGCGCCGCACGGAGCGCTCGTAGCTCCCGGAGAGCACGTCGTGCTCATCGAGGCACCCGGCTACGAGCCTGTGCGTCTCGAGGTCGTGATCGAGACCAGCGATAAAAAGGAGTTGGAAGTCGTGCTGAAGAGGGTCGGCTTTGGCGTTCTGCGGCTCGATGCGAACGTGAAGGAGGTGACTCTGTCCGTGGATCAGCGCCCTGTCGGCGTCTGGAGAGAAGGGGAGTCTGCTCTCGAAACAGAACTTCCCGCCGGAAAGCATGATCTTCTCATCAGCTCACGCGGGTACAAGGACTTGCGCAAGACGGTGGTCGTACCCGCGGGGCAAATCTTGCCGATGCGAGCGCAGATGGTGGAGAAGTTTCCCCGCACGGCAGCCTGGACTCAAGCCATCCTCAGCGCGGCCTTCATCGGCGCTGGCGTCTATTTCGGTGTCGAATCCAACCGTCTGAACAAGGAACTCAGCGCGGACAGCGACGCCGGCTACCTGCACAACAAGGACCCGCGCATCAATCAGGGCATTTGGTATTCGGTCGGAGCCGACACAGGGTTTGCGGTGGGCGGTATCTTGGCTGCGTTTTCTACTTACAACTTCATCCGAGATCCGTATCCGGATCCCGTCTTACAAAAGGGCAAGGTCCGGGAGTTCAAGAACATCCGTCGTGCGCCTTCTGAAGGCGAAGCAGCCCTGAAAACGGAGGCAAGCAAATGACGCAAAGCAAGCGAGTCGCGGTCTTGGGGCTCATTCTTTGTAGCGTCTGGGTCGCCGGGTGTAGCTGGGGGCGGTTTACGAAGCTGAAGAAGAATACCCCGGTCGTGCGTGTTTCCCCGCCCGGAAACTACGAGGGAAAGTATGGGGTCAGCCTTGCGGTCGCGGCCTCCGAGACTACGGTCGAAATGTACGTCGGCGGCGCCGAGTATTCGGGTGGAGGCCTCGTGTATGACTTGGGGTTCGCTGAAAATCCAGAAAAGGGCCCTGTGGATGAGTCGCATTGTCCTGCCGCAGAGGGAGAAGACCGCTGCAAGGCGACGCTGACCCCTGTCGGAATCGATGAAGGGTTTGCCCCCTCAGGAAACACCGCTCTTTGTTTCGTGACGGGAGTGGCCCGACGAGCAGGTCGTACCGGACTGTTCGTGCGCTGTCAGAGCGGGACTCAGTTCGTCATGCCGGTTCCCGACGACGTGCGCGACAGGCTCTTTTCCGCCGAAGGCTCCGACCCAGGGGTTCGACTCGCTCTTGGAGCAGGACAGCAGCAGGCTTTACTCAGTGCAACAGCGGATCAGGCCCGAGCCTGGTTCTATGAGCCCCAGAGCTCCGACCCGATCGATCTCGATACACCGACAGCGGCGGGTGATGACTTTGGGACCGCGGTGGCGGTGCTGTCCGGCGGTGTGGACGATCTGCTCGCCGTGTCTGCCAAAAGCAGCGGACAGATTTGGATCTATCAGCGCATGGGTGCTGTGGGCTCGCTTTTGGGTTGTTTGGGGATCGAGGGAGATCTTGGAGGTTTGATGACCTCAGGAGACATCGACGGCGACGGCGTTGCAGATTTGGTCGCGTCTCTCGGCGCTTCCGTGGTGGCGTTTTCTGGAGCCGAGCTTTTGGCCCAAGCGCCGGCCGATCCAGAGGACTGTGAGAACGCGGACTACTTCAGCGCCGCTGAACTGAGCCGCTTCAACTGCGAAGAGACCGACGACGCCAGCGGCTGCGGCGCGTCCGGATTTCCCGGAGCGCTTGCCGTTGCAGACGTAGACGGGGATGGAGCAGGAGAAGTGTTTGTGGGCGCCCCACAGATGAGCGTGCGAGGAGAGTCGAAGGCGGGTGCGGTTCTCGCTTTTGAGTCGAGCGGCCAGTTTTACAGGACTCTCATCGTTTCGCGGGCCAAGAGCGGCGATGAACTCGGCAGCAGTCTCGCCCGGGTGCCTCAGATCGGTCGGGATGCGCTCGCGGTCGGTTCTCCCGGCACTCGACAGGCCTTCGTGTTTTATTGTGCTGGGGGCGGGGCGGCGGAAGAGAGCGCTCGCTGTCAGTAGAGAATTCCTGAAAATTTCCCCGCTGATGCGGGCCTCGCGCGGAGCCGTGCTACAGACCGCCCCACTGACTCATGATTGGTGACAAAAAGCAGATCCTGGTCGCAGACGATGAACCCAACTTGCGGCGCGTGCTCGGCGCGCAGCTCGCGCGCGAGGGCCACGACGTGCAGCTCGTCGCGAACGGGCAAGAGGCGCTGACTTACTTGCATGAAAACCACGTCGACCTACTGATTTGTGATTTGCGCATGCCGATCATGGATGGAATGGAACTGCTCAGGCACGCCCTGTCCGACAATCCCAGCCTGCCTGTGGTGATGATCACGGCACACGGCACGGTCGACAACGCCGTGGAGGCTCTGAAGACGGGTGCGTTTGACTACATCACCAAGCCTTTCGATCAGACGGAGCTTCGGACCATCGTTCGCAAGGCTCTCAAGACTCAAGACTTGTCCGCCAAGGACGCCTCCCCGGCTGCTTCCTCGGCAGACTCGCGGTTTGGCATCATCGGTCAGAGTCCGGCTATCTCTGAGATGTATTCCGTGATCGATCGCGTGGCGGATTCTCCGACTACGGTCCTGGTCACCGGTGAGAGCGGGACCGGAAAAGAACTCGTCGCGCGCGCGCTTCACGAGTCTTCTTCACGACGAGACCGACCTTTCATCAAGGTCAACTGCGCGGCCATTCCCCGAGACCTGATCGAGAGTGAATTCTTTGGGCATGAGCGGGGAGCCTTCACCGGTGCCGTGGCTTCAAAGCCCGGGCGCTTCGAACTCGCGTCTGGAGGCACACTGTTTCTCGATGAGATCGGCTCGATCCCGATGGAGACGCAGGTGAAGCTCCTTCGTGCCTTACAAGAAGGCGAGTTCGAGAGGGTCGGCGGTGTCCGAACGCTCAAGGTAGATGTGAGGCTCGTTGCGGCGACGAACACGGATCTGCGAAAGCAAATTGAGGAAGAACGGTTTCGAGAAGACCTCTACTACCGGCTGAATGTAGTGGGTGTTCGGCTTCCCGCGCTGAGAGAGCGCGTCGGTGACATCCCGCTTTTGGTGGATCACTTTATCCGCAAGTACAACCAGCGGCTCGGAAAAGCGCTGGTCGGTGTGAGTGCGGAAGCGATGACGGTTTTGACGTCTTATCCTTGGCCTGGAAACGTGCGTGAGCTGGAGAATGTGCTCGAGCGCGCCGTACTTTTCGCGGACGGGGATCGCGTTTTCACGGAACATCTGCCGGCGGAGATCGTGCAGGCGCGGGGAAGCTCTGGAGTCAGCGGCGAGAAGTCGGAAGAAGTTGGACTCAAGGAGCAGGTGCGCGCCGCCATGAGTCAGCTGGAAAGGCAGCTGATCTTTCGGGCTCTGGAACAAATGGGCGGCAATGTGACTCATACGGCTCGGGTTTTGAAGCTTTCTCGCAAGGGCCTTCAGCTCAAGATGAAAGAACTCGGACTGAGGGATCTGCCGCTGAAGGGCGCAAAAGACGTCGAGACCAAGACATGAGTCCTTTTTTTCGGCTGTACCGAGGGACGAGGCCGAAACGAGAGCTGTGGCGACGAAGGGACCGCCGCCCAGGCGTTTCGCTGGTGCTTCTTCTGTTCGTGGGTACGTCTGCTTGTGACAGAGGCCCGGCCGAGACGTCAGAGGGAGCGCCGAGCACAGTTTCGAAGACGGAGGACAGGGGGCCGCCTCTAGGTCCTCCCGTC
>CAYMQT010000219.1:0-7163 GCA_964392575.1 uncultured Polyangiaceae bacterium
GAGCGGGCAGCACTTTTTCCGAGGATGCTGCCCGCTCCGTCTTCTGAGCCCTCACGGAGGGCTGACTCCTTGAGAACGTCCGTCGAGGAGGATAAGGAAGGTCCGTCAGAAAAATCTCCACCCGCCTCCTCTTCGGCGGGAGGCAAACGGCGCCCACGTTCGAGCCTCCTTCACTTGGTGCGAGAGGTCATGCTGCACGTGGAGACAGCGCAAGGTTTTCAAAATGAGCAGGCGAGAATGGCTCGCCTCGTCAAACGGTCTCGCCGCTCAGGACTCGTGCCCGAATTGCGCCTGCGCGGGGTCTATGGCTTCGATCAGACGACCTCCCTTGCGGACGCCACGGGGATCTACCCCGGTGAAACCACGACGCGGGGTGGTCGAGATTCCCTTGCCGAGGTGCGATTGGCCTTTCGTTTGGATCGGTTGGTGTACGGGGATCAAGAAACCACCCTAGAGCGTCACAGGACCACGCAGAAGGAGGCTCAGAAGAAGGTCGCGCAGACTGCCGTGGATCTGGTGCTCAAGTGGTGGCAGGCCGAAAGGGCGACGGAAAATCCAGAACTGCTTCCCGACGAGCACGAGGCGCTTGTTCTGCGCGCCGAGCAGGCGCTCGTCAGTCTGTACTTGCTGACAGACGGCTGGTTTCGCGGCCGCGAAACCCTGCGCGCCTTGGGCCTTTCGATTGAACCGCTGGAAGGGCATCTGGAGTGAGGTGAGATGCCACCAGCAGACACTAAAGCCACCGAGCGACAGCGCGGGCTGTTTGAGGGTGTGCGCGCGGCGACCTGGCCGATGCCGTGCGGGGAGTGCAGGAGGAACTCGCTGATGCCGCCCGCAGTCATCGAAGGGTGTTACGCCGATCTGATTGAAGCTCTCGCCACGGAAGCGGATCACCTCATCCCGCGGCTTTTTGAACATGTTCGGAGCTACCCGCACCGGGATGACACGCTAGGCTGGCGCGCTCACAACGCCCTTTTCGAGTCGTTCAAGGGAACGAGGGAGCGGATTCACTCGCTTGGTTCGTAGGGTTAGGCACCACCAAGAACTCCGCCGTCCGCCACCCGTTCATACGCCTATTTTCCACACGCCTTTCTCCAGAAAAGCTTCGATGGTCTGCCGGTTGGCCTTATTGATCAGATTGGAATGCGACAGTTTTTGAGACTTCGCAAAGTCAACCAGGGGCATGATGGTTTTGCCTTCCAGGTAGGCCAGACGCTTGTGGTAACTGTTCGTTAGCGATTTGCCAACGATGTCTTCCATGATGGCTGTCCTGCCGTTTCTATCAAACTCGGCAAATGCGTCGTAGTACCTTGCTCGATCAATGAATTTGATATTGATCGGAACGAATCCTTCCCTTATCAGTACGTAATTATTGAGAACGCGCCCGATGCGGCCGTTGCCGTCTACAAACGGGTGCGTATGTTCAAAGATCAGGTGCAATCGGGCGACGCGCTTGATGATGCTTTCATGATGACTGGCATGGTATGTCGCCATCATCTGCTCCAGCCTCTCGACGACCTCTTCCGGCGCTGGCGCGATATGGCTGCCTACCCGCACATGCTCGCCGCTGGTCCTGAATCTTCCCGCGATGTCATCCCGGATATTGGCAATGAGCATTTTATGCAGTGCCCGCATGACCTCCAGCGTGAGTTCCTGTTCCCTGGCTTTCTTGTCGATGTAGGACACCACGCGCGCGAGGTCTTTTGCCTCGAAAATTTCTCGTTCTGAAATGAACCTGTCGAGATCGATCTGGAGGAGTATCTTCTCTGTTTCTTCCAGTGTCAGGGTGCTGTTCTCGATGGCATTGGAGTTGTAAACCTGCTCGGAGATTTCGGCTTCGCCGATCAACGCGATCAGCGCCTCCTTGCCGGTAGCGACTTGGTAATATCGCTGCCTGAGCGCGTGAATCTTTTTGAAGACCGCAGAAACCTTGGCCATGCCGAAGCCTATCTAGTTTCACTGTTTTATCGATATAATCGTGAAAATATGATCAATATGAGTATATTTTCACGATTTTGATGCGAAAGTTGGCGCACCTCACGCGAGAAGCAATTTCGGGTGCTGCTCCTTCTGTGCGTCCGGGACTTGCCCCGAAAGCTTGAGGCGCAGACTCTGCGCGTGCAGCAGGGCCGCTCCCCGCGCCGTCTTCTCTGCTGCGAATCGACTCTGCTGAGCGAATCGTCGATTTCAACATTCGACTCACCGAGTTTGATTGAGCCTCTGTCGGAAGCCCTATCCCTGATTGACTGCGCGCGCTAAAGTGTTCTCATGGCAGGTCATACGGAGTCAGAGGCGGAGCGTGCCCGCCAGCGAGTGACCTGGGAAGGCGGCGTTAGCACTTTCGATCAGATGGAGAAGGTGGACGCGGCTTGGTGGTTGCGCTTGAGCCCTTCGGAAAGGCTCGAACTCGTATGGGAGCTGTCTGTTCAGGGATATGGATTCAATGAATCTTCCACAAGACTTCGTGGATCTACTGGCGGCGTTCGATCGCTTTGACGTCCGTGTCCTCGTGATCGGAGGATACGCGGTTGGTGCGCACGGGCGTCCCCGCGCAACCAAGGATCTCGACGTACTGCTTGAGCCATTACTACCAGAAATGCGCGAGCGCGCCTGTTTGGCATTAGCAGCGTTTGGAACACCGCCAGCCATCGTCGACTCGCTACGTTCAGCAAAAGAAACCGACATCGTCTGGTTCGGTACACCCCCACTGCGCGTCGACCTACTGTGCAGTGCTGGCGGCTTGGACTTCGAGCAAGCCTGGCCTCGCCGTCTTCAGCTGAGTTCAGGCGACGTTTGCTTGAACGTCGTGGGGCTCGACGACTTGCTCATGCTCAAACGCGCAGCAGGGCGACCACAGGACATGGCTGACATTCACGCACTGACAGGTGGCCGTGACTCCTAGAAATCGACCTGTCCCTCTGAGCCGGTGCTTTAGTGGCCGCGCATCATCCACAGCGCCTGATGGAGAATCTCTGCGGCGCTCTCGTGTTCGAACACGTCGCCGTGACCCATGACTACTCGCCGCAAGGGGAGCGCCAAGACCTCCTTCAAACTACTGCGCATGGCGGCCTTGTCCCGCGTGTACAAGTGAAAGAAGCGGCTTTGAGCGAGGCGGCCCCGGGTCCCCATCATGCTCAGCGCCAGCTTGGTTGCGAAGGTCGCGGGCTCGCGCACGTTGAAGACCAAATCGGCGGTGATCAGACTGGCTGAGGGGTGGTGGTAGAAGGCCACCTCGTTCAGAATCGGTGTGCCGCGCAGAGCGAACGGCGAAAGGACGTCCCGAAAACCCGAGGGCATTTCGTGAAGAGCCCCCGTCAGGACGCCGCTGAAGGTCACGTCCTTCCGCTTTTCGACGAGGCCCGGTACGCCGTAGATCTTGGCGTCTGGAAAGCGCTCCGCTGTTCCGCGCAAGAACATGTGGTGAAAGCGATTGGGCGCGACGATGACAGCGACCTCACCCAACTGACACAGGTCGTGCTCTAGCTGAGCACTGAGGGCGATAGGAGAATAGAGCAGGAGCTGCCCGGCCTTTCGCACCACGGTCATGCGTGTCGGCAAGCGCACACCGCCCGGGAAGGACAGAAGCGTCGTCGCCGCCCAGAGGTCGTCCGCAAGCTGCACGAGGGGGGCGGTCAGAAGGGGATCTTCCGTGAACGGAGCGGTCATGCATGGAGAATGCGTGCTTGCGGCATTTAGTCAAAGCGGATCGTTTCGCTCATTGTTGGGGTAATCATTGTTGGGGGTAAAGGGTTGGGTAAAAGAGTGCTTGCACCCCGCTCGGGTGCGTGTCAGGTTTGAAAGTGATGAGCCTGTGTCTGCTGCCCCTCTCGGATTTCGCGCTTGCGCCCGTGCGCCTGCGCGTCTTCGTACTGGGCGAGCGCAGCGGGCTTTCCGGGTAAGGCTCCTCGCCCGCCCGGCACGAGACCGGGCGAAGCTTTTTTCGACTCGGCCTCGGCTCTTTCACGAACCAACCGAAAGGTCAGATCATGTCTACTACACCCCAAATCATCGTCGCTCTCGAAGACCGTGAGCGCCTGCTGCGCCTCGTCGAGGCGAACGGCTCGGAGACGGCAGAACTCCTCGAGACTGAGCTCGATCGGGCCCGCGTCGTCCCGCGCCACGAAGTTCCAGACGATGTCGTCGTCATGGAGAGCGAACTCGAATATGAGGACACTCTGTCTGGTCGCCGTCGTCGCATCCAGCTCGTTTATCCAGACTACGCCGACGCAGAAGCCAGCCGCGTGTCGGTGCTCGCGCCGCTTGGCTGCGCGCTGCTTGGCCTCCGCGTGGGTCAGGAGATCGATTGGCGTATGCCCGGTGGCGCGCGTTCGCTGCGCGTGCTCGCGGTAGTGCAAACCCATTGAGCAGGCGTCGGGAGCCGGTTCGCGCGTAGGCCGGGCACCATAAGTGGCTCTCAGGGCCGCGGCAAAGCCTGTCCTTTGCATCGAGCCGTCTAGGGGGCTAAATGGCCCACGCCGATGAGCGCTGAACTAAAAGAGAAACTCAAGATCCTCCAAAGGCGTGTGGAAGCGCTAAGGGGGTCTCTTTGACGTCCCTCGTCTGAAGCGAGAGGTCGAGGAGCTGGATCAACTCTCCATGGAGCCCGGATTCTGGGACAATCAGGAGAAAGCTCAGGCGCAGATGCGTCAACGTGCCATGGCACAAGACAAAGTAGAACTCATCGAGAGCCTTTCGGGCGCGGTCGATGACGCTCTCGAATTTTTGGATCTTGGCTTGGCGGAAGGTGATTCAAGCGTCGTAGCGGACGTCGAGAGTCAGATCCCCGAGCTGACAGAGCGGGTGAAGCGATTCGAGCTTCAGCGCATGCTGAGCGGCCCCATGGATCATGCAAACGCCATCGTGAGCATTCATCCCGGTAGCGGAGGTACGGAGGCCAAGGATTGGGGCGAGATGCTTTTCCGCATGTACCTGCGCTGGGCGGAGCGAAGAGGGTTCAAGACGGAGGTCATCGACTATGAGCCCGGCGACGAAGCAGGGATTGCCGGCGCCTCGGTCATCGTCAACGGTCTCAACGCTTACGGCTTCTTACGGGCCGAAATGGGTGTGCATCGCCTTGTTCGGATCAGTCCCTTTGACTCAAACGCCCGCCGCCACACGAGTTTTACGGCCGTGGAGGTGACCCCGGACGTCGATGAAGAAATCGAAATCGAGATCAACGAAGGAGATCTCGAGATCAGCACCATGCGCGCCGGAGGAAAAGGCGGGCAAAACGTGAACAAGGTGGAGACGGCTGTGCGCATGAAGCACATTCCATCAGGCCTCAACGTCGTCTGTCGCGCGGAGCGGAGTCAGTTGCAGAACCGGCAGATGGCCCTGAAGATGCTCAAGGCCAAGCTCTACGAGATCGAGGAGCGCAAGCGGACGGAGGCACAAGCCGCCTACGAGTCAGAGAAGGGCGAAATCGGGTGGGGCAGTCAGATCCGGTCCTACGTGCTTCAACCGTACCAGATGGTGAAAGATCTACGGACGGAACACGAGCGCGGAGACGTGCAGGAAGTCTTGGACGGCGACATTGACGATTTCATCGAGGCTTATCTGATGAAGAACGCCGACAAGGATCGCCCTCTACAGGCAGGCGCGATCACGCACTAGTTTTTACAGGTCGATGTAAGGAGTAAGTCGTTGAACAATTCGAAGGATCCCGTCGGGGAAGCAGGAGAAGACGGGCTGATTCAGGCCCGTCGAGAGAAGGCGGAGCGCGTGCGCGAGAGGGGAGAAAATCCCTTCGAGAATCAGGTGAGCCGGGCCGCGCGTGTTTTCGTCGGGGTCCTGCGTGATCGCTTTCGGGCCTGTCAGCAGGCGGACGGCACCTACGACGCGGATCAGGTGCAGAGCCAGGCTGGCAGCGAGGAGTTCACTGTGTTTGGGCGGATGGTTGCCCGGCGCGGCTTCGGCAAGGCCAGCTTTCTGAAGCTTCGCGATCAGAGCGGGGAACTTCAACTTTTCGCCAAGAAGGATGTTCTTGGTGATGCTTTCGAGCAACTCAAGGACTTGGACGTTGCGGATCACATCGAGGCAGTAGGTACGGCCCTTGTCACCAAGACGGGGGAGTTGAGCCTGCAAGTGACCCGTCTTCGTCTGCTCACCAAGGCCTTTCGTCCGCCGGCAGACAAATGGCACGGGCTCACGGATGTCGATGTAAGGTACCGCCGTCGTTACGCGGACATGATCAGCAATCCGGAGGTGACGCAGGTCATCGGTGCACGTTCTTTGGTCCTCTCGGGGATCCGCTCCTACTTGGACGCGCGCTCTTTCATCGAAGTAGAGACTCCTTCTTTGCATCCGCTCATCGGCGGCGCTGCGGCACGTCCCTTCAAAACTCACCACAACGCCCTGGATATGGAGTTGTTCTTGAGAATCGCTCCGGAACTCTATCTGAAGCGCTTGCTCGTGGGAGGGATGGAGCGCGTCTATGAGATCGGTCGTTCCTATAGGAACGAGGGGATCAGCACCCGTCACAATCCAGAGTTCACCATGATTGAACTTTACTGGGCGTATGCATCGTACGAAACGCTCATGGACATGACGGAAGAACTCATGCGCTCCGTGGATCAGGTCCTCGCGCGAGGCATGCAAGCCCGTCATCAAGGAGATCTCTTCGAAAGCTGGAAGGCGGGTCGCACCTTTACGCTCGACGAGCCGTTTGCCCGCGTGCCCATGAAGGAGGCGGTGAGGCGCGCTCTCGTCGTCGCTGGCCTTCCTGAGGCGGTGCCTGAGAGCTACGATAGAATTTGCGTCCGCGAAGGTCTGAGTGACGCCGAGCGCGCCGAGGGCGACGCTTTGGTCAAGGAATGGGCGATGACGAGTGAACGCTCACGCAAGATAGATTGGGGCAATCTTCGCCGCGCCCTCGGCGTGTGTGAAAAAGAAGGCGACAAGCTCTTTGTCGCCTATGAGTACCTGGCTGAGCCCTTTTTAGGCGAGGATTTTCGCTCCACCGACGGGGAAAAGAGCGTGCCTGTGTTCATCATCGATCATCCGGCGGAGATTTCACCGCTGGCTCGTCGCAAGGATTCGGATCCGACCCTTGTCGACCGCTTTGAATTGTACGTGGACTCTCGCGAGATCTGTGACGCCTTCAGTGAACTCAACGATCCGGATGATCAGGCTGCTCGCTTTCGTGATCAGGTCGAAAGAAAGAG
>CAYMQT010000220.1:0-7024 GCA_964392575.1 uncultured Polyangiaceae bacterium
TTTTTGCTCGCGCTCTTCTGTCTTGGAGCAAGTACGGGTTGTGAAGATTCTGGAAAAGTCAGCGCCGGAAAGGTCCGCGCGCACATCAAGTTTGTCACAGACGCTGTGGGTCGAGACGTGGGAGAAGTCAGGCGCGGCCTTCCCGAGGGGGCGAAGCTTCTGGCCCCTCTTTTCAAGGAAGCTCACCCCGAGAGGCCTGGTGTCGAGGACACCCGCGAGGCGCTTCTGGCTGTGCGTGCAGACGTCAACGATCTGGATTCGGCCAAGAGTACGTTCTTTCTGATCGCCGCTCCGGACGGCACCATCCTTCGAAACAATCTCGAACAGGACGAGATGGCAGGAAAGAATTTGTTTGAGGTCTATCCTGAGGCGAAACAGGCAAAGAAGCCCGGCTATTTCGAATTTGCTGGCAGCTGGGACGTCGCTCGCGGGGTCAACAATCGCGACGACGCTCAGTGGGTGGCGGCGGCGGCGATCAGCTTAGAACAAGGAACCGAAGCGGGGTTCTTAGTCGCCGGATGGTCGTGGTCCTCCTATGCGTATCGTCTTGAGATGTCCCTGCGCTCGGACATCATGGGGAGCACCAAGGAAGGGGACAAGGTGCCGCTCCTGTACGTGTACGTGCTCGCGGACGGCAAGTCCTTTGGGACTCCCGTGTCTCCGGTCGTCAACGGACAAGAACTCATCAAGCGGAATCTATGGCCCGAACTCAAGGGAGAAGAGCCGCTCGTGAAAGTCATGGAGATAGATCGCCGTTCGTTTGGTGTTGCGGTTCAGAAAACTCCTCTTCTCGGACCGAACGTTGCCGTCGCAGTATTGCGCAGCGAAACTTAGGACGTATCTAGCGCCTACTCGCTTGCGTTCACGTTCTGCTTTGCGCCGCTGCGGCCGAAACGGTGGAGTCCGAGCAACAGCGCGGCGAACCCCCCGCTGCTCACAAATCCTGGGAATTCTCCGGACTTTCCCAGAGACAAAACGAGGCCCAGAACGAGGGCTGTCGCCCCTATTGCCATGAGACGCTCGCTTTTCAGCGATGAGGGGCGGGCGGGGCCGGGGGCAACTCCTTTTCGGGCCACATCGGTGATCTAGCTTGATTTCGCGGCCCCGGGAAGGCGTGGATCGGGTGGTTCCTGGCATGTCGGCCGTGCTACGACTCGGCCCGGAGTCAGCCTTGCCATTTTGGGTGTTCAGGGTGCGAAACAGGGTGAAGATACGAAGGCAGGGAAAGCCGAGGGCAAGAGACGCCACAGGAGCGTCCTCGATGAGGATTTTAGGTCAGAGGCGTTTAGCCCAGAAATTTCTGGAAGTGACCCTCCTCCTCTCGTGTCTATCCGCGTGCGGGAAAGAGAGGATGCCAGCACCAGAGGTGGCACTTTCTGAGTACCGCGAAGCGGTAGAAGCAAAGGACGTGGATAGGCTGTACGGATTGCTCAATGAGCGGGCGCGACGGGAAATCAGTCGTCAGCGAGTGAGCGAGCTCCTCGTGCGCGATCAGGCCGCTCTCACCAAGTTCGCCGCGCAGGTGAGCCAAGCCGTGGACGTGCGCCAGACGGCAGAACTTGCCCTCGCCGAGGGGACTGTCGTCGAGCTTGAAGTTTCTGGAGGCACGTTCTGGATCACGAGCATCGGAGGACTTCCGCCTACACCGAGCAGCGTCGAACAAGCGGCGCGGTTGCTCAAGAAGGCTGTGAGCGAAAGGAGCTACGATCAAGCGCTCTCGCTCATGAGTCAGGAGGGCAAGGAAAAATGGAGAGCTGTGTTTGAGCGGCTTGAAGATTCTCTGCGAGAGCTCGACTCGGCTGTTGTGGAGGTAAACGGAGATCGGGCCACCATTGAATTCGAAAGCGGACTCATTTTGGAGTTGAAACAGGAAGCGGGCGTCTGGAAGGTGGACGATCTCAAATGAAGGCGTCCCGTCGGTCCCTTCTTTTCTCCTCTGCCCTGGGGCTGGGCGCGTCCCTGTTTCCGGGAAAGCTCCTTGCCTTTGGAGAGGAGGGTGCGTTTCACGCACGGCTTCTTTCTCCAGACGAAAAGCGTGATCTCGAGGAGGAACTCTCGGCAGCGCGGCGCTGGGCATGGGAGTTGACTCGGCGTACGAGTGCGCCCGGGCGTTTGGCAGCTCAAACAGTGGCCCCTCAGAGTTCCTCTTTGCTCAAGGAGCCGTTTGTGGTGTGGGCAGGGAACGAGCCGGAAGCTCCGCTCTCCGTCCCCGCCATTCGTCAGCTGCGCACGTATCTCCGGATGGGCGGAATTCTCGTGGTGGACGAGCGCGGACTTTCCAAGACGCCGGGCGCGTTCTTGGAGGGTGCACGCAAGGAGATGGCGCGTGTTCTACCGGAGAGTGGGATTGTTCGGCTGCCCCGGGATCACGTCCTTTACAAGAGCTTCTACATCTTGGATCAGCCGCTTGGGCGTCGTCGGGGTCCGGATTACATCGAAGCGATCGTGAGAGGAAATGACGCCCAAGTCCTGTTTTTGAACCACGATCTTTTGGGGGCCCTCTCCCGGGTGGGAGAGAGCTTCCGGCGTCCGATGGAGGAAGGAAACGCGGAAGCCAGAGAGCACGCGATTCGATTTGCGGTGAACATCGCCATGTACGTCCTTTGTTCGGACTACAAAGATGATCAGGTGCATGCGCCTTTTTTGATGCGGCGACGGCACGGGAGAAAGTGAATGTTGGGTTCACTGCTTGCTCCAAATCTCCCCGAGAAGCCGGTGCTGGGATTTTTTACTCAACTGCGGTTCTCTGAGGATCTTGCGCTCGGTGCCCAAGCGCTGGTTCTGGGGCTCTTCGTCTGTACGTTGATCCTGCTCTTGATCGAAACGCGGAGAGAGCCAGCTGGGAGAGCATCGATTCTCCTGTCCGGTGGAATAGGTGCCCTGCTTTTGACGGCAGCAGTGCTGCGCCCGGCGAGATTGACAGAGCAGGGACAGCGCGTGCCTGGTCTCTCTTTGATCTTGGAAGATGCCTCCCATCGTCTGGAACTGCCCAGCGCACCCGAAAGCCCCACCCGTCGTCTCGTGGCTGAGCGTGCCAAGGCCGAGCTTGTGCAGCAGTTTCACCAGGCGAGGGTCGTCGCACGTAGGTTTTCCCGGAGTTTGCTGCCCGACTCCGCTGAGCCGGACGGGCCCCATATCGAAAGTGATCTTCTGGCGACCCTTCGTCAAATCGCCGCCGGGGAAGGAGACAGGCCCAACTCGATTGTCGTGCTTTCCGACGGGCGATTGACACGCCCTTCCTCGGTCGATGGCGGGGCTTTCCGGAAGGAAGTCAGTGCCGCATCAGGGGGTATCCCCGTACACACGGTTGCTCTAGCTTCGGCACCGCTCAATGATCGGAGCATTCGCAGCGTTGGCTTCACCGGAAGCGCCATCGCGCATCAACCGCTTTCCCTCAAGTTGGAAATCGGCTGCGTCCCCGTGGAGTCTTGCAATGAGGTAGAGGTCGTGGTGCGGGAGCTCTTGCAAGGTCAAGAGCCACAGGAGCTGGCGCGCGGAACGACAAAGGGAGACAACGGGAAAGCCTTCCTGGACCTCGAAGTGACTCTGGACCGCGCCGGAGGACGAGTCATCGAAGTCGAACTTCTCGGCGACGGGGACGATGATGTTCCCGAAAATGACAGGCGATTTTTCCCGGTTCGCGTGAGGCGGGACCGGCTCAGAATGCTCCATGTCGCGGGCCGGCCGACGTATGATGTGCGGGCTTTGCGCATGTTTCTCAAGTCCGATCAGAGCATCGATCTCGTTTCCTTTTTCATCCTGCGCACGCCCTCGGATCAGGTCAACGCCAGGAGTGAAGAACTGGCTCTGATCCCTTTTCCGGTGGATGAACTATTCAGTGAGCACTTGAAGAGTTTCGATGCCGTGATTCTTCAAGACATCGATGCTCCGCGCTATCAACTCGATAGACACTTTCACGCGATCAAGAAATACGTGCTCGATGGAGGCGGTATCATTTTGGTCGGAGGCCCGACCGGGTTTTCCTCGGGAGGTTACGCTGGTTCACCCGTTGCGGACGTTTTGCCCGTGACTTTGCCCCAGACGGGAACCCTCATTTCCCGCAAGCCGTTTGTTCCTTCCTATACGGAAGTCGGACGAGCAGCGCCGGTCCTTTCCAATTTACGCAGGGCGATGGGGGAGAGTCTGCCAGAGATGAGTGGCACGAACATCCTTGGTCCCGCTCGCGAAGGCGCGTTGGTCCTCTGGGAGCACCCGGAACTCACGGACGTCGGGGCTACCGACCCAGGTCCCATGCCGGTGCTTTCGCTTTTCGAAGTGGGTGACGGTCGCAGCATTGCCATTTCCCTCGATAGCACTCATCAACTTCGCTTCGGTGAAATCGGCGCCAAGATCGGCGGGCGTGGGTATTCTGATCTTTGGGAGGGGCTTTTAGGTTGGCTCATGCGCGACCCCCGGTTTGAAGGCGCTCAGTTGAAATCCGAGGACGAGTGTATCTCTGGACGAGATCATGTGCTGCGGGTGGAAACGCTGGGGGGCGATGCGGACAATCTCTCGGTGACACTTGAGCGTCTGGGCACCTCGACGAGTGATGCGCGACAGCTGTCAGAAATCGGACCGGCCGCCGACGGAGCCAGGCGATTCGTTGCGCGGGGGCTCGTTTCTGGTGGATATGCGGCGCGCGTGAAGGTGGGAGAGGCTCCTCCTTCACGTACTGTTTTTGTCTGTGAGACGGGAGGGGAGGCGTGGGCCGACAGTAGACCAGACGAAGAACGCCTCAAGGCCATTGCGCAGGCGACTTCCGGAATCGCCGTGACCGCGGCGACGATCGCAAAACTTTCGGAACCCCCGTCCACGTTCATCGCTGCTCGACAGAAGAGCACCCCCTTACTTCCGCCGTGGGTCTGGGCGACCTCTGCGACACTCTTCTTGTCCCTGCACTGGTGGCTGAGGAGGACGACCGGACATGTTTAGAGCTCGTCTAAGAACCTGCTGCGCGACCCGCTCGGTCGGTCGTCGTCCTCACTTGGTCGTGAGGGGTCAGTGGCTGTTCGTCCTCTCATTGCTCCTTGCCCTTCAGAGTGATCCCGTCCGGGCTCAGATTTGGCCGACTGAGGTTCAGTCCGTGGAGAGACGACTTCGTTCGCCCGAGGTCGCCCAGCGTCAAGCCGCCCTCAGGAAGGCCGCGACCATGAACCCCAAGTTTGCGCGTTCGTTCGTTCTTCAAGGGCTTAAGGACTCGGATCCGGCGGTTCAGAAGACGGCAGCGCGAGCGGCGATCTTCTGCTCGATACCGCATCTGGGAATCTATGTTCGACCATGGCTCACAGGCCAAGGCCACGAAGAACAGCTCCTCGCGATTCAGGTGATGAGAATCGGCCTTGTACAGGACGACATCGTCGCGCTGGGGAGCGTCCTGCGCAGCGGTGAAAAGGCAGCTCGCGAAAGGAGTGCGGAGGCCCTCGGGCGTGCGCCGCTCGCCCTCCATGAATCTGCGAGCCGAGAACTTCTCAAGGGGCTCGGCGATGATGAGCCGAAGGTGCGAAAGGAGGTTGCGGCGGCCTTGGGGCGGGTCGGCACGGAAGAGCAGGCGGTCACCTTAGCCGCCCATCTGGGTGATCCCGAAGCGGCGGTTCGTGAGCAGGTGGTCCTTGCTCTAGGGGTCCTCGGCGGTCCGGCTGCGCGTGCTTCGCTCGCTTCGGCCTTGAGCGATGGTACGGCGTCGGTGGTCGCTGCCGCGGCTGATGCGCTCGGCATGCTTCGCGACCCAGAAGCGACGCTCCCTCTCATCTCTCTGGCTCGCACAGAGCCCTTTTCTGAGCCTCAGCGTAGCGCTGAGCGGGCTCTGGTTCGTATCGGTGGAGCAGCAGCGGAGCAAGAACTCACTCGATTGTTGGTCGAGACTCCGCCGGGGAGCTCGGTCGTTTCACTCGTACAAAAAGCGGGAAAAAAGGCGCTCCTCGGAACGTGTCTCGAGCTTTCGCGTTACGAGGCACTTTCACGCTGCGCCTCCTCGTTCATCGAGCTGGGAGGGGAAGAGGAAAAGATCTGGAATCTGCACGACAAAGGACGTCTGTCAGTCACGCAGATGCTGGGCATCTTGAAAGGCAGAACTTCTCGTAGGGCAAGCATCGCGGCTCTCGAAATGCTCCTCACGGAGGGGGACGAGCACCGCGCCCTTTCGCTTCACTACCTCAGCTCGGTCCCAGAAATTCCGCAGGGAGTGGGGGGCGAGCTTGCGCGGGCGCAACGCACGCAAAAGTGGAACGCTACGGAAGTCGTTTCGGTGCTCAGGCTTTTGGTCTTAGCTTCCGGGGATTACACCGCTACGGCCGAGCGTTACCTTGATTCGACCGATCTGAGCGTCCGCGCCGCCGCTGCCGAACTCTGGGTGGCGTCGGGCAGGGCGGGCGCCTCGTTCATCCGGCTCCTCACGGATCCGCGCCGAGAGGTTTCCGAAGGCGCCTTTCGCAGGCTTTCTCAGGGTATGACGGAAGCTCAGGCGGCGGTTGTTTTCTCCCTGCTCGAGAAGGGAAAGTCTGGCAGACGTGCCCTCCTGCTCGAAAGCCTTCGGGGGTTACCTCCCGTAAGCTCCGCCTCTGTTCAGAAGAAGCTTTCGGAGCTCTTTCAGTCCGCTCGGTCCGTTGAGCGGGATTGGGTCCTTGTGGGGATGGCTGCCACAAGGGATCCCTCTCTTGCGCTTCTAGCACGGGAGGACGGATCTCCAGCGGATCTCGCGATGGCCGCTCAGCTTGCCCTCTACTACGATCAGGGAGAGAAAGTGGCTCGGGGCCTGATGCACGCGAGTCACCCGCGGGTCAGGGCGGCCGCTTTACAGACGCTGGGGGTTCGGGGCGGGGCGAGCGATGTTGCGTCGCTGATGGAGGTTGTTCGACAGCCTGTTGGGCAGGAACCGGGGTACGTGCGCGCTTCCGCCCTGCGGGCCCTTGCACGGATTTCTGCGCGCGGCGCCTTGCCGCCAGGGAAGGCTTTAGAGGCACTCTCAGCTGCCTGTGACTCGCCCCATGACGGTGAACGCCTCGCTGCGCTAGAGCTGGCTTCCTTG
>CAYMQT010000221.1:0-6996 GCA_964392575.1 uncultured Polyangiaceae bacterium
TGTGGGTTACACCAACGCCGGCAAGAGTACCCTGCTCAACGCCCTCACGAATGCGGGCGTTTTGGCGGAAAACAAGCTCTTCGCCACCTTGGATACCCGCTCGCGTCGACTCTCCTTGCCGCTCGGCAATACGATCATCGTGAGCGACACCGTGGGTTTCATCCGCGACATGCCCAAGGATCTGTTTGCGGCTTTTCGGGCTACTTTTGAGGAAGCGGCCGACGCCAATCTCCTTCTGGAGCTGGTCGATGCTTCCGATGAAGAAGAACTCACGCACAAAAAAGAGACGCAGAAGCTCCTCGAAGAACTCGAACTCGAACACGTGGCCAAGCTTCGGGTCTACAACAAGGCTGACCGGCTCGACCCTGCCGCACTCGAGGCCCTGGGACAGGAGGAAAACGCCCTCGTCATCTCCGCTCTGGACCTCGCGTCCTTGCGACCTTTACTGAACGAACTGCAGCGACGCTTCCTCCCGCCCGTCAGCGCCTAAGCCCACACCCCTCTCTTTCTGTGATCTCGCTCCTCGACAAGCAGTCCCTCTTTTCTGAGCTCACGACTCGCCTGGCGCGGGAATATGAGACGCTTCTTGCGGCACAAAAGGCCACAGTGGAGGGCGCAACACACGAAGAAGCTCGTCCGGAAAACGACAAAGACACCCGGGCACTCGAACAGACCTACCTGGCGCGGGGTCAAGCGGAGCGGGTCGCGACCCTGCGCTCCGATCTTGATCTCTTGCGACAACTCGTGGTCCGAAAGTTTGAGAGTTCTGACCGAGTGGCCCTCGGAGCCTTTGTCCTGGCTCAGGAGGACAACGGAGGCGAGCACGCCTACCTCCTTTCGCCCGCCGGCGCCGGGGAGGTGCTCAGCACGGGCGCATGGGCGGCGAAGGTCGTCACCCCTGGCTCACCGCTCGGCCGGTCCCTCAGCGGAGCGCGCGTCGACGATGAGATCGAGGTTCGTTCACCGAGCGGGAAACGTTTACTCACGATTCTTTCTATTTGTTAGTTATTTGTTATATACAGAGAAACAGGCATAGAGAAACAGGCACAGAGCAACGGAAAAATATCTCTAACCTGCGGACCGAAGACGCTGCCCCAAATGCAGTCCTCCCAAAAGGAGCAAGCCTGAAAAGAGCCCCACGAATCCGCTTGCCAAAGAAGACGTCAGCGCTCCCAAAAAGGCGCCCAGCGCCGGAAGTCCCTCAGCGATATGGCCTGCCCCGTGGACCAGACGCCCGAGCGGAGCAATGCCATGAGTGAGGATCCCGCCTCCCACGAGGAACATGGCAAGAGTTCCGACCGTGGAGAGCAGCCGAAGCACGCGGGGAGCAACCCACAGCAGTCCCTCTCCGAGACGCACTCGCAAAGCTGCAAATGGTGCTGTTTTCGGAAGTCGGCACCAAGACAAGCCGACATCGTCCATCTTCACGATGGCCGCAACGAGGAGATACACGCCCAAGGTCATGAGCGCAGAAATCGCTACAACGACCAGCGTCCTCTGAAGAAAAGATTCCTGAGCGACCGTCCCCAAAGCGATAACCACAATCTCCGCAGAAAGAATGAAATCCGTGCGAATAGCGCCCTTGATCTTTTCCCGCTCGAGCCGCACCAAGTCCGCGTCCGGATCCGCCAAAGCCTTGAGATGCTCTTCCGCCGGAGAAGACGGTTTTGGCGTGAGGAGGTGTACGACCTTTTCTGCGCCTTCGTAACACAGGTAAGCTCCTCCGATCATCAGAAACGGGGCGATCACCTGGGGGAGGACAGCGCTCAAAAGGAGCGCCAATGGAACCAGGATCAACTTGTTGACTACGGATCCTTTGAACACCGCCCACACGACGGGAAGCTCGCGCTCAGCACGAACGCCAGACACCTGCTCGGCGTTGAGCGCGAGATCGTCTCCCAAAACGCCCGCCGTCTTCTGGGCCGCGTTTCGCGTCAGGATGCTCACGTCGTCGAGAAGGGACGCGATGTCATCGATCAGAGCAAGCAGGCTGGTTCCGGCCATCAACGTCCGCTCATGGCTCTTTTGCGGGCGGAAACTTGACGAGGATCGCATCCGTGACTTCTCGAAGACGAGTGTCGTCCGTGTTCTTGGTGACACGGCTGACCGCCACACCGCGCCAAACGACCACGTTTTCCTTCGGAAGAATGAAATCAATCGCGAGAGTGCCCTCCGTGTAGGTCTCGCTCGTCGTAGAAACGGCCGGACGATAAGCCCCCGGAGAGACGAAGGTATCCGTCTTCGTTTCAGCAGCCGCGTTCACAGCGACAATGAAGTCCGCCTCGCTCTGACTGGTGGACAAGAAACCGCGTGCGGAAAGCCGCTCATGCACGATGTTCCGCAACCTGAGCATGACAAAGGGATCCATGTTGCCGGGGACGGGCACGGCCTTGGCCGGTAGTTGCATCGCAAACGATCGATAGGTCGCCAGCGGCGCGCTGTGATCGTAGGCAGTTTCCACAGCTATCCCGCTACTACAGCCAGCGACGGAGAGAGAAAAACAGACCATTGTCCCAAGAACGAAAATCCGCTTTTTCACGGAAGCTCTTCGAGACGTGGTTGCCATTCGTATGGATACGAAACCTCCTCCCTCGGTGCAATCCCTCCTTTCAAGGGACGAAGTGAGAAATCGGCAAAAACTGGCTCTAGAAAGAGAAGCCTATGATGATTTCTGGGTAGAACTGATCTTGCTCTACGTACAAATCCTGATCCAGGAAATGCTCGTAGATGACGCCACCGCCCAAGAAAGCGGAAGGCCCCAGCATGAAGAGGAGACCGGCCCGAGCACCGATGGAGTCACTGTCCGCAAGGAAGCGATGCTCAGCCACAAAATAGTGCCGATAAAATCCTCCCACATAGGGCTTCACGACGGGAACGAAATGAAAGATGTAGCGGACACCAGGGGTGAGCGTCGAGATGAATGGATCGCCTCCCAGCCAGAAGGTCGTGTCCAGTCCCGCTTCCAGGCCATCGAGGACAAAGTAACCCGCACCAATGCCCAAAATGATCCAGTCAGAGCTCGCGCCCACAGATCCTCCAATACGAATGCTGTGCTGATCGAAGGGTGAGGGGGGACGCATGCGAGGCGGCGGCAGAGGCTCCACTTTGGGTTCGAAGGAGGCGTCGTGCGCTACCGTCTCCTCTCCAAAGGGATCTTCTGGTTCCTCTGCCACAGGTTCTGGTTCAGGTTCGGGCTCAGGAGGCTGCTCTTCTCCTTCGGGACTGTCTTGCTCTGCGCCTGAGATCTCAGGGTCTGACGCCTCGATCTCTGAAGGCGCGGCGTCTGCATCCGCGCCTTCGGGAAGGACGGGAGGCGTCCCTGTTTGGGCTTCGGCGGAAAGGCTGAAGGAAAGCGTCGTGCCGAGGACGAGTGCCGTACCGATAGAGGCCTTGCTGATAAAAGCAGTCGAGCTTTTGAGCCTGCGGTTGAACCTGAACATAGCGCAGGCCTAACCTAGCTCGCGCCTGGTCGCGAGCCTCGTTACACAAGCCTTGATTTTCGCGGTGCGCGCAGATCCTGCATGGGATGGCAGGGGAGGTGTCCCCAGGGACTCTTCCTTGAATTTGCGGATGGTTCTGGTATTGACGACCCGGTGAAGCTCTGGATTTTCCTTCTCCTCGCAGCGCCGCTGTCCCTGGTCGGCTGTTCCCGCAAGTACCTGTCGGTGGCGGAAGCGGACATTGTCGTGACGTTCAAAGGAGAACAGACCGATCACTCGTCCCTCAAGACCTACTTGCTCCCGGATCAGATCGTCGATCTCTGTGAAACGGAAGGGATAGATCCTGGGATCGGCAGCGGACTCGGGGGCGCGGGGGGACGTTCTGGTGGCGAGAACTGCGTGGAAGCCGATCACACTTTCGACGAAGAAGTGCTGTCTGCACTCAGACGCAACCTGGACGATCTCGGGTACCGAGAAATCACCGATCCGGAGGTCGAAACGCCTGATGCAGTCTTCCTCATCGGCGTCGTTGCGAGAAACAACTGGTACATGGCCAGCGGCGGCTACTGCTACCCGTACTATTATTACTATTATGGGTGTTGGTATCCGTCTTACACCTACGCCTACAACCTGCCCACGAGCGCGTACTTGATTGATATGGCAGACACCGCGAAGTCGAACCCCGGAAATCTGGTCAGCGCATGGACGGCAGTGATTCAGGGCTTGCAGGAAGTTTCCTCGGAAAAGTCCGGACCCGAGCGCGTGCGAGAGGCGATAGACCAGGCCTTTGAGCAGTCGCCCTACCTGGCAGAGGGAGGCGAGAAATGAGGCTCGTTCTTGGACGCCTTCTTGCGTTCACCCTCGCTACGCCGCTCGTCGCCTTCGCTCAAACCGCGCCGGAAGCCGCGCCCGCGGGACCGGCGCCGAAGGCGCAGCCAGCAGTCGGCGCCGATGCGGAGACGTCCCCTGAAACGAAAGCCGGGGACAGAGCCGCACGGGACACCGCCGCACGGGACACCGCCGCACAGGACACCGCCGCACAGGACACCGCCGCACAGGACGCAGCCGCACAAGACAGCGAAGGAGAAGGCACAAGTGAACAGGAAGCCGCCTCTCAGGAGTCGGAACCTCCCGCGTCGGCCCAAGCAGAGCCGATTCCAGTGGCCGTCCCGCCCCCGGCCGAAGACGATCAAGGCTATTCTGACGGGACAGAGCCTCTCAAAGAAACTCCGGAACCTGAGTCCCCTTTCATCTTAGGGATACTCTGGGACATGTCCTTGCCTCTGGGATCCACCCGGGACTGTGTCGACAAGTATTCAGTCCCGGGCATGTCTGTCGACGGTCGCTACAGGGGTTTCGGCAATTTCGGGATCGGATTTACCTTGGCGTGGCACCGCATGGAGGAAAAATCCAAAGAGACCGTCTCCTATAGAAACGCCACCCTCACGGGAACAATGGCGCGCGAAGTTTCAAGCTCCCCGTTCACCTTCAAGCTCAGCTACGCCCTGAGGGACAAGCAGCTCCCCGCTATCCCTTATGTTGGCCTCGGTCTCGGCGGAACACGTGTCCTGCGTCGACTCGACGTCGGCATCGCCCGATTCGTGGACGAAAGCTGGCACTTCGCCCTCGTCCCGGAGCTCGGCGCCGAGATCCCTGCAGGGCCTGTCTTGCTCTTGCTCGGGACACGCCTGAACTACGCGATCAAAACGAAGGAAAATCCGGGGCAATTGTACATGAACTTCAGTCTTGGGGTCGGGTTCGATTAGCCCCTTCCAAGGCCGCAAGAATTCTCGCATACTTCAAGGGTGCTGAAACCAATCACTCTGCTGCTTGGGTTGCTCTCGCTCTCGCTCGCGCACTTCCGCGAGACGGTGACCCAGAACACAGCTCAAGAAGGCTCTGCCTTCACAAGCGAAGGGCATGAGCCGGAGGCTGCCGCCGAAAAGAAGCCGCAAAAGGTGATGTGCATGTGGAACGCTTGGGGGAAGCGTCAATACATATGCGGCGATCCGCCCAAGGCTGACGTGCAGAAGAAGTGTGACCAAAAGGTGCAGGAGGAACGCAAGGAAGAAGGGGTCACCTGCACTTGCTCCGATGACCCCAACTACGTCCGGGACATGTGTGATGAGGGCGTCGAACCGCCGGTCAATGACGGGCGGCGGCGTCGCTACTGATCCGTGACTCAAGACGCGACTGCGTGAGAATGCGATTTCTGATTCCGCTTGTCGGCGCGGCCCTTTTCGCGCGCCCCCTTAGCGCAAAGGACTTGCCTTCGGAATGCGACGACGGATTCCTTCATCTCAAGGTCGTCCCCGAGTACTGCGCCACGCACTCCAGAGATTTCGAGCTTGCCATCTTACCCGGAGTCTTCGCGCAGAAGGAGACGAGCCTGGGGTTCGCCGTTTACAACGAGGGCACTTTTTACCTCGATGGTTCTGAAGATACCTTCTCCTCGCGTGTCTCAGCGTCCTTCGCCTACACCCTCAATCAGCAGTTCTTGATCCGCATCCAAGACCGTCTGAATTTCAAGAACAATGACCACGTCATCGAGGGAACCTTGGATTTTAGACTCTACCCCAACCGCTACTATGGCATCGGGAATGATTCAGACTGGGACTATCAGGTCTATAGCGAAACTGTGCTCGGGGTTTTTCAAGACTTTCGCAAGCGCATCAAGGGGCCTCTGTACGCCGGCGCAGTATGGGACTTGCGTTCCGTGTTCAAGTTCGATCCACGCGAGCACGTAGGAGAGGACGGAGAGGTCGTCACGGAATCGGACCAAGACCCGCTCAGTGTCGACGACCCCGCCGGAGCCGAAGCAAATCTCAATCACGGTTTGGGCGCGGTGCTCGTCTGGGACACGCGGGATGACTTCGATTACCCACGGAACGGCGGCTTCTATCGAACGTACGTCAACTACTACGGACGCTACTTGGGCGGTAACTATGACTACGTTTCGTGGGTTCTCGATGCGCGTCAATACATC
This sequence comes from uncultured Polyangiaceae bacterium, assembly GCA_964392575.1. Lineage (GTDB taxonomy): Bacteria > Myxococcota_A > Polyangia > Polyangiales > Polyangiaceae > NIC37A-2. The sequence goes on from CAYMQT010000221.1 coordinate 6,427, forward strand.
ACGACCTTTGGCGAGCAGGTGCTCGCCCTGCAAGCCCTCAGCGAAATGCGCCACGGAGAGGTGCCTTTTACTTCTCTTTCCGAAATGGGCGGGCCGTGGCAAATGCGCGGCTACTTCCGCGGGCGCTATCGAGACAAGAACATGCTGCTCTTTCAGGCCGAGTACCGCTACCCCATTTACAAGAGGCTCAGCGGCGTCGCTTTCGCCAGCATCGGGGAAGTCTACGGAGAGAAACCCTTCAAGGCAGATCTTCTACGCTGGACCCTAGGAGGGGGTCTTCGACTCAAAATAGGACATCGCACGTACATTCGTCTTGACCTGGCCGGCAACCCAGAAACCCTGGCTGGGGTGTTCAACGGCGGACAGGCTTTCTAGAATTCGCACTGCCTCGTCGCGGCGTTGCAGTTGCTTCCGGCTGCTATGGACGGACACACCTCGCCATAAAATCGGTCACACGGAAGACCACAGGCATGCAGAGTACTCGTGTAGCAGATCTGTCCACCGCTACAGTCGCTGTCGTCTTTGCAGCGGCAATTGAAGTCATCAGGGATACCATTTCCGTTCTGATCA
>CAYMQT010000222.1:0-6912 GCA_964392575.1 uncultured Polyangiaceae bacterium
CGGACGAAGCGCGGACGCCCTCGCGCACTACATGCTGCTGGAAAGTCACTTTCCCGGTTCGCCACAGGCCTCCGTTGCGCTACTCCCTGCGGCGGAACTCCTTTATCGGGCTGGTCGCTATGAGGACGCTCTCTCGCGCTTTCGGCGTTACCAGGGCCCTCTGGCTCCGGAGGCACTGTGGGGGCAGGCGAGGTGCCTCAGGGCCATGGGACGCAGCGATGAAGAGCAGGGCATCTTACGACAAATCCGTGACCGATATCCCAAGAGCGCCTATGCCCCGGTGGTCACAGAGCGTCTGAAAGGACAGTCCGACATAACTCCTTCCCCCTAGCCGATGCGTCGACTCGTTCTCCTGCTCATTGTGCAGGTCACCCTCTTTTTGCCGCGTTCCTCGGCGGCACAAACACGAGCCGACGAAACGTCCCTTGCCGACGAAGCCCCCGAGCAAGTTGTGATCACGATCATTGCACCCGAGGACCAACCCGAGTTGCTTTCCAGAATCCGCTCCTGGTTTCCTCAGCAAGTTCGAGTCACCGGAAAACACCAGCTCTCTGTGACCCATGAAGAGGTGTTGAGTTTTCGGTCGCCTTCTACGGTTGGCGTTTGGCTCTTTCTGAGAGAGGACAGCAACATCATCTACGCAGCTTCCTCTCGTGACGAGAACGTGCACTTCTTGCGCCGGGATCTCACCGGTGGTAGTTCCGAGGCGGCCCTGGAGTCGCTCTCTCAAGCGGTCCATTACCTGGTGACGGCCCTTTGGCAGGGTAGCTTGTCGACTCCTCTGAATGAGATGCAGCAGAACCTTTCTGTGCATCAAGTTCCGACACTGGAAGAGGAGGAAGCCCTTGCTACGCCCCGAGAGCCTGGTCCTGCTTCGCCTCCAGAGCCACGAAATGACGATGAAGCCCGGGAGCCTTCGCGCCCGTCTTCTGCTCGACAAGGGCGCGCCGGCCAGCGCTATCTGCTGAGCGGCGGCTACGGCATGAACGCGCAATCCTCGGAGCCTATCGCCCATGGTCCAGAAATCGCTTTCGCGGTTGAGGCAGTGCCGCGCCTGTGGTTCGGGGCACAGGCGCGCTGGTTGGTGCCCGAAGGGCGAATCGTGAAAGCAGAGGATTCGGCCACCTTCAATCTACGAAGCACGGGCGCGCGGCTCACCGTCTTCGGAGCCGCCAGCCTCGCGCTCTCGGACCGCTGGGCTTTGATACCACTGGTCGGGGTGGGTCTACAGTTCGTTCACTGGGAAGCTTCTGACTCTCCTCTGACGAATCCCGGGGCCGGTCTGGATCTCCGCCCGATCCTGATCTTCGGCCTGGGTCCCCGCTATCATGTCGACAACTGGCAAGTCATGGTTCTAGGAACGCTCGACGCGCACCTGGTGCAGACGCGCTACGTGACGTCGAGCGAAACCCAAAGTGAAGCGGTGTCGAACTCAGGAATCGTGGCCCCCGGGGCTACGTTCTCACTCGGCTATCGCTTTGGCTCCCCCCCGTGAAGGACACGCACACTTTTTTCCATGACCCGAAATCGCGCACATCGATACTGGAGAAGTATGAAGAAGATCACCATGTGCAGTCTCATCTTGTCTGCTTCGACAGCCTGTGTGGATGTAAACCAGATCGGCGGCGAACCTTCGGGGACAGGAGGGCAGGGCACGGGTGAACTCCCGGAGGGCGAGCTGCCCTTCTCTCTCGGACGCGATAGGCCTTCCCCACCGGATCTGAACTCGCTCATCAACCCCGAAATCATCGACGGCCCCGTTGAGACTATCGACTTGCTCTTCGTCGTCGACAACTCCATCGGGATGGCAGATCAGCAGCGATTGTTGGCTGATGCGGCGAGCGCATTGATTGATGAACTGAGCAATCCCCCTTGCATCGCAGACGGAAAGCGCATCGAGCGCGACGACGAAGGCCTGTGCCCGGCCGGCAGTGAACCTCTTTTCGAGGGAACCATTGATCTGCACGCCGGGGTCATCACTTCGTCTTTGGGGGGCCGCGGCAGCATTTCGTGTTCGAGGGACGACCCGGAAGAACACTTCGACGATCGGGGCCACTTGCTCCCTTCAGTTCGTCCGGACATGCCCGCCTGGGCAGATCCTGAAGAGACCGGCTTCGTGAGCTGGCGCTCAGACAGCGGGGATCTGGAAGACGCAATCGTCGATCCTCTGCTCGAACAAATTCGCAACGTGGGGCAGCAGGGCTGCGGCTACGAGTCTCAGATGGAGGCTTGGTATCGCTTTCTGGTGGACCCCAGCCCGCCGGCCTCGCTGGCACTTGAAGGAAATCAAACCGTGGTCATCGGCGTCGACGAGAAGCTGCTCGAACAACGACGCGCCTTCCTCAGGCCGGGAGGAGTCGTCGCCATCGTGGTCCTGACGAACGAGGACGATTGCTCGGCACTTTCGGGAGGGGACTACTACCCGAATGCCGCCTATGGATATCTGACAATGTCCCCGCAGTACAAAATGCAGATTTCCACACCGATTTGTGACGATGACCCCAACGACAAGTGTTGCTTCTCCTGTCTGCAAACCCCGCCCAAAGGCTGCGAAGCCGCTGCCCAAGCTTGTGATGGTACAACATTGAGCCCTGAGGAAGACTCCGCCACCCTGCGCTGCTTCGAGCAGAAGCGACGCTTCGGCATCGACTTTCTCTATCCCACGGAGCGCTACGTTACGGGCCTGACTCAAGCGCGCATCGTCGACGCAAGGTACGGCTCTCCGGCCTACAATCCTCTCTTGGTCAGTCCTGAAGACACGACTCGCAGCAGGGATCCGGCACGTGTGTTTTTCTCCGGCATCGTCGGAGTCCCGTGGCAAGATCTTGCCACGGAGGAGAGCCTGGAGAGCACCGACACCCTGGAGTACCTCGACGCCGGTGAGCTTTCTCGCGCCACGATCAATACGGACGAAGGCGCGGTCAGCCGCTGGGACTTGATCGTGGGTCAGCCCGGCCTGCCCGAAAGCTCCCTTCTCTGCGTGAACGGTGACGACCCACGTTGTGGCGCGACCGTCGTGCCCCCCCTGGACCCTTTCATGATCAGTTCCACGGGGGAGCGGCCTTCCGGAGCAAGGAATCCCCTCACAGGCGATAGGATTGTCCCCATCGGCAGCCAAGATCCTCTTGCAAATGCGATCAACGGCCATGAGTTCGAGACGCGCTTCGATTTCGGGGTTGGGTTCATTAGCTACGAGCTCCAGTATGCGTGCATCTACCCCCTCGCGACCCCATTGAATTGCGCCGAAGACGAACTCTGCGAATGCGTGAAGGGACAGAATCGCCATCGAGCAGTGTGTCAGCCCCCCCAAGGAGGCCCTGCCACCACCACGCAGTACTTCGCAGGGGCAACTCCAGCGCCGCGCATTCTCGAAGTCATGAAGGATCTCGGACCACAAGCCGTGCCGGCCTCCGTCTGCCCGAAGGCACAACAGGACGATACTTTGGACCCTCAGCATGGTTACAACCCAGCCATGCTGAAGCTTGGGTGGCAGATCGGCCAGAGCATTCGCAACAGCGCGAAGTGACAACAATCAGACAAAACAATCGGACCCGGGTTCCTCCGTCGAGTGACGATGGACTCAGAACAACCGCAACTGTCCGCCGCGATCCGTCGGGCGAGCGAAGCCATCACTTCTAGGGGGAGGAAAGCTCGTGAATCCCAGGCGGTGGGCGGTTTTTGTGAACATTTGTTCGAGCGTCTCTGCGTATTCTCCCCGGCCGCGATGGCGAGCGAAAAACCGGCTGTCGTTCAGCTGCCCCGAGCGCATCTCGCGGATGCGTTTGTGCACCTTGTCGGCTCGGAGCGGAAGGGCTGCGCGCAGGCGTTCCTCGAACACCTGTGCCAGGGAGCCCGGTAAGCGCACCAAGGTGCTGATTGCCGAGCGCGCTCCCGCTTGTCGGGCGGCCTCCAGAATCGGGATCAGGTCGCTGTCCGACAATCCTGGGATCAGCGGCGCTACGTGCACCATCACGTTGATGCCTGCCTCCGATAGACGCCGGATGGTCTCGATCCGACGGCTGGGCGGTGGCGCGTACGGCTCCAGCGCGCGGGCCACTTCCGTGCTCCAAAACGTGACCGACACCGACACCCCCACCGAAGCGCGTTCGTTCAGGCGCTGGAGCACGTCGATGTCGCGCTCGACGAGAGCGCTTCGGGTGATGATGTGCACGGGGTTCCCGTACTCCGCGCACACCTCGAGGCACTGACGCGTGAGTCGTAGTTTGGCCTCCAGCGGTTGGTAGGCGTCCGTGTTGGTGCTGATGACCACCAACTCTCCCTTCCAGTTTGGCTTGTCGAAAGCCGCGCGCAAAAGCTCTGGAGCGCGCCGCTTGACCAACAGTCGCCGTTCGAAATCGGCGCCGCTGCCCCAACCGAGATACTCATGCGACGGTCGAGCATAACAATAAGCACATCCGTGTGCGCAGCCCCGATACGGGTTCAGGCCGTAGCGAAACGGCAGATCGGGGCTGTCATTCTTGGAAAGAATGCTGCGCGTCTGATCGTCGTAGAGTTCGAGTCCGAGAGACGGATGCTCGCCTTCGTCGTACTCGCGCTCGAAGCGCTCGAAGCGGTTCTTTGGATTGAGTAAGGGCAAGCGGCGCAGCACACGGCGATCTTATACTGAACGGAAGATCAGTTCAACTCGTGGGCTCTGTCCGGTCCAGGTGTGAGACGAGCTGATCGAGCGGACTCATGACCCCAAAAGGTCCTGTTTGCAGCACATGCGTGTAGATCATGGTCGTGCGCACGTCGCTGTGCCCCATGAGTTTTTGGATGGTGCGGATGTCCGTGCCGGACTCAAGCAAATGCGTGGCAAAAGAATGGCGCAGGGTGTGACAGCTCGCCGGTTTGGTGAGGCCGGCACCGATCACTGCTTCACGCACCGCCCGTTGAAGTGCGGATTCATGAACGTGGTGACGGCGAAGCTCTCCGGTGCTCGCATCGACATAGGTTCGACTCGCCGGGAACAACCATTGCCAGGTGAACTCGAACGGTGCCTTCGGGTATTTTCGAGCTAACGCAAAGGGAACCATCACGCGCCCCCTCTCACGCGACAGTTCCCTTTGATGTTCCAGCGCCCGTAAGCGGATGTGCTCGCGAAGCTGACTTTCGAGACTGCTCGGAAGTAGGGCGACTCTATCTTTGGCCCCCTTGCCCCTGCGCACCGTTAGTTGGTGGCGCTCGAAATCGACGTCCTTGATGCGCAGCGTCATGCACTCCATCAGGCGCAGCCCCGCGCCGTAGAGGAGCTGGGCCATCAGGAGCCAGGGTGGCGTCAGGCGCTGCAGAAGCAGCGCCACCTCCTCCCGTGAGAGTACGACCGGGAGGCGAGTGGGGCGCTTCGCGTAGACGAGCTGATCGAGAAATTCGAGCGGCTGACCGAGCACCTCCTTGTAGAGAAACAAGAGCGCAGCGAGAGCTTGATTCTGAGTCGACGCGCTCACCTGGTCCTCAGTGGCCAAGGCCGAAAGAAACCGCGTGACCTCGCGCGCGCCGAGCGTCCGCGGATCGCGGCGTCCCGAGTGAGCAATGAAACGGCGCACCCAACGACCGTAAGCCTCGATGGTGCGGGGGCTGGAGTGACGCACCAGAAGGCGCTCCTCGAGTGCCGCAAGAATGGCCTTTGGCGTCGACAGGTTGCCTGGGCGGGATGACTCCGAGTCGTTCACACCCCCCATAAGCAAGCGCCGTGCCGACCCAATTTTGCTGTAATTTGCGCAGAAACTATGTAGCGCACCCGACGCGCCACCCGAAGGCCACCGGCCGTCACCGGAGCCCCGCAGTCGTCCTCCGCCCCACAATCTCTCCCCCGCACAAAAGCGAGCCTGCTCGCAGCACTTCCCCGCCACACTTTCCCCGCCTTTCCGTACTTACGCGGCAAGCTCGCCGCAGAACAACAAGCCCCAACCCAATCTCGCCCTCAAACCCTTACAATTGCTCACCCCGCTTGAAGACCCCCAAGCTGGCATGTAGGGTAAAATCACACGTATGAACTCTGAAATGGGTTCGCGGGCCAATTGATAGTTAGACCGATAGATGAGACTACCCTATGTCCCAGACGCCTATGTGTCCTCTCATACTGTCAGGACTCGTGTCTGGAAGGCGGATGGAACCTTCGTGGAGCCCTGTGAGCTTTTGCTCGATCCCGCCATTTCGCAGATCGAACATGAACTGAATCTTGTGCTCAGCTGCAAGCTGGACGTCGTCATCTATGCAGACAACGCCCACGCGCGGTCTGCCCTGGAGCGCGACATTCCTGCGAACATGTTGATGACCCCGCTTCAGTCACCTGCGCGATCGATAGTCGTCGTGCAGTCCGCTCGGGCCGACCCCGCCAACGGTGACGCGGAGCGAATGCGCCGTCACCTCACTCACGAATTTGCCCACGTGGCTGCGGCTCTGAAAACCGGTTCCGAAAAACGTCTCGGCGACGGCAACGCGAACATGCGGCTCGCCTCGTGGGTGAACGAAGGTTTCGCGTGCGTTGTGAGTGGCCTCCTCAACGGACGCAAGGACAAGTTGGATCAAGCCCTGTCGGTAGAATCCCAGCTGATCCGAAACATCGATACTGCGCTAGACGACCTGAACGGTGAACTCCGCTCACTCGCATTTTCAGTCGCAACGGCGCGGGTCTGGCGGACCGTCCAATCACACGGCCTCCGCTACGTTTTTGCGAACCTCGACAAGCATGAGGCTTGGCCCACAGCCCTACGGTGATCTCTGCTCGCCAACACAACCTTTCTGCCATCGCAATCTCGGACTCTTCTCAGGCTTGCCTTTCCTGCTACGCTTTCACCGTGTTCGACACGACGCCAGAAGCTGCCCGGACTCAGACCGAAGCCCATCGCCGAATGGGACCTGCCGCCCGATTTCGCATTGCCCGTGACATGAGCGAATCGTTTCGGCGCG
>CAYMQT010000223.1:0-2145 GCA_964392575.1 uncultured Polyangiaceae bacterium
CGGCTCTCAGCCGATGACCGAGGACTCCGCTCCCGCGTTTCAGCTGTCCCCACGTCCTCTGCCAGAGGCTCCGCTCGCTGGAGTGACCGTGGCGCACCCGGCCGACGCCCCTCGCCCCATGGGTAGTCCACTGCTCCTCGATGTGACTCCCTTGTCGCTCGGCGTAGAAGTGACGGGGGGCTACGTCGACAAGCTCATTCAAAGAAACAGTCCGATCCCGTGCGAAATGACGCGAACCTTCGCCACCGCGCAGGACAACCAAGCCGTTGTGCGGGTGCGCGTGAGCCAAGGTGAGGCGGATCGTTTCGACAGAAATACCATCCTTGGTGAGGTGCAGCTCACCGGGCTCTCTCAAGGACCCCGCGGAAGCGTCAAAGTGGACGTGAGCTTCTCCCTCGATGAAAGCGGGATGCTGCAAGTCTCAGCGCGTGACCAGGCAACCGGTAACGCTGCCAATGCTCGCTTGATGCTCCAGGGCGTGAGCCAGTAGAGCTGCTGACCGATGTCCGCGGAAGAGTTCGAGAAGGTTGCTGAGCAAGTCTTTTCCTGGCTTCGTATGCTCGACCGCTCCAGCTACTATGATTTGTTAGATGTCGATGATGCAGCAACGGACACGGAAATCCAAGCCGCCTTTCATCGCTTCAGCGAAAGCTTTCATCCTGATCGTCACCGCAATCAGCCAGAAGAAATCCGCGCGGGAGTCACCCGCATTTTCCGTCGCGGAGCCGAAGCCTACGGCGTCCTACGCGCCCCGCGTACGCGCGCCACTTATGACCTTGGACTTGCTCAAGGCATCCTGCGGATGACAACCTCGACCAAAACTTCCGCCGCGAAGCCTGAAGGCCTGGATTCTGTCTGCAGTTCTGCCGCCGGCAAGCTTCACGCGCGCCAGATCGAACGAGCACTCAGTGAAAAGGACTTTCGGGCCGCCGAGCACTTGCTGCGGAAGGCTCTCCTCGCCGAGGGGTCCAACCACAATCTCGAACAGAGGTTCACCCAGCTGCTCGCGCTTGCTCGAAAAATCTAGCCTCGAAAAATCTATCTTTGTTGTAATTTTTCAATTAAAATGTACCCACCCGCCTATGGTTAGAGCGCCCTCAAGGTTTCCCGGCCCAGCTGCCGAAAAATCCCCTGATAGATCCGTCCCCCCTGGAAAAACGTTCAAGGAGTGATAAAAGATTCCGGCGAAATGTGGTGGATTTTCGGCCCTGTCCGAGGGAGACCCTTTCGCCGACCTGAACGTCGAACGTATGTTGGTGATCTCCTTGAGATTACCGTCTAAAAGCCCCGGACCCTACTCCCTGCTTCGGATCGCTCAGCGAATCCGATCGGACGAAAGAGCCCCCTCGTGAAGATCTCTTGCCCATCATGTGCCGCTAAATACTCGATAGCGGACGAGAAAGTCCAAAGCCGCCTTGCCAAGATCCGTTGCCGCAAATGCGGAACGTCCATCGTGATTGACGGCAATGTCTCGCCTCCCAACGTCTACGCCAGCGATGCTGGCGAAGCCGCGCCTACAGTTGGCGCTCCCGCCGCTCCTGCTTTCGGCGTGATGTATTCGGTAGATCTCGGCGAAAATGATCAGCGACAGATGAGTCTTGGTGACGTCGTCACCGCCTACAACGAAGGGACCATCAACGCAGAAACTTATGTTTGGGCGGACGGGTTTGCTGACTGGACCGCCCTAGCCCAGGTAGAGGAAATCGTTGCGGCACTTCATGCGGCTGCCGCCCAGGATTCACCCACGGCCCCCACCGATGAAACTTCCGCGGCTGCCGCCTCCGCTGCCCCGTCAGAGAGTCCCTGGGATCACTCTGCTCCCCGGGTCGGTGCACCCTCTGGTGGAGGAGTCGATCTCTTCGGCAATGTGTCAGGCGCTGGCGGTGAGGCCGACCAGATCTCCTCCGCTCCTTTTGGCGCTCCGGCTCAACCCGCTGCCCATGAAGGGACGGGAGCACGCAATGAGTCTTCGGTGCTCTTCTCCCTGAGCGCTCTCACTAGTGGCACAAGCCCTTCCCGACCCAGTGTCCCCGTTCCGGCCGCTGCGTCAGGCGGCAACGACGACTCCGGTCTCATCGACCTGAAGGCGCTCACCGCCGCCCCGTACCCGTCGCGCGTACGGTTCGTCCCGGGCCCGCCGCGCGG
>CAYMQT010000223.1:2155-6825 GCA_964392575.1 uncultured Polyangiaceae bacterium
ACCCCCGAGCGGGGAGGCAGCGAGGGGGTCCTCTGGGAGTTCCCGGAATGGGGATGGGCGGCATGGGTGGCGTAGGCGCCTCCATTCCCCCCTATCAGGCTAAGAGCAACAAGAACGGTCTGATCATTGGTGGGTTCCTGTTCGCAGCAATCGTTGCGGCAGCCGCTATTATGACCCTGGGAGGAGGCGAGGAAGAAAAGCCGGTGCCTCCCGCCGTCCCGGCGGCTGCACCGACCCTCGAGGCGCCCGCTCCTGCGCCCGTCCCGACGGCTTCTCCAGAGCTGCCGACGTCCGACGCAAAGCCTCCATCCACGGGCACAGAGGAAGATCCGGCTGCGCCTGCGAAACCTTCGGGCATCGCCAAACCTCGACCGACACCCAAACCCTCGGGCTCGAGCAGCACGGCCTCACCGTCGCCGGATCCCTCACCGGCTCCGGCTGCAGCTCCTAAGCCAAAGACGGGCAAGTGCGGTTGCAAATCAGACGATCTGATGTGCCTCATGAACTGCGCGCAGTAGCTTCTAAAACCACAGTAGCTTCTAAAACCGCAGTAGCTTCTAGAAGCGCCTGGACCGGATGCCTGGGCTTGTAGCCCTTGAATCGCTTCACCTGACTGCGGCAAGAATGGCCGCTTGCCAGGATGAGATCGCTCGGCAACGTCGGTAGTTGCTTGCCCCAACTCATGTCGAACACGCCCCGAGACTCTTCCAAGTGCGCAGCTTCGTGCCCGAATACGCCACACATGCCACAGCATCCGGTTTGTTCGAGAGACAGTGAAACGCCACACGCCTCAAAAACCTCGGCCCATTTTTTCTGGCTTGCAGGTTCAAAGGTTCTCTCGGTGCAGTGCCCGAAGAGACGATAGCTTTCCCCCTCGATCCTCTTGGACTGTTCTTTGATTTGAGCCCACTGTCCTTTGGTTTGAGCAAGGTACTCTTGTAAAAGCATCACCGTCGGGGCGTCTTCGCCGAGTTCATGCTTGTATTCGTCCCTGTAGGTCAGGGCCACCGCTGGTTCGATGCCGATGAGGGGAAGTCCTAGGGCATTCACGTCGCGGTAATAGGCGGCGGTCCGCCGCGCCACTCTCCGAAACTGAGGCAAGAAGCCCTTCACATGGAGGGCCTTTCCATTCTCAAGGAAAGGCAAGAAGACGGGGGACATCCCAAGCTGCTTGAGCAAGTCATACGCAGCGAGTGCCACTTCCGGCTCATAGAACGTCGTGAATGCGTCTTGGGCCACGACGACGGTCCGCTTGCGCTCTTCTTCCGAAAGTTTTTTCAGTTCTTCGAGTCCCACACAAGCGACTCCCCGCTTTCGCAAACCGGCTCTGAGAGTCTTTTCCGCAAGCAGCGGTGTGTCGACGATCTTCACCCAGCGGGAAAGCGCATATTCGCTGAGCCTGAGCCGCATCGCCCAGTTTGCAAGCTTTGGAAACCACGCTAGGACGACCAGCATCCTCTCTAGGACGGCGACGAAGTAGTCCTTGAGAGGGCGGCGGTATCGGCCGTGATACTGAGCCAGAAAGTCCGAACGCAACGCCGGAATATCTACGTGAATGGGGCACTGTGTCGCGCAGGCCTTGCACGCCAAACAGCCGTTCATGGCGTCGTAAACCTGATGAGAAAAGTCCTCCGGCTCACTCGCCCGAGCGAGCCCCCATTCGGCCGGGCTCTCTTCGCCAGACGCTCCCGCGTCGTGACCTTTCTGGCTGAGCAGTCGAAGCCACTCACGCAAAATTCCAGCCCGCCCTTTGGGTGAATGAATCCGTTCGCCGGTGACCTTGGACGAAGGACACATGACCGAATCTGGATTCCAATCAAAGCAAGCGCCATTTCCATTGCAGTGAACGGCCGAGGCATACTTTTCCCGCACATCTGCCGAAATTTGCCGGTCAAAGGAGCCGCGCTTCATCGCATCGACGCTGACCAGACTGTCCTTGCTGGTGGACGGAGTGGCCAGTTTCCCGGGATTGAGCTGATTGTGAGGGTCAAACGCGCCCTTCACCCTCCGGAGCTCGGCGTAGAGGGCATCCCCAAAGAAAGTGGGCGTATACTCACTGCGATACCCACGTCCATGTTCTCCCCAAAGCACGCCGCCGTACTTTTTGACGAGCGAAACGACCTCGTCGCTGATGCCGCGAAGTGCCTGCTCATCCTCGGGATCCCGCATGTTGAGCGCTGGTCTTACATGCAAGCACCCGACATCCACGTGGCCAAACATGCCGTACTTGAGGCCCCTTTTGTCGAGAAGTGCTCGAAATTCCTTGATGTAGTCGGCAAGGTGTTCTGGTGGCACGGCCGTGTCCTCGACGAAAGGGACCGGACGTCGCTCTCCCTCCGCATTGCCGAGCAGTCCCACACCCTTCTTACGAAGGGTCCATAAGGCGGCGATTTCGGCTTTCTCGGTCGCTACGACGTACCCACATGCCCCGCCCGGAAGAAGGATCTCTTGATCGAGTTCGAGACGGAGGGCATCTACCTTTGAGGCCACCTCCTCCGGATCATCAGACTCAAACTCCACGAGATTCACCGCCCGTACCGGCGGCTCGTCCCGTGCTTCGACGAGATGAGAAATTTGCTGCCAGATCACGTCCTTTTTGGCGAGACCCACGATCGTGTCATCCACCGTCTCGATCGCCCCCGGATCCTTTAAGACCAGACGATGTGCGGCGCGAAGCGCGGCGTCGAAATCTCCGTAGCGAATCGCCACGAGTACCTTAGCTGCAGGGATCTTGGTGATCCGCAGGGTCGCTTCCGTGAGAACCGCGAGCGTCCCTTCCGAGCCACAAATCACACGTCCGAGATCGAAGTGCCCCTCTTCTGTCGAAAGGTGCGCCAAATCATACCCCGTCAAGAATCGTTTCAGCTGCGGAAGATCCGTGACTACTCGCTCCCGGGAGGATTCCTGTACCGCCCGGATCTCTCTGTAAATGCGGCCCGAAAGACCCTCTCTGCGCGACGCTTCCTCTAGCTTCTCCTCGTCGAGAGGCTTGGTGACAAGTGTCGTTCCGTCCGTCAAGACAGAGCTCAACCCGAGCACGTGATCGCTGGTCTTCCCATACACCCGTGATCCCTTCCCGCTCGCGTCTGTGTTGATCATGCCGCCGATGGTTGCTCGGCTGCTGGGAGACAAGTTAGGCGCAAAGAACACTCCGTGCGGTGCGAGAAAAGTGTTGAGCTGATCCAACACGACGCCTGGCTGTACTCGCACCCAGCCTTCAGCCAGGTTGAGTTCGAGGATCTCGCGCAGGTGACGCGAAACATCCATGATGATCCCATCGCACAAGGACTGACCGTTGGTTCCGGTGCCGCCGCCGCGCGGTGACAATTTGACCAGCCGGAACCGCTCTTGCCCAAGCAGCCCGAGAACCCGCTGCACATCGGCAGCGTCTTTCGGATAAAGGACACCGAGAGGAACGATTTGATACACGCTGTTGTCGGTCGCCGTCACGAGGCGCGTCGCGTAGTCCGTCGCCACCTCACCGCGAAACCCAGACGAAGACACCGCATCGAGAAAGGCGGCGTAAATCTGAGGCAGGTGTTCATCGGGACGGAGCCGCGGAATCATGGGCGCGAAATAGTCGATGCGCCGACTCATGGCCACCGGATCGAGGCACGGCGACGCTGAAAGGCCTCCGACGTCGCTCGCCTTACCCCTTCTGAGCGAGCGGCGGGGGCCTCGCCAAGGGACGAGATGCGTTCTAGTTTATTTGCCGTGGATCGGAGGAGGTGGATTGCAGCGCTGATCGGGATCGTGGGAGCCAGCGCGATCAGCATCGCCCTGCTCTACCCCGAAAGCGATGAAGAACAGATCGAGCGCGTCCTCCAGAGACTCGCCAGCGCCGTTAGTTTTGAGACCCCCATCGACAATCCTATGTTCTTCGGCTCGCGACTCTCCGAGCAGTTCCAAGACCTCCTGGCCGAGGACGTGCGGGTGCGAGTCTCGGAGGTCCCTTTCCCTCTCCCTTCCCACCGCGGCCAGCTGGGGTTGGCCGCGGCCCAAGGACTCAGTCGATATGGGTCGCTTCAGGTCAGCCTTTCCGGAATCAACCCTAAGATCAACGGAAAGACCGCTGAGGTAAAAACCGTCGCCTCCGTCATGACTTTCTCAGGAGCTCAGTTGCAGAGCACAGAGCGTCCCGTCGATTTTTCTCTGAGCAAAGCCGACGGCGATTGGCGCGTGTCTTCTGTCAAAGTGAGCGCCGACCCTGAGCATTAGAGCGAACGATCTTCTCAATACGCGAGCGCTTGACTCACGGGAGCGTACTCTCCCGGTCCGACCTGAAGCCGACCTGCCCGATCGGTCATCATCACGATCATCCCGAAGGGAGAAGCGAGGGCAACCGGTCTGGTGGGTATGGGTCCTGCGTGACTCCAAGGATCGGAGAATGAAATCGAACGGAAAGAGAAAGTCTCAGGGAGTTCCACGTCGACCTGCTCGCTTGGTCCCCGCGAGCAGAGTTCCGCAACCTCCTCGCTCACGTCGTAAGTCTCACAGCGCCGGAGAGCCAGGCTCGCCCCTCGTCGATGCAAAGACAGAGCGCTCGCTTTCCGGACAAGCTCATCCTCATCGAGAGCGAGAAGGTCTTCCCAAGGGGTAGCACCGCAGCCCTCGCCCCATGACGGTGAACGCCTCGCTGCGCTAGAGCTGGCTTCCTTGGGGGGCGAGGG
>CAYMQT010000224.1:0-6773 GCA_964392575.1 uncultured Polyangiaceae bacterium
CTGAGCGTCAAGCTCGGCCACCTCAAGGACGACGCGATCCTGCGCGCCAAGCCCTACAAGTCCGAGAAGTGCGGGAACTGCCTGTACTACCTCGACACCGACGTACCCGACACCGAGCGGGGGAAGGCCTACCGCATAGCAACGGCGCCGAGCGACGCCGAGGCGACTGGCCCCTCCTTTAGTTCGGATGGCAACAGCCTGTTCTTCAACGTCCAGCACCCGGGCGAGAGCTGGTTCAGCGCCTGGCCGGGTGACCGTTGAGCAAGGTCTGGCTGAGCAAGGTCCGCTGACCCGTGTTCGCTGAGAAGAGTCACAGAGAGATGAAGCGAGCTGGCTATGGTCGACTCTTCGGAGTGAGTGCGCTGGGCGTGGGAGCCATTGGATCCCTGGCAATGGGAGGAAAATGGTTCGTCGCCCAGCGGGCTACCGAGCAGGCTGTCGAGCGTGAACGAGCGGTGCTGGCTGAGCCGTACGACCCGCTCGCGCTGGCTCGTACGACGAACAAGCAAATCCCTCATAGCGAGGCGGGCATCCCGCCTCAGTGCTACACGAAGACCGAGGGTACCTCGAACCCGTGCTGGACGTGCCACACCGGCACGCTCCATCCGAACGACATGAACGACTGGACACTGCAAGTCAGCTATGCGTTCAGCGACGAGGGCACCATCAACCACTGGACCAACCTGTTCGAGGACCGCTCGCGAGTGATGGCGAGCATCTCGGACACAGACGTGCTCGCCTACGTGCGTGCGGACAACTACGCGGTGCTCCGCGCCGCGATGACCCAGGCCGAGAAGTTCCCCGGCTACCGCCCCGACCTCGATTTCGCAGCGGGCTTCGGCGAAGACGGCTTTGCGCGCGACGGCAGCGGCTGGCGCGCCTTCCGCTACAAGCCGTTCCCGGGCACGTTCTGGCCCACCAACGGCAGCACGGATGACGTGCTCATCCGCTTGCCCAAGGAGTTTCAAACGCGCGGCGGTGCTTTCGATCTCGCGACCTATAGGGAGAACCTGGCGCTGCTCGAGCGCTCGATCGCGTCGAACCCCGAGCGCTCCGATCATGAGCTCGGGCTGCCTACGCATTACTCCGGTGATGCGAGCGAGGTGCCCCTGTTTCGCAGGTTGTTCCCGAGCGGTACGGAGTTTCTCCACTCGGTGCGCTACATCGATCCCGACGCGCCGAACCTGATCGCCACGCGGATGAAGGAGCTCCGCTACTCGAAGAAGACTGCCTTCCTCGATCCTTCGCAGCTCCTCAGCGTGTACGAGCACGAGCATGAGGAGCGCGACAAGGGTCTCTTGCCCGTGTTTCAGGGTGATGCGCTGTCCGGCTTGCGCAACGACCATGGCTGGCTCCTCCAGGCGTACATCGAGGACGAGAAGGGGCGCCTACGCCTGCAAACCCACCAGGAGCAGCTGGCGTGCATGGGCTGCCACTCGAACCTAGGCGTGACCGTGGACACGACGTTCTCTTTCGCGCGCAAGCTGCCGGGCAAGGCGGGCTGGGCGTACCAGGATCTGCGCGGAATGAAGGACGCGCCGCAAATCGGCCACCAGGAGCCCGAGTTCTTGACCTACCTCCGCCGCGTCGGCGCGGGAGACGAGTTCCGCGCCAACGATGAGCTCATCGCGCGCTTCGCGCCCGGAGGTCACATCGACGCGCCCGAGGTACGCCGCGCCGCCCCCGGTGGCGACCAGGATCTCGCCTGGCTCCTTTCGCCAAGCCGCGAGCGCGCGCTCGATCTGAACCGCGCGTACATGGCGCTCGTCCGCGAGCAGGATTTCGAGCGCGGCCGCGACGCACCTCTCGCTCCCCCGAAGAATGTCTTTGCATACATCGAAGAGGAGTCGACCGGGCTCGTCGAGAAGAACCGCGTCTACAAGGACGGCCGCCTGCACCTCGCCTGGGAGCCCTGACTCTCTGCCCGACGCTTTTGGTTCCTCCCTGCCTGGATAGGGCCTCTGGATGAGGGGTGCCGTCGCCAAGCAGGGAGGGGCTTTCCGGTTGCAAGGGTGGGGTGAAACTACCGAGATCTCGACAGGATCCGCTCAGATCGGCGCCCGGTTCGCACCAAGCGCCGCAGGATGGGTGCGCCAAGATGGCCGAGAACGAGCTCAAGAACGGCGTTTTTTGCGCGCATTCGCCTGCTACAATTCCTTGCACGTCCTCCTTCTGCTCCGTAAGGTCCCGTCCAACCTCGGTAGGAGAACCCGGTTTGCTCAGAGCTACTCCAGAATCCCCCCGCATGTTCAAGAGTGACTTCTTGGACCTGTTTTCACGGACGCATTGGTCCGTGGTTCCTATCATTTGGGTGCCGGTCTGCTCGCTCATGCTGTTTTACAGCGCCGCTCGTACTGAGACGGGGTTTGTCTTTACGGTTCTCTTGGCCATTTTGGGGTTCATCACCTGGACTCTGGTCGAGTACTGGCTTCACCGGACCTTCTTTCATTGGGAGCCGCCGGGGAAGCTCGGGGAAAGGATGCACTTCTTCGTTCACGGTGTGCATCACACCTGGCCGAAGGATAAGTACCGCTTGGTGATGCCGCCGGCGGTCAGTCTCACCTTGTTCTTCGTATTTTTGGCGCTTTTTTACCCGATATTTGGCCCGACTTACGTCTGGTCGTGGCATGCAGGTTTTGTTTTGGGGTACGTCTTTTACGACGTCACTCATTACTACATTCATCACTACACGCCGAAGTCTGCTTACGGTGTGCGGCTGAAGAAAAACCACATGCTTCACCATTTCAAGGATCCAGACTCTCGCTACTGCGTCTCCAACATGCTCTGGGACAAGATCTTCGGCACGGTCGGGGACAAGAGCATTCGCTGAAGGAGAGGGCTTGGGATGCGAAAAGGCATCCCGGATGACCTTTTGTGAGCGTATGGGTCGAGCGGCTCGCTCTAGGGGGCAAGCTCTGTGGGTTTTGTCAGCAGTGCGGTTTCCCGTTTTCGCAGCAATCCGGCCAGGGAAAGTAGGCCAAAGACGACCAGACAAGTGACCGCGGCAATGAAGAAGACTCCGCGATGCCCAAATCTCTCTGCACACAAACCGAACATGAGGTACCCCGCGGTGCCCCCGATGCGTGAGGCATTCGAGTAGAGGTTGGTCGCTGTCCCTGACTGATCGGGCAGAAAATCTTGAAAGAAGGTGATGGCCAGACCTCCCATCACGCTGACCACGAACGCGCTGAGGGCTTGAGCGGCATACACTTGAGGGGGTCCGCTCACGCTTCCGAGGATGAAGTAGTAGAAGGCCGCGATGAGGAGGGAGAACTGAATGATGCGCGCGAGGGGAAGTCTGAGCGCAAGGAAACCCACACCGATCATAAAAGGAATCTCAAACACGGGTGCCAAGCTGTAGGCGACGCCGACCGCGCTTTCTGGGGCTCCGAGGGTTTGAGTGATGAGCAGAGGGAGGTTCATCATCCCCACAGTGCTACAAGCGAAGTAGAGGCAAAAGGCGACGAAGTAGAGAAAGAGAGACGGCGTCTGGAGGGTGTGACCGAGGGGTGCGACGACGGCCGCCCCGGCGGACAAGTGCGGCTCTTTGGGTACCCAAAAATAGGCGAGGATTCCGAAGGACGCGAAGAGGCTGGCCGCCGCCAAAAAGACTCCAAGAAACGAAGTCTTGAGCATCAAGAGAGCGGACAAGGCGGGCCCGACGGTCCAGGCCAACGCGAAACAGAGACGCACGACATTCATGTAGAGAGCGGCATCCCTTTCGAGCTCCTCGTCTTTGCGCAGCATGTCGCGCGCGAGAGCAAACACCTGCGGATAAACACCCGCCGCAATTCCCAGAACGAACACGCCGATCCATGTCAGGAGGATCGGATCGCGGACGAAAGCGTAAGCGGCGTAACCCACCGTTCCTGCGCCCGACCCGACAAGGAGGATCCGTCTGCGCGACATACGGGTGTCCGAGAGTCGTGCAAGGACGGTAGAAAAGCCGATGGACCCGAGACTGCTCAGGGTCATGAACACCCCGAAAGCGACCGGACTCATCCCGACTTCCTGTGTGCCGAAGAGGGAGAGGAAGGGGAGCAGGAAGGAGTAAGTCATGCCCAGGAGGAAACACAACAGAAACAGCGGTCGGAGCTCTGCGTGCGACCGGAGCTTGTGGAAGCTGTCTTTCAGGCGGGACATGGGGAGGTGTCTTTTTGGGGGAAAGCGGGGCGAAGGCAAGGTCCCTTGGGTCTAGGGTGAAGGAACGTGCTATCGTTACGGAAAAGTCACAATTGTAACGTGAACGTCATCTTGTAACAGGAGCGGTACTTGGACCCGGAAGGGGTCGCCGGGGGTCTGCCTCGGCACGACTACTCAAGATTAAGAGACTATTTTCATGAACTTATGCGTACGAAGGCGATTCATGCCCCTGGCTTCCTGGTCGGTGGGCCCTCTTCTAGGGGTACTTGCCCTTTTGGTTCAAGGGGCCTGCACGTCGACGGGAGGGGCGGATGACGACGACGCTTCTGATGTTTCTGGGGACGGTGATTGCACGGATGCAAACTCCTGCGATGACCCCTGCGTCGGCCCTTGCTTGCCTTTTGGCAGCGGGGGGGCACCGGACGTCGGCGGCAGCGGTGGGAGTGGTGGAACAGTCCTGACCGGTCAGGGAGACGTAACGGTTTCTCCCCCGAGTGGCACCTTTGTGGGCACGCTTTCGGTGACTCTCGCGGCGAGCCGCGACGGAGGGGAGATCCGCTACACCACCGATGGCAGCCCCGTGACGAGCGCCTCCCCGCTCTATTCCGGCGCGCCTCTCTCGTTCACGCAAGCCACCGAGCTTCGCGCGCGCGTGTTTGTGGCCGGAGCTCCCGTCGGAGAGGAAACGATGGCCTGGTACATCGCTCGGGACTTCGATCTGACGGTGGACCTGCCCGTGCTCGTCCTTGACAGCTACGGAGCGCCTGCTCCAGATCGAGAGTACATCGATGCCGCGCTGATGATGTTCGAGACTCCTGGAGCTGCCCTTTCAGGCGCTCCCACGATTGCGACTCGCGCGGCTTTTCACTTGCGTGGGCAATCCTCGGCCACGTTTGAAAAGCCTCCGTACCGGGTTGAACTGCGCGACGGAAACGGGGACGACTTGGATCTTCCGCTGGCGTCTTTGCCGGCGGAGTCAGACTGGGTTTTGCGTGGTCCTTTTTCCGACAAGGCGCTGATCCGCGATGCTTTCTTCTATGGTTTAGGCGCTGAGATGGGGATGGTGGCGCCGCGCTTTGCTCACATAGAGCTGTATCGAAATGTCGGCGCCGGGCCCCTCGGTGAGGATGACTACCTGGGCGTTTACCTCCTGGTCGAAAGCATCAAGAACTCCAAGGCGCGGCTCGATTTGTCTCAGCTCGAGCCCGAGGACACCGCACCCGAAGACCTCAGTGGTGGCTACATCTTCAAGTTTGAGTGGATGGCGGCAGAAGAACCCATCCTCCCGTGCTCAGGAGCAAACTGCTGGAACGATCTCGAAGTGTACGATCCCCTGCCTCTCGCGCCGGCCCAGGCCACTTGGCTGGGGGGACATCTGAGAGAGTTTGTCGACGCCCTGTATTCGTCTAGCTTCGCCGATCCGGTTCTCGGCTACCAGGCCTACATCGACCCGGATTCCTTCGTCGACCAGATCATCATCAACGAGCTGGGTCGAGAAATGGATTCCTATATTCGGAGCGCGTACTTTCACAAGGACCGCGACGGTAAGATCGTGGCAGGGCCCCTGTGGGACTACGACCTGAGTTTGGACTGCGGTGGGTACTTCGACAACCGCCTCGCGGCCGGCTTTCAGTATGAGCAACAACGTCAGCCCGTCGCCAATGATTGGATGGGAAGGCTTCTTGAGGATCCGGCGTTTTCCGCGCGCCTCAAGAGTCGTTGGCAAACCCTACGCAGTGGGAGTGGTCTTTTGAGTGACGCCTCCCTGAATGCTCGTATTGACGCTCTCACGGCTCCTCTCGGTGCCGCCGCGGCACGAAACTTCGCCCGCTGGCCCAATCTCACCAGCGAGATGATCGGGCCGTTTTTTACTCCCACCGCCGATACCTGGCAGGGCCAGGTTCAGGTGATCCGTACCTTCCTGAGTGCGCGCACGGCGTGGCTCGATAGTGCTTGGCAGTAGAGCAGTGTTTGGCAGCGGGTCTGACAAAAATTCAGCATTTTAGAACGAGTTTTACGACTTTCATGAAACGCATTTCTTCCCTTTCATCAAAAGCCCTCCTCCTCGTGGTGGTTTCCCTTGGTGTTTCCGTCTTCTCTACCGCTTGTCGTTCCCCCGGAGCGGATGAGGACGAAGACGAGAGCGGCCCCCCTCAAGTTTCAGAATTACCCCACGGTGACGGAGGGGATTCCGGTGATGGTGATGGGGACAAGGCCGGTGCGACCTTGGTCATCAATGAATTCATGCCCTCCAATCGGACGGTGATTTTTGACGAAGGGGGCGGCTCCGGCGACTGGATTGAACTTTTCAACCTGACCAACGAAGCCATCGACCTTCAGGGGTACTTCATCAGCGACAAGCTCGACAATCTCACCAAGGCCGAGCTTCCAGCCGGGCTCGTCATCGAGGCGGGGGGCACGCTGCTGCTTTGGGCGGACGGCGATATCGAGCAGGGTCCGGCGCACCTGCCCTTCAATCTGTCCAAGGATGGTGAAGCCATCGTGGTGGTTTCGCCTTTGGGCGAAGTCCTCGACAGCATCGAGTATCAGTTTGCCACCACGGACAGCTCCTTCGCCCGGGTTCCGGATGGGACGGGGCCTTTCGCATTTTGCCCCTATCCGACTCCCCT
>CAYMQT010000225.1:0-6726 GCA_964392575.1 uncultured Polyangiaceae bacterium
AGAACCTAAACCAGAATCACTGGGGAGATCGTCCGGGTCAGCGTCAGAAACCGTGTAAGTGGGGAGATCCTCGCCTCCCTCTTCCAGATCGTCCTCCTCGCGGCTTCGGCGGCCCCGCCGCCGGCGACGACGACGCTTTCCGTCCGAACGATCCTGATCCCGCTCGGACTCTGCGGTTTCGCTCGGCTCCTTTCCGCCGAAAATCGGCTGATCATCGTCGTCTTCAGCGTCGAACAAATCCGTAGCTCCGGCAGAAAGTTCTCGCCTGCGTTGCTCTTCCTCATCCGGCGGGGAGTCCACGTCCTTGAGCTCCCTATGGGCAGCGGAAGGCGAGAGGAGACCCGAACCGTCCGTCGCGCCCTCGTTTTCTTTCGCTTCAGAGCGAGCCGAAGCCAGTTCAGCCCCCTTCTTGAACGCTTCGATCGCAGGGGTCCTATCAACCAGCCCCGCTTCCACGGTCTTCTCATCCCAGACGGCAAGGGCGAAGACACCCGGCTTGATGCGAACGAGCGGGTTGTCCTTGTCGTTCTTTTTGACTTGAGCTGCTAGACGGGCGCCCATCGTGACTTCGGGGCTCTTGCCGACATGACTGAGGAGACTGCGCTCGATGGCGACGTCGGTGATTTCCTTATAATGCAGGGGTTTCCCCACGAGTTGCAGCACATAGGCGGCTGCCTCGGAAAAGGTCATTTGATGATACTTTCTTCGTTGTGGAGAGGTTCCGAGGACTCATTTCCTGGCCCCTCTCGCGTTTTTGAGATCCGTCACTCCTGGGAGCCGCAGGGGAGTTCCCGATGCGCCTCCTCCGCCGAAACAACGGGATGCAGGGGCCTTCTAACACGACTCGCGCCCGTCGCCTACTGCGCCCATAATCCAGCTGTGGGCGACCTCTTCTCTGAGCTTCTCCTCCTGCTCAAAGGAGGCGGTTTTGAGGTGCGTATCGAAACCTTTCAGTCCCCCCCGGAATCTGCCGGGGGTTACTGTAGGATTCACGGCAAGAGCCTGGTTCTCCTCAGCAAAGCCGCGAGCAGACCCGAACAAACGCAAGCTCTCATCGAAGTCGTAGAAATGATCGGTCTCTCGGCCCTGGGCAAATCGGGGACCGATTTGAGCCCCACGCTCCTTGCTCGCCTGAATCGGCGCGGGCACATGACCTGGCCCCACAAAAGCCAGGCCCCCTCCGTGAAGAAGTCATGACCCTCCCCCCTCCCACGAGAAACCATCCCCTCGCTTCACTCACGACCATGCAGGTGGGCGGCCCTGCAGAACGACTCTTGACGGCGGAAAGCGCGCGGGACGTCGAAGAGAGCGCCCGCGGAATCGGTCCATCCGAGCCTCTTTGGGTCTTGGGTGGCGGAAGCAACGTCATCGTCTCCGACGAAGGCGTTCCCGGCATCGTGCTTCAACTAGGGATGAGCGGAGTCTCAGAAGTGCGCGCGGGCGATTCCGTTTTGCTCAAGGTGGAGGCGGGAACTGTGTGGCACGATTTCGTAGAGCAAACGGTGCGAGCAGGTTTGGCTGGGCTCGAATGCTTGGGTGGGATCCCGGGAAAAGTCGGAGCCACTCCGCTACAAAATGTCGGCGCCTACGGCCAAGAAGTCTCTGACACGATCTCCTCGGTCACCGTCTTCGACAAAAATACATTCGAGCAGCTTGAATTTCGCGGGGAAGACTGCGGATTTTCCTATCGGCACAGCCGCTTCAAGGACGCAGGCGGCAGGTACATCATTTTGGCGGTGACCTACCGCTTGACAAAAGGTGGAGCTCCTCAGATCCGCTACGGAGAACTTTCAAAAGCGCTGGAAGCGAAACACGCCGCTCCCTCCTTGCTGCAAGTCTTTGAAACGGTGATCGCTTTGAGACGGACCAAGTCCATGGTGCTCGATCCCTCCGACGAAAACGGAAGAAGTTGTGGGTCGTTCTTCGTGAACGCACAAGTGAGTCCCGAGTCCGTCGAGCGCATTTCTGTCATCGAAGGAGAGGCTCCGCCTCAGTTTCCCGCCGAGGGGGGACTGACCAAAATCCCCTCCGCTTGGTTGATCGAGCGAGCGGGACTGAAGAAGGGCCTCCGCCAGGGCCCCGTGGGGCTCTCGACCAAGCACACCCTCTCCCTCGTGGCTCATGAAGGAGCGCGGGCCCTAGATATCGTACGATTCGCGCGTCACGTGCGCCGCGTCGTAGAAGAAAAATATGGCGTCAGGCTCATACCTGAGCCCCAATTCTGGGGTTTTTCGGCCCTCGAAGCAGGCCTCCCTTCACTTGAGATCACCCCTCCTTCCGGGCAGGGCTTTAGAATTTGACCCAAGATGCCGCTATGGTTCACATGAACGCGCTGACTCTGGGTGCGGCGATGGCCGGGTCGGTCACAGCCTACGTCGGGCTCTACCATCTCTGGCTCCATGTCCGAAGACCCAGCAGATCGGACCTCATGTTCGCCCTGACCTGCGCGTGCATGACCGTCTACGATTTTGCAGCAGCCGCCCTCTACGACGCAGGGCAGCCCGGCGACGGTGAATTCTGGCAGCGGATTCAGATCGCGTCTCTCGTCGCCATGGCCATGCCGTTTCTCCTGCTCCTCAACGATCAGGTCCACTTGCCCACACCTCCCGCTTGGGCTCGGGCGCTCTCTCTATTTCCACTGCTCGCCGTGGTCACGGCGGTTGAGCCCTTTGGCTGGGTGATCACTCACTCCTTGGCCTCGAAGGTGGTCTGGACCCCCTTTGGTACTCAGGTGATTCATGAGGCGGGAGTGGGTCCTCTTTATCACCTGTTCGAAATGGTCGTCCCCCTCCTCCTCGTCTACTGTGGGTGGCTTGGTCTAGGGGCGCCGCGCTATCGCTCTGGGTGGGAGAGGCGTCATCGTCGCTCATCTCCGCTGATCCTGGCGGCGATCATCCTGCTCATCTCTGCGCTCCATGACATGGGGGTCAGTCGCGCAATGATCCATCATCCCTTCCTCATGGAGTATGGGTGGCTCGGCGTCATGTGCGTGATGAGCTTTCGCCTTTCGGGCGAGCTTTTCGATGCGTTTCGCACGAGAGAAACTCTGGCAGAGACCGAGCGTCGGGAGGCGACGACCCTCAACGCTATCCAGGACGCGGTCGTGACCACGGACATGATGGGGCACGTGACGCACCTCAATCCGGCTGCCGAAAAGCTTTTTTCCGTGAGCGTGAGCGACGCTCAAAAGCGCCCCCTCTCCGAGTTCATGGAACTCAGCGCCGATGGTGTAGGAGTGGTCACGGACCCCGTGCGCTATGCGCTCGGCCGACCTCCCAACCCCTACGGATCACTCCCGCAGCTCGTCACTCGGGACGGACACGAGCGCCGAGTCGACCTGGGAGGTGCTCCCCTCAAAGATCCAGAAGGTCACGTCAGGGGTGCCATTGTCGTCCTGAGGGATTTGACCCTCCAGCACAACGCCCTTGCCTCCCTGGATCACGCCAAGAAGATGGAGTCTTTGGGGCAACTCGCCGGAGGGACCGCCCACGATCTGAACAACCTTTTGACCCCCATCATTTCTTACGTAGAACTCGTCCAGCGTTCCCTCGGTCCGACAAGTAAGGAGGCGATCTTTCTCGATCACGTCCAAGACGCAGCCGGGCGCGCAGCTGCTCTCACGAAACAGCTGCTCGCCCTCTCTCGGAAGCAGGTGCTGGACATGCAGACCCTGCCCCTGACTGAGCTTGTGCGGCAAACCCTGCCGATGATCGAACGATTGATCGGCGACAAGATAAGGCTCAACGTTTCTTTGGATGAAAGTGCCGGAAAGGTACGTGTCGATCCGGGACAGTTTGAGCAGGCCCTCCTCAACCTCGCCACGAACGCGCGGGACGCCATGGAGAACGGCGGCGAACTCCGTATCATCACCCGTCGACTCAGCGAGAGCGAAAGCTCACTGGAGATCATCGATTCCGGCGCCGGGATGGATCAAAAAACGGCGGCCAGAATCTTTGAACCCTTTTTTACCACGAAACCCCGAGGTAAGGGCACGGGACTTGGGCTTTCATCCGTACGCGGGATCGTCGAGCAACACGGCGGAGCGATCTACGTGGACTCAGAAGAGGGGGTCGGAACCAGTTTCGAAATCGTCCTCCCGACCAGCGAACAAGAAGCTCCCACCTCTTCCACACCAGCAGGCGTGCGGGGAAACCTGGTCAGAGGAAGCGAACACATTCTCGTCGTAGAAGACGATGGAGCGGTCCGAGAACTCATCTTCGACGCCCTTTCGGAGCTCGGATACACGGTGCATTTGGCCGATGGAATGGTCATGGCGGAGGCCCTTGCGCAATCTGAACCGATACAAGCCCTCCTCACGGATGTCGTCCTTCCGGGAACGGACGGGCCCCATATCCGCGACGCAGTGCTCGCGCATAAGAAGATCCCATGCTTGTTCATGACCGGACACGCTGATGATCTGCTCGGTGATCGGGGCGTCGTGCCCCGGGGTACGGAGGTCTTGAGAAAGCCCTTCACGGTGGCAGAGCTTGGCCAGAGTCTGCGCCAAGTGATCGACACCGACCAACGGAAGAGAAGCTCAAAGGAGCCGGGATAATCGAGTTTTTGCCCTGCTCCAGCGCTTTTCGCTCAGCGAAACTTACGCTTGGGTTTCTGGGGACGAAACCGGGTAGCTCCCGAGGGAGCACCAGCCGACGGTCGGCTCTCCTCACGCTCACGTACCTTCGGGCCACCTCGGCCAGGTCCGCCGGGGGGCCTACGCTGACCAGGACGACTCCTCTCCTCCCGACGACGCTCCGTCCCGTGCTGAGGAGAAATGTGCTCCGTGATTTCACGCGGCGGACACGGCGGGAGCACATCCGCCATCGGCAAGAGCCGGGCGATGATTTGTTCTGGCGCATGCTCCGTCAAGAGCTTGCGCGCGTACTCGAGTTGCTCTGAAGGGGCTTCCGCTTCCAGTGCCGCATACAAGCGGCGACGGCCGAGCTTGGTGAAAAGTTTACGAACTTTGTCCGCATTCGGCACGGGGGCCCAAGCCGGAGAGATGCGAGCTGTCTTCAACATGCGCTCGATGCGACTGCGCGCCTGGGGAGGAAGCAGGAGAACAGAAGTCCCCTTTTGTCCCGCTCGACCCGTGCGACCGCTGCGGTGGGTATATGTATCGGAGTTCTCCGGTGGATCGAGGTGGATCACCAGATCGACCCCTTGCACGTCAAGACCGCGAGCTGCCACGTCCGTCGCAACCAAAGTCGTGAGGCTCCCCGAACGAAACGCAGAAAGGGTCCGTGTCCGTTGAGCCTGAGCGAGGTCTCCACTCAAAGGCTCAGCGCGCACTCCATCCCTTTGCAGGCGTTCAGCCACTTCCAAAGCGTCCGCCCTCGTACGGGTAAACACAAGGGTCCGGCCGGCGCTGTCGTCCCCTCTCTCCGCGTAGGCTCGCAGCAGGATGTTGATCAGAGCGTCATAGCGATGGCGGAAACTGACGAGGTGAACGACGTGTTCGATGTCCGCATTCGCCGCGCCCAGCGGTGAGCCTTCGAGAAAGACGGGGCGGGTCTGATGCCGCTCCGCGATCCGCTTCACTTCTCCAGAAAAAGTGGCCGAAACGAGGTGTGTGCGCCGGGACGCCGGAAGTTGCTCCAAAATTCCGGTGAGTTCTTCCCGAAATCCCATATCGAACATCTGATCCGCTTCATCCAAAATCACCTGAGTCACGTGATCACCCTTGAAACCACCGTTGTTCAAGTGATCAAGCACGCGGCCAGGGGTCCCGACGATCATGCGGGGTCCCCGCGACAAGCTCTTTCTCTCCAGACCGACGCTGGTGCCACCGGTCACCACCTCGACAAAGGCGTCCGGGACCTCGGCAAAAAGCCACGCGAGTTCACGCCTCACCTGCCCCGCCAGCTCGCGAGTGGGAGTCAAAAGCAAGACTTGGGGGGCTCGCGCATCAAACGCGCCTTCGTGATCCTGAGAACTTCGAGGTCCTTCCAAGAGCAACTTACGGCCGATGGCGAGTCCAACCGCGACGGTCTTTCCCGAGCCCGTCTGAGAAGTGATCCTGAGATCCCGTGCCTCCGTATCAGCCTCGATCACCGCCTTCTGCACCGACGTGAGAGCTGAAAAACCTGCTTTGAGGAGGGCCGCAGCCAGGGGCCCCGGGAGAACACCCTCGCCGAGCTCCGCCAACTCATCTGCAAAGGAGGGCGCCTCCGCTACCGGGAGAGCTTCCTCCGCTCCGGATTCTTCAGGTTCAGTTTTCAAGGAAGTGACCTTCGTCAAAGTCACGCGGAGACAGCTCGCGGACACCAGCACGACTCATCTCAATGACCCGAGTAGCGACCCGGCTCACCATGTCCCGGTCGTGGGTCACGAAAATCGCCGTCCCCTCGAAGGCAGCCAGCCCCTGAGTCAGTGAACGAATCGCTTCCAAATCCAAATGATTCGTAGGCTCATCGAGCACGAGAACGTTGGGGCGAGTGATCATGAGCTTGGCCAGCAAGAGCCTCACGGTCTCGCCACCGGAGAGAACCTTGGTCGGCTTCATGGGCTCTTCCTTGGTAAACAAGAGACGTCCAAAGAGAGCCCGTAAGTTCTCTTCATCGTCCGTTTCGTTGAATTGCCACAGCCACTTGTGAGCGCTGATGTCTCCTTTTTCGATGGCTTCGTGGTGATCCTGGGGCATGTACCCGATATGGGTTTCATACCCCCACTCCACCTTGCCCTCATCTGGCTTCAATTCCTCCATGAGCAGGCGCATGAGGGAGG
>CAYMQT010000226.1:0-6713 GCA_964392575.1 uncultured Polyangiaceae bacterium
CGCCGAGGGAGTCGGTGGGGGCGGAGGCATCGCCACGGAAGAGGTGGGTGGTGGGGGCGGAGGCATCGACGCCTTGGAAGGCGCGGGTGGAGGCGGCGCTGCAGCTCTCGACGCCGTCGCAGAGGCAGGAGGAGCAAGCGGCGCGGAGGTGGTTGAGGGCGGAGGCGGCGGGATGGACTTGGGTGCAGCCACTGGCGGAGGGGCGACTGCAGACGAGGGGATCGGCGGAGGCACTGCCGCTGCCGACGGCACGGGCGGAGGCGGTGCCGCGGCAAAGGAGGGCGTAGGAGGAGCCAGCGGAGCGGAGGCCGTCGGCGGTTTGGGGGGAGCCAGCGCTGAGGAAGGTGTCGGCGGTGGGGGCACTGATTTGGAAGGAGGCGGAAGCGGCGCGGCCTTGCTTGGCGGCGGAGGCGGCGCCTTCGGGCCCGCCGACACAGGGGTCGGTAGACCGAGCAACGTCTTTTGCTTCGAAGCGGTATCCGGGGCCGACTTCTTCGAAAGGTTCTCAAAAACGTCCAGATCGGAACCGCCTTGATCACTCATTTTACTGGAATTCTCCTGCAATCAGCCGGGGGGCTGCGATGTGCATACGGGGGGGGGTCAAACAAAGAAAGAAAAGGGTCTAGCGTGTCGAATCGGTGGCCGACGACGTGCGCGTGCTCACGGTGCCTCCGCGCGCTCGAATCGCGCCAGGTTCTCGTGACACCGAAATTTCGACGACGCAAGAGTACACGCGATGGAGCGCATTGGCGAGACAGTTTTACATTCTGCATGGAACAAAATCTTCCGCGTTGAGGGACGATTTCAGCAAGTTTATGCCTATTATTTAATGTATGCTTGAATTTGATAGCAGGACAAGAACCTTCCGTCTTGAGCTCATTTGGTTCCCGTGGTGCTGAAACTCCGAGCGCGATTTCGTTCCCCGTTGTAGGCTTGCGTGTGGTGAAAGTTCGTGAGGAAGCGTGCCCGGACGTGAGTCTTTCCTCAAAAGGGAGGTTGGCTCGCCGCGGTTGGCTCATCGTTTCACTGCTTGGCGCAGCGCTCGCCACGGTGGCTTGCCTATCACCGACTTTGCCGCTGCCGCCGCCAAACGCCCCTACGATCTCATCGCCCGATGAAGCAGGGCGGATCCGCATCATGGGTCGGGTGAAGGGCGGAGCCGAGGTCAACATTCTGAACAAGAACACGGATCAGATCGTGGGCGAGATCACGGACTCGACCGGCAGATACGATTTGGAGATGGAGGCGCAGATCGGTGATTGGCTTGCCGTGAGGCAGCGCATCGGGACCAATCAGAGCCCACCCACCGAAGTGCTCGTCACTGAGGAAGGCAGCCTCGGAGAAGACGGACCGATTCCGAGCCCACCCATCGGCGCAGCTGGATCTCCTGCGGATTGAGCCGGATAAGAACGACGACCGACGCAGCAGGTTTTCGGACGTGCTCTTAGAGGGTTCTCAAAACGCGGCGCCCATCCGAAGCGCGGCTGATCAAACCGATAGGGGCCGCACGTCGTCCGGGACCCGTAATGGGCGCGAATGACTCATCCACGTCTCCCAGCAAATCATAGTCGGTGGTCTGGGAGATGCGTACTCTCACCATGGTTCCGGGCTCAGTCAGACCGCCGGACAGGTACACATTCCCATCGATGTCCGGGGCCTGGCCGGCGTGGCGTCCGACCATGACCAGGTCGCTTTCTTCGCTGGGGCCTTCCACCAAGACATGGAGATACTGGCCGCGAAAGGCCTTATTTCTTGTTTGGCTGATCTTTCGCTGGAGACCCATCAGTTTCCGAGCCCGATGGTAGGAGGTCCTGCGATCGACCTTGTGTTCGAGGGCGTAGGAGTGTGATTCATCTTCGTCGGAGTAACGAAAGACGCCCACTCGGTCAAAACGCGCCCAGGTGACGAAATCACAGAGCTGCTGAAACTCTTCCTCGGTTTCGCCCGGGTGCCCGACGATGAAGGCGGTGCGGAAGGTGAGCCCATCGATCCGGGTGCGTAAGCGGTCCACGAGATCGTAAAGGCGTTTGCCGCCGTGCCCTCGTCGCATGCGGCGTAGCATTCCATCAGCGGCGTGCTGCAAGGGCATGTCGATGTAGGGAAGCACCACGGGATGATCGGCGAAGAGCTCGATCAAGCCCTCATCCATCTTTTCTGGATAGAGATAGAACACGCGCAGCCATTTCAGGCCCGGTACGTCGGCGACTCGTCGCACCAAATCCGTCAGAGTGGCGCCGTCCGTTCGATCACGGCCATAAGCAATCGTGTCTTGTGAGACGAGGTTCACCTCCAAGACGCCGCTTTGTACGAGGCGCTCGACTTCACGCACCACATCATCGATGGAGCGACTGCGCTGCTTGCCGCGGAGGTGCGGGATGACGCAAAATGAGCACGAGCGATTGCAGCCTTCGGCCAATTTCACGTAGGCGCTGGCCCCTCGTGTCGAAAGGGTGCGTGGATCTTCCGCCGACACGACCCAATCTGCGGGATTTCCCACGAGGATCCGGTCTGCTTTGTCCGTGAGCACGGCGCGGATTTTGGGCATGTCACTGGAGCCGAGGAAGTGATCCACCTCCGGCAGTTCGAGCGCCAAATCTCCGGAATGGCGCTGAGACAAGCACCCGGTCACGACCAACTTCTTGCAGGACCCGGCGCGGCGGAATTCTGCCATTTCAAGGATGGTGTCGATGGACTCCTTTTTGGCTGCGTCGATAAAACCACAGGTGTTGACGACGATCACTTCCGCGTCACTCGCGTCGCTGACGTGCCGAAATCCCTCGTCGTGCGCCGTCCCGAGCATGATCTCGGAATCGACCCGGTTCTTGGGGCAGCCGAGAGAGATGAAGTGGACTGTTTTTTCTTTCATGTAGCTGGGGAAAGCATGTAGCTGACGAAAAGCAGGTCAGGTTGCGGTTCTGATCAGGTTGCGGTTCTGATTAGATCTGCGAAGCGCTGAAACAAGTAGTACGCATCGTGCGGACCCGCCGCTGCTTCCGGGTGGTACTGGACCCCAAACGCGCGAGCATCCCCGGCGTCGAGGCCTTCACTCGTCCCGTCGTTGAGGTGCAGGTGACTCGTGGTTGCCCGGGTTCCCAGGGACTCGACATCGACGACAAACCCGTGGTTCTGGCTCGTGATTTCAACGCGACCCGTGGCCATATCCTTGACCGGTTGATTGAGCCCGCGGTGCCCGAACTTGAGCTTATAAGTGCTTGCGCCCAGAGCTCGCGCCAGCAACTGGTGCCCAAGACAAATGCCAAACAGCGGCTTTTTCCCTAGAAGTTCTTTCACCACATCGACGGCGTAGCCGAGGGCGGCCGGGTCGCCCGGTCCACTGGAGAGAAAGATGCCATCGGGATTTTTTGCGAGGATCTGGGCCGCAGAGTAAGTAGCCGGTACGGCTGTGACGTCGCACCCCACTCCGGTCAGGCAACGAAAGATGTTGCGCTTGGCGCCGAAGTCGATCGCCACCACTTTCATCCGATCACCGGTGTTTTGCAGGAGGGGTTTGCCCATCACTTCAGGGATCCATTCACCCTGCGTCTCAAAGAAGTCGTACTCCTCCTTCGGAGTGACTTGCGACACGAGGTCGAGGCCCTCCATCTTGGGAGCGGAGCGCGCCAAGTCGACCAGGTCGTCTGGATTGCCCGTTCCGATGCATCCGTTTTGAGAGCCGTGATCGCGAAGGTGTCGCGTCAGCTTACGTGTGTCGACGTCGCCGATGGCGACCACGCCTTGTTCCTTCAGATATTCATCGAGGGACTGTTGGCTTCGGAAATTGGAGACGAGGGGGCTCGGATCTCTGACCACGAAACCGGCCGCGCACGGTCTGCCGTCCGTGCTCTCGGGGTCCGTGGAGTTGACTCCGGTGTTTCCGATATGGGGCGCCGTCATGGTGACGATCTGTGCGGTAAACGACGGATCCGTGAGGACTTCCTGATAACCGGACATGCCTGTGGTGAAGACGACTTCACCCGTGGTGCGCCCGTCAGCGCCAAAGCTTTTCCCGGTGAAGAGGGTGCCGTCGGCGAGGGCCAGATAGGCGCGTGTCATTGCTTATCTCCTGATTCGACCTGCAGCTCATCAAACACGATGGCTCCATGGGCCATCGTCAGGAGGATGCGGGCGCCTAACTCCTGAGAAAGAAAGGGTGAGTTCTTACTTTTTGACTTCAACTTGTGCTTTCCGGGGATCCATTTGCAGGCGGGGTCAATGAGGGTCATCTCCGCTACCTGACCGACCTTGATCGTGGGGGGGGCGATTCCGGCGACCTTGGCGGGCGCTTGGCTCATTGCGTCGATGAGTCGGGCCAGCGTCAAACCTTCTTGTCCGACGAGTTGCACCAGGAGTCCAAAGCACAACTCAAGGCCCATCATGCCGGGACTGGCCAGGTCGAACTCCAGGTCCTTTTCCAGGCGCGAATGCGGGGCGTGGTCAGTCGCGATGGCGTCGATGGTCCCGTCGGCGAGGGCGCGTCGTAGAGCCAAGACATCGTGCTCTTCCCGGAGCGGTGGATTGACGCGACACGCGGTGTCATAGCCGATGACCGCCGCATCAGTGAGCAGGAGATGATGAGGGGTGACTTCTGCGCTGACGCGCAAGTTGCGGGACTTGGCCTCCCCGATGATGCGAGCCGCACCTTCCGTCGACAAGTGCGCCGCGTGGTAGCGCGAGCCGACGTATTCTGTGAGCAAGACATCGCGAGCGATGATGATGTCTTCGGCGACCCGCGGCCATCCGCGCAGGCCTAGTCTGGCGGAGATCACCCCTTCGTGCATGACCGCTCCGGCGGTGAGATCATGATCCTCCGCGTGCTGGATCACCGGGAGGTCGAAGCTCTTGGCGTATTCGAGGGCACGGCGCATGACGGCGGCGTTCATGACGCAAACTCCGTCGTCACTGATACCGACGGCGCCCGCCTCTTTGAGATCGCCGACTTCGGTGAGCTCAGCGCCTTTCATACCTTTGGTGATGGCTCCGATCGGGTGAAGGCGGGGACCACCGTGCTCCCGGGCTCGCGCCACCATCATCTCGGTGATGGCGCGGGTATCGTTGACCGGCTTTGTGTTGGCCATCACGCAAACGTGGGCGTAGCCCCCGGCCGCTGCTGCATTCAGACCTGAAAAAACATCCTCCTTGTATTCCTGGCCCGGCTCCCGAAGATGCGCGTGCAGATCGACAAAGGCGGGGACAAGCCATTTGCCCTCGGCTGAAATGACGTGCGCCTTTTCGACATCTACCAGATCTGCTCCTGCAGAGGGTCCGATGCGAGTGATGGTGCCCTTTTCCACGACGACATCGACGACAGCATCGAAGGCGAGGGCGGGATCGATCACGCGCGCTCCTCGAAAGATCAACAGCTCTTCTGGTTCAAAGCTGGAATAAGGACTCCGGGCGCTCACGGTGGCGCTCCCCATAGCACGGGCAGAACGCCATGGTTAGCGGCGCTGAAAGTGCTTTTGTCGATTCTCCTCGTAAATGGCGGTGGGCTATTTTTCCCTTGCCGCGGGGTGAACGCCAAACCTCTCGAAGCACCAAATGGAAGAGTGTCCCGAAGGACTTGCTCCCGCCAGCTTCCACCCTTCGCGCCCGAGGTGGTTCGACTTCTCCATCACTTCGGCAGCAGAGTGCCCGCTGAAACAGAGATACGACCGTTGGGCCTCCGGGGTTGTGGGAGTTGAGCTGCGCTGGGCGTGGGCAAGGGAATAGCCACCGCCGAGCAGGGCAACAGCGGCGACCAGAGAGAGTGTGGCGTTCTTCATACGGGTGAATGTACGCCCGTCTGTGCGGTCACCCAACACGCGATTGCTCGCGTTATTAGTGCGAAGAAAAGGACATGTGGCCTCGCGCAGCGAGTCCCCCAGTCCTTCGAGCAAATGAGGTTGAAGCAAGAGCATCACCCCTCACTGAGAGGGGGGTGATGCTCTTGCGGCGTTATTAGTGCGAAGAAAAGGACATGTGGCCTCGCGCAGCGAGCCCCCCAGTCCTTCGAGCAAATGAAGTTTGAAGCAGGAGCATCACCCCTCACTGAGAGGGGGGTGATGCTCTTGCGGC
This sequence comes from uncultured Polyangiaceae bacterium, assembly GCA_964392575.1. Taxonomy (GTDB): domain Bacteria; phylum Myxococcota_A; class Polyangia; order Polyangiales; family Polyangiaceae; genus NIC37A-2. The sequence goes on from CAYMQT010000226.1 coordinate 6,055, forward strand.
GTTATTTGTGCGAAGAAAAGGACTTGAACCTTCACGACCTTGCGGCCACCGGCACCTGAAGCCGGCGCGTCTGCCAATTCCGCCATCTTCGCGCGGACCCGCGGGCGTTGCTCCTGCGGGGCGGGGTACCTACAACACAGGATCCGGGCGCGCAAGCAGCGGTCCTTCACGTACAGCAGCGCTCCCACCAAGCAGCAGCGCTCCCACCAAGCAGCAGCGCTCCCGCCAAGTAGAAGCCCGTTGTCGGGAGTCTCTATGAAGCAAAGGCGGAAATGAGGCGTTTTGCTTTGCAATGTGACGAAAATAGCCGTATAGAGGCGCCGGCGTGACATTAGTGAAATCTGATCCGCGCTGATAAAGGGACATTGTCACCCGCTCCGGCGTACGCCGGGGGCCAACGGAATGAACAGTTGAACCTTTCATGAAGTTGGCACGAAATGTGCTTAGTGGGCGGCACACCCGTCCTTACAATAATTAGAACCCATGGGTTGTTCGGAGGATTGAACAATGAAGAAAACTTTGAGCCTTATCTCAATTTTTGCACTCAGTGCAGGACTCACCCTCGTCGCTTGCGGCGGTGACGATGACGAAGACAGCACCAGCGGCGACGGCGACGGCGACGGCGACGGCGACGGCGACGGCGACGGCGACGGCGACGG
>CAYMQT010000227.1:0-6641 GCA_964392575.1 uncultured Polyangiaceae bacterium
GACGCAGCCGCGTTCAAGAAGCTCACCGAGCTTGCCGCTCGCGCAGCAGCTTGATGCCAGCCGTCTCCGTCCGGGTGAGCACACCCGGGTGAGCAGAGTCACGTGAACGGAACGGAAGAACTCCTCGCGTCCCTCGAAGCGCTCCAGAAGAGCTTCGAGGAGCAGCTCGCCGCCGCCTCCACCGAGGCGGCGGTGCAGTCCGTGCGCGTGGAATTCCTGGGCAAGAAGGGTCAGCTGACCGCCGCGCTCCGCGGCATGGGTCAGGTGCCCGCGAGCGACCGCAAGGAGGTCGGCGAGCGCGTCAACGGCGTGCGCGCCGCGCTCGAAGCGACGCTCGACGCAAAGGAAGGGAAGCTCAAGAAGGAAGAGCGTGAGCGCGAGCTGCTGGCCGCGCCGTTCGACCTCACCTTGCCGGCACGTGCGCTGCCGCGTGGGCATCGCCACCCGGTCAGCCGCGTCAAGGACGAGATCCTCGACATCTTCCACGAGCTCGGCTTCGAGATCGCTTGGGGCCCCGAGGTCGAGCTCGAGAGCAACAACTTCACCAAGCTCGCGTTCCCGCCGGACCATCCCGCCACCGACATGCAGGACACCTTCTGGGTGAACGTGTCGGGCGCGGCCGCCGGCGTACGCACGCTCCTCCGTACGCACACGAGCAGCGTGCAGTCGCGCGAGATGACCGCGCATGGCGCTCCGCTCGCGCTCGTCAGCGGTGGTCCGGTGTACCGCCGCGACGACGACGTCACCCACTCGCCCATGTTCCACCAGGTCGAGGGCTTCTACGTGGGGCGCGACGTATCATTTTCGCAGCTCAAGGGCGTGCTCACCACGTTCGCGCAGCGCCTCTACGGCGCCGAGGTACCCGTGCGCTTCCGCCCGAGCTACTTCCCGTTCGTGGAACCCGGCGCCGAAGTCGATGTGGGTTGTGTCTTCTGTTCACCCGACGACGGTAGCCGCGAGTCGTGCCGTGTGTGCAAGAGCACGGGATTCCTCGAGGTGCTCGGCTGCGGGATGATTCATCCCGAGGTGCTCAGCGGGTGCGGCATCGATCCGGAGATCTACACCGGCTTCGCGTTCGGTCTCGGCGTCGAGCGCGTGGCCATGCTCCGGTACGGCATCCCCGACATCCGCGTGCTGTTCGAGAACGACCCGCGCTTCCTGGCCCAGTTCTGACGGGCTGCTGCGACCCCACGCGGGAGCACCACACGTTGGGGCACAGTTGCCGCCTGACCGAGTGCGGCACGAGGGTCGGACACGTTCGCAAAGTTTTCGTGGCGGCCCACCGTTCGCGTGCCTTGCCTTGGAAGCGGACACACGTCCGCCGTGGACGTGCCGCGACACAGGTGTCCGGACGCAAGTGTGCCACTTGACGCCGGATTTCGTCTCGGACCGCGGTTCGGAGCCGACCCCATCTCGCTGAAATCGGCGTCGCCCAGCACAATTTCTCCAGAAATCAAGTTTTGGAACGGTTCGTGCATCACTTTTCGGCATGGCGGACACGCCTCGGGTGCCGGCTTTCGGTGACGAGGTGGAATGAAGCTCCACGTTTTGGGGTTTCCCATCGAGTCCGCGGTCTTTTTCCACCCTTAGAACTGCGAGAACCACCATGACCGAAGAACGACACGACGTCAGGAAGTCCACTGCCAAGGCCCGTACGGCCTCTGCGCCGTCGCTCCGGCCGCTCGGCCGCGAAGCGAGCGGACGCCCGCTGCCGCGCGAAGTATCCGGTCGTGCGTCGAGCGTCGTCCCTTCGCGTCGCGAAGAGGAAGGCGGCGATTCGGTGCTCTCTCGCTACTTCCGCGAGATGGCGTCGCATCAGGTGATGGGCGCCGAGGAAGAGCTCGAGGCAGCGGAGCGCGTGGAGCAAACCGAAGAGCAGATGTGGGAGGCGCTCCTCTCGTACCTGCCCGCGGCGCAGCACCTCTACCCGCAGCTCGTGGCCCAGGTGTCCGAGCTCCCCGAGGAGGAGCGCCCCGATCCGGCCATCTTCGAGACGCTGCGTTCGCTGCTCGCACGTGCCCAGAAGTCGGGCAAGCTCGGCGACGCCGACCGTGAGACGTTCGTGGCGGCCTCTCGTCAGCTCGGCCGTGCGCTCCGCATGCCCGACGCCGACCGGCTGTGGATGAACTCGGCCGCAGCCACGGCCAAGCGCCTCACTTTCGAGGTGCCCGGCGAGATCGAGGACAACGTGCCGTGTCTCGACGACACGCCCGAGTACCGCGCGTACGTGCGCGCGGTGGAGCGTGCCGATGCTCGTCAACGTCGCGCCAAGAACAAGTTCGTGAAGGCGAACCTCAGGCTCGTGGTCAGCATCGCGCGTCGCTACAACCGCGGCCGCCTGCCGCTCATCGACCTCATCCAGGAGGGCAACATCGGCCTCATGAAGGCAGTGGAGCGCTTCGATCACACGCGCGGCTACCGCTTCAGCACGTACGCCTCGTGGTGGATTCGTCACGCCATCTCGCGTGCCTTGGCCGACAAGGGTCGCGCGGTGCGCATCCCGGTGCACATGCTCGACACCTACAACCGCGTGACCCGCGCCAAGCAGACGATCTCCGCGCGCACGGGCCGCACGGCGACGCCCGAGGAGCTCGAGAAGGAGACGGGCATCCCCAAGGACAAGCTCGAGAAGGTGAAGGATCTGTACGCAGACACGCCGTTCTCGCTCGATCGCCCGGTGGGCGACGAGGATGGTCGCAAGTTCATCGACTTCCTCGAGGCCGAGGACTCCTCGCCTCACGACGAGCTCTCGGCCATGCGCTGGTCCGACGAGGTGCGCCGTCTCTTGGCAACGCTCACGCCCATCGAGTCGAGCATCATCCGCTGGCGCTTCGGCCTCGACAACGAGGACGAGCTCACGCTGAAGGAGATCGGCGACAAGTACAACCTGTCGCGTGAGCGCATCCGTCAGCTGCAGGAGCAGGCGATCGGCAAGATCCGAAAGCAGATGCGCGACTTCTGAGGCGCGACGAGAGAGCCGACAAAGCCCGCGATCCGAGAGGATCACGGGCTTTTTTCGTTTCGATTCCACTCTGATCGACTCGTGCGTTCGTTCGCGATTGCTCACTGCTCACGCGCGCCTTGCTTGCCGCTCACCGCACTCCACACGATCTCCGCGGCCTCCGGTGCCTTCTCGCGCGGCGCCCGTGAAGGACAGGCCGCGCGGCGTTGATTGTTAGCGAATAGTGATGTTGCCGCGCGCGGGCCCCGTCGGTGCGGCGTGAGGTGGGCAATGTTTCCGTACGGTGAATGGCTCGCGTCCTCGATCCGTTCGCATCGCGTCGTGTTTCGGATGCTATTGCGATTGATTCGCACTGCTCTAGCGAGACTGCAATGTGAGCGAGAGAGGAGCGCGGCGCGCAGGCCTGCAATGTGACGAAATGCGTAGCCATTACCAATATTTGAGTGTGTTTCCGGTAGTGACATTTACATTTCTGATTGGCCTCTGCATAACCGCCGCGCATCCGGGCGGCACCGCAATTTCGCGGGCCCGACGGCAGGTCGGAAAACGGTTTTTCGGCGGCTGGTCAGCTCGGTGCGAGGCAGGTCGTCACGGCCCCCTCCTGTGGAAGCGCAGGAGGTGACTCACACGAAAGACCGGTCCCCCAAGATGAAGCTGTTCGTGTTCCCCCGCTGGGCCAATCATGCTCGGCAGCTCGTGGGGCTCGCCCTCGGCGGTGCCCCCATCTACTTGACGGCGCTGGTCTGGTACGGCTTCTCGCCGCAGACGACGGACGTGGGCTATCAGCCCAAACAGCCGGTTCCATATAGTCACGCGCTGCACGCCGGGCAGATGGGCATCGACTGCCGGTACTGCCACACCACGGTGGACCAAGCTGCGCTCGCTGCCATCCCGCCCACCGAGACGTGCATGAACTGCCACCGCCTCGTGAAGAAGGACAGCACCAAGCTGCTCGCGGTGCGCGAGAGCCACGCCACGGGCATGCCGGTCGAGTGGGTGAAGGTCCACAACCTGCCCGACTACGTCTACTTCAACCACAGCGCGCACGTGACGCGCGGCGTGGGCTGCGCCTCCTGCCACGGCCGCGTGGATCAGATGGAAGAGGTGCACCAGGTGCAGCCGCTCAGCATGAGCTGGTGCCTCGACTGTCACCGCGCCCCAGAGCAGCACCTCCGTCCGCCGGCCGAAGTGACGAACATGAGCTTCCAGCCCGATCCGGCACAGGGTGCCGAGCTCAAGAAGCTGAACAACATCAATCCCCCGACCTACTGCTCCGGATGTCATCGATGAAGTCCCAGCCCAAGTACTGGCGCAGCCTCGCCGAGCTCGAAGGCGATCCCGAGTTCAAGGAGTACGTCGAGCGCGAGTTCCGTTCGCCGATCGAGGCCGAGGTGCCGACCAGCGCCGACCGCCGCCGCTTCATGCAGCTGATGGGTGCGTCGTTCGCGCTCGCGGGTTGTCACTACAAAGAAGAGCACCTGCTGCCGCACACGAAGCAGCCGGCTGGCCAGGTGCCGGGCGTTCCTCAGTATTTCGCGAGCGTCGTGGAGCTCGCGGGCGTCACGACCAGCCTCGTCGTCAAGAGCTTCGACGGTCGCCCCATCAAGGTCGACGGTAACCCCGACGACCCGACCACGCTCGGCGGCTCGGGTGCGTTCGATCAGGCATCGATCTTGGGTCTCTACGATCCGGATCGATCTTCGCGCGTGAGCCACGGCGCCGAGAGCAGCGACTACCCGGCATTCCTCGGCGCCCTCGGTGCGGCGCTCGCCGAGGGCAGCGATGGCGCGGGTTTCGCCGTGCTCAGCGGTGCGACGACGTCGCCCACGGTCTTGCGCCTCAAGGGCCAGCTGCTCGATCGCGCTCCGAACGCGCAGTGGTTCGGCTACGAACCGAGCGACGCCTCGGGGGTTCGTCTGGGCAGCAAGCTCGCGTTCGGCAAGGAGCTGTCGGCGGTGTACTCGCCCGACAAGGCCGATGTGATCGTCGCTCTCAACAGCGACCTGATCAACGCGACCACCGGGGGTGGTGGTGCTCATGCTCGCAAGGTGGCGAGCCGCCGTGACCCCGACGTAGGTCCGATGAGCCGCATCTACGCGTTCGAGTCGACCGTGACCGAGCTCGGCTCACTCGCCGATCACCGCGTCACCGTGCGCCCGAGCCAGGTGCTGGCAGTCGCCGCGTACCTCGACGCCGCCATCAGCAAGGCGCGTCAGCTCGGCGGCGCGCAGCCTGCTCCCGCGGACGCCGCGCTCGGCGGCGCCGAGGTGAAGAAGACGCTCGACGTCGCCGTCGCCGACCTGCTCGCTCACCAGGGGCGCGCGCTCGTGACCGTGGGCTCGCACCACGCCCCCGAGGTGCACGCGCTCGCGATGCGCATCAACCGCGCTCTCGGCGCGGAGGGTTCCACGGTCGCCTATTTCGAGGCGCCCGAGGCGGTCGTGGGCGGTGGCGACGAGCTCGCGGCGCTCGTGGCCGACATCGCCAGCGGCAAGGTCACCTCGCTGCTCATCCTGGGCGCGAACCCGGTTTACGATGCGCCCGTCGACGTCGATTTCGCCGGCGCGCTCCGCAAGGTGAAGACGAGCTTCCACGTGGGGCTCTACAAGGACGAGACCGGCGCGCTCGCGAGCTGGCACGCGCCGCTAGCGCACTACCTCGAGAGTTGGGGCGACGCGCTCGCGGTCGACGGCTCGGTGCGGCTCGCGCAGCCGCTCATCGAGCCGCTCACCGGCGGCAAGTCGGTCGTGGAAATCCTGGCCGAGCTCGTCCAGTCCCCGGTGACGGACGCGCAGAAGCTCGTGCGCGAGACGCACGGCATCAAAGGCGACAAGGACTGGAAGAAGGCCGTTCACGATGGTCGCTTCAGTGAGGCAGCCCAGCTGCTGCCCGCTCCCAAGGCCGTGGAACCCGGCGCCCCCGCCGAGCCGCCTTCGCTCGTCGAGCCCACGCTGCAGAGCATGGCGCCCGTTGCGCTCGGTGAAGCAGGTGGCCTCGAGGTGATCTTCGACGTCGATCCCACGGTGTTCGACGGTCGCTTCGCCAACAACGCGTGGCTGCAGGAGATGCCGCACCCGCTCTCCAAGCTCACCTGGGGCACGGCGCTGCTCGTCTCGCCGAAGACGGCCGAGGCGAATGGCTTGTCCGACGGACACCTCGGGTCGATCACGCTCGAGGGTAAGTCGCTCGAGCTGCCCGTGCTCATCTCGCCTGGTCAAGCCGACGACACCGTAGTGGTGAACCTCGGCTACGGTCGCACGCGCGCGGGCGTCGTTGGTGGCAGCACCGAAGGCGGCGTCGAGAGCGTGGGTGTGAGTGGCTACTCCATTCGCTCGGTGAAGGCCCCGCACTTTGCCAAGGGGGCCAGCATCAAGAAGACCGGCGGCAAGCAAACGCTCGGTCTGGTGCAGGATCTCTGGGCCATCGACGCCATCGGTATGGCTGGGCGCAGCGAGCGTGAGGACATCCTCGTTCGCGAGGTCACGGCCTCCGACTACGAGGGCTTCAAGAAGGAGACCGAGCATCCTCACCACGAAGGCGGACACCACACGGTGCACCCGGGCGACGTGAAGGGGAAGGTGCACCACCCCAAGCTGCTCAGCCTGTGGACCGATCCGGTCTCGTACGACGGCTACAAATGGGGCATGGCGGTCGACATCAACAAGTGCACGGGCTGCGG
>CAYMQT010000228.1:0-5720 GCA_964392575.1 uncultured Polyangiaceae bacterium
CGAAACAGAGGTGAGTGTCAGCGGAGCTCAGGGGATTGCCCCGGAGCTGGTCAGTGAGATCTTGATGGGAGCGCGCAGCGTGAAGCATGCCCTTTCCGCTCATGAGAGTGCCCGCATCAGCTTACCTCAAAAAGGGGGCGGAGAAGTCGAGTTTGCGCTCACGCGCGCAGAGCTCGCCGAGATGTGTGCTGAACTCCTGGAGAAAACGGGGCGCGCGAGCCGACGCGCCCTGCGCGATGCTGAAGTCGATAAAGGTGACCTCGATGGGGTCATTCTGGTCGGCGGGTCGACGAGAATGCCGGCGGTGCGCGCGTATGTGGCGGAGGTGTTTGGGCGTGAGCCGCTTTCGGATTTGGATCCGGATTTGGTCGTGGCACACGGAGCGGCGCTTTCCGCCGCGGCCCTTGGTGGCGACGGAGAAGACGTGTTGCTCCTCGATGTCTTGCCCTTGTCTCTGGGTGTGGAGACGATGGGAGGTGGGGTCGACAAGATCCTGCCGCGCAACACCAGCATTCCCACAGGAGCGCGCTCGACCTTTACGACCTACGCGGACAACCAGACCGGGTTTGAGATTCATGTGGTGCAGGGAGAGCGCGAACTCGCGGGGGACTGCCGCTCGCTGGCTCGCTTTGAACTCAAGGGGATCCCGCCGATGCCGGCCGGCATGGCGCGCCTCGAAATTCACTTTCATGTGGATGAAAACAACCTGCTCTCCGTGTCTGCCAAGGAACTGACGACCGGAAAAGAGCAGCACGTCGAAGTGAAGCCGACCTATGGCATCAGCGATGAAGAGATTGAGGATATGCTGATCGACGCGCTGGAGCACGGCGAAGAAGATCTGGAAGCTCGCCGGCTGGCCGATGCACGAGTGGAGGCGGCCCGCGTCCTTTTGGCCACGGAGAAATCTCTTACCACGGACAAGCACCTTCTGATTGACGATGAAGAAGCACGCATCGAGGAGGCGATCCGGCTTCTCAAACGAGCCCTGGGACAAGGACCCGAGGGCGAAAGCACCCTTTCCACGAAGGCAAGCGCCGTGCAGGTGCGCCTCGATGCGCTCGATGAAGTGACCACGGCTTGGGCCGGACGTCGGATGAACCGCGCCATTTTGCAGAGCCTTTCCGGAAAGGGAGTGGACAGCGTGGAGGCGGGCGTCACCCATGCGCGGGGAGTGGACGCGCACGTCGAGGAGCATGAGCGCGGCCGCGGAGCGCGCAAGTGAAGACATGCGGCGCGCAAGTGAACATAGGCGCGACGCGTGCAGTGAAGATGCGTGCAGTGAAGACGTGTGCGCGCTCAAGGAATGCGCGCAGGACATGATCAAGAGAGCGCAAAGAGACTAAACATGGCAAAAGTCATTTTCATCGATCAAGGCAAGGAGGCGGAGGTTCCCGTCGGCTCCAGTATTTTGGATGCGTCGCGAAAAGCGGGCGCGCCGGAGGGCGATGCTTGTGGTGGCGTGTGCGCGTGCTCGACGTGCCACGTCTACGTGGATCAGGGCGGAGACCTGCTCTCCGAGGCTTCTGAGGACGAAGAGGACATCCTCGACAAGGCCTTTGATGTACGGATAAAGTCGCGTCTCGGGTGCCAGGCGAAGATTGAGTCTGAAGGAACGCTCGTGGTGCGTATCAGCAAGGAGAGCATCGAAGCCTATTTCAACGAGCATCCCGAGCACCGGAAGTAGGGCGCGAGACAGCGAACTCACTCTTGGGGCGCAAGGGGATCATTTTTGCGCAGCTCGGCTGCGGTCGAAAGCTCCGTAGGCCGTTTCATTTCCTCTTCGAGTCCTGTCGCGGCTTTTTCGACCCCCGCCTGAAGAGTCGCGGCTGCCTCTTGGGTTTCAGGTTTTTCCCAGAAGCGCTGTACGTGCTGAAGGCCGGTTTGCCCGTCGAGGGGTACGGCGACGAATCCCAGGACGGCAAACCCGAGGATCAAGAGCCCGAGGACTTGTTTGAGAGTGCTCAGCATGGCGAGAGCGAGACTACCTTTTTGCGGGTCTCGATCGCGAATTTTCGGCGCAATTGCCCCGGCTTTTCGTCAGGGGATCGGAACTGCAAATTTGAGGCGGGGGGTTTGTAGTTCGACGTGGTAGCTCTCGGGTAGGAGATACGCTGCCGTTACCACTACTGCTTTTCTTTTGTGGAACGTGCGCGTGAGGAGGTCGTCGAGAGGCTCTTCTTTTTTGCGCGGGTCGTGCGAGACCGCGACATGAAACCGGGAGGAATCCCCCGCGGCCGCCTGGATCGCGAGGTATCCATAGTCCGGTGTGGCGAGGGTGACGGTGCCGAGCCCCGGTTTTTGAGCGATGAAGCGTCCGATACGTTCCTCTTCTCCGCGTTCGGAGAAGGGCGCGCGTTCGTAGAGTCCGGCGGCGCGAAGTCCGAAACCGAAGACCATCCCCAGGGCGACTGTCCCCACCACTTGGAGGCGTAATCTTGTATTTTCCTTCTGCGTCCATGCGTCCTCCGCGAGCTGGGCACAGATCAGCACCGCAAGGATCCAGAAGGGTAAAAAGGAGCGCTCCGGGTGGTGTGTCGGCGCGCCCCCGCGCACGGCGCCGGTGACGAGGAAAGCAAACAGGAAGAGAAACGGACTCAAGAGCGCCCCTAGCGGCATCAGTTTTCTGCCTCCTTGCCATAGAAAGACGGCAGCCACCGAAAAGAGACAGGCGAACACGACCTCGGGTTCACAAAGGAAGAGGGCGCGGGCGAGGCGGAGCGTTGCGTCCGCAGCAGATTCTGTTCCTACGTCGAGGGCGGCTTTGTATTTTGCGACCCGGGCGACGAAGAAGAAGGCGTCGCCATGATGAAGCACGCCGTGGCTCATCCAAAGCAGAGGAAAGACGGCCCCCAGTGCCGTCCCGCCCCAGTTGCCCCGTTTCTTTATCGAAAGAAAAGCGGCCCGGACGACGAGAGCGAATGCGATCGGCCACGCCTCATAACGACTGCCCGTGGCAAGGAGCAAAGCGAATCCCACGGGCCAGGAAAGGCCGGAGTCGTCCGGGCGATCCTTTGCTCCTGCTTGTGTGACCGCTCCTGCTTGTGTGACCGCAAAGACGAGGGCCGCAGAGAAGACGTATTCTGGGGTCGTCGCGCTGCCAAGGACGGCACAGTAGGGGATTCCCGCGGAAGCGAGAGCGCCGATGAGTCGGAAAGTGCGGGAGAGGCCGAGGGCTCTGCCCGCGAGCAGAAGGAGCCAGGTCCCCGCCACGCTCAGAAGGAAGGCCCCTACCCGCGCCGCGGTGAGGCTCCCACCGGCGATCTTCAACCAGGCGCCGTAGACGAGAAACGGCACCGGAAGCCAACTCGTTCCGCTCGGATCCAAAGTGGGATGCTCGAAAAACGTGCGAGCGAAGTCCTGTGCGATCACGACGCGCGCGTAGTCGTCATCGCTGACGGCCGTAAACCCAGAGGCTCCTACGATCACGCGGATGATCAGCTGTGCGAGAAGGATCAGGCCGAAATCGACCAGCAGCCCTTTCTTCGGAGACGTCGGGCCAGAGAGCATCTTCACCACGCGGGAAGTTCCGGCGACGCTTCGCCCCGGGGGGCTCTACTTCTTCTCGTTGCTATCGTTGCTGTCGCTTTTCGCGGGAACCGATGCGTTCAAGCTGTGCTTTTCAAGCGAGTCACCCGCAGAAGAGGAAAGATAGGCGAGCGTCAGGCTCGTCGCGAAAAAGATAGTCGCTGTGACCCAGGTCGTCCGGGTGAGGACGTTTCCGGCGCCGCGTCCGCCAAACACTTGGGTCGCTTTGGCGCCGCCGAGCGCACCGAGACCCCCGCTCTTACCGGGCTGAATGAGCACGATGAGCACGAGGAAAAGGCACGACATGACGTGCAGCCAAGTGATCGGGGTCTGGATGAGTTCCTGCATGTTTTCTTGAGTGTGCTGGGCGGGCCTGGGGCGCTTACCACAAAACCGGCCGCCAGGGGGAGGACCTGAAAAACAGGGGCAAGACCGGTGTTTTTAAGGATAACAAATTCTAGGCGTTTTGGGCGGCGCTGATGATTTCTCCGAAACCTTCGGGGTTCAGGGATGCCCCGCCCACCAGAGCGCCGTCAATATCTGTACATCCGAGCAGTTCAGCAGCGTTGTCGCCTTTTACGCTCCCGCCATAAAGGAGGCGCGTTTTTTCTGCCACATCGGCGGACACCTTTTCCCTGAGGCGCCCGCGGATGGCCGCGTGCACTTCCTGAGCTTGCTCCGGGGTGGCCACTTTGCCCGTCCCGATGGCCCAGACGGGCTCGTAGGCGATGACGATGTTACCAGGATCTTTGGACAACAGATCGCTGAAAGCATCCACTTGAGTGAACACGACTTCGAGGGTCTTGCCTGCTTCGCGTTCCTCCAGGGTCTCCCCGATACACGCAATCGGTCGCAGCCCTCCGGCGACGGCGGCCTCAATCTTTTCGCGAATGAAGGCGTCCGTCTCCTTGAAGATCTGGCGCCTTTCGCTGTGGCCCAAGATCACCCATTTTGCTCCCGCGGCGCGCAGCATCGACGCGCTGATCTCTCCGGTGAAGGCGCCACTTGAGGCGGGGTACAAGTTTTGCCCGCTGACTTCGACCTTGCTGCCCTCTTGCTCCAAGGTCGAAGAGACGGCGGCGATTGCTGTCGCCGGGGGAGAAACGACGACGTCCACCTTGCTGGCGCGAGAAGCAGCCTTTGCCACTCCGGTGGCCAGGACGATGCCGTCTTCGGCTCCGCAATTGAGTTTCCAGTTACCGGCGATCAGGGGAGTTCGGTTGCTCATGAATGATTCCTCGCAGGGCCTCTAGGCCCACAAGTTTGTTGTCAGAAAGAAGGGAGAGGGTGGCCGCGCCGCCGAAAGCCACGCAGTCAATCTCTGAGACCGATTCGGGCGCTGCTGCGTGGGCGGCGGCGACGCTATCCTCCCCGGCCACCATCGTAAAGCCAGCAGATGCCGCCAAGGCTCGACAGATCGATCGCGTGCCCTCGGCAAAGGGAGCGGCCTTGTGAAATCCTGCGGTTCCGCACCAAATCGCCGTGCCGCTTTCGCGCACGAGGGTTTCCACCCGGTGTCGTGTTTCCGGACCGAGATCGAGGGCCGCCAGATCCTTCGGCACACGGGTTGCGGGGTGAACGCTTCCGCTTTCCGCTTTCACAGAAGGCGCGCACACGAAGTCTGTCGGAAGCACGAGCTTCTTTTCGTATTTGTCGGCAAGGGTGCGCGCCCCTGCCAGATAGGTCTCTTCCACGACCGAGCGACCGAGCGCTCCGCCCTGGGCGGCCAGCATCGTGTTGGCGGCGACCCCTACGAGGACCACATAAGAGGCGGACTCGGCCAAGCGACTGAGGACATCCAGTCGGGTGGAGAGCCTGCTTCCGCCCCAGATCACCACCCGCGGTCCATCGATGCCGCTATTGATGCGCTCGATGGCGGAGAGTTCTTTCATCAAGCAGGGGCCAGCCGCTCGAAATTCCAAAAGGCGGGGCAGTTGAGTCGTCGTGGCGGAAGGCGTGCTCAAAACGCGTAGGGAATCTCCGACGTAGACGTCGACGAAAGTCGCCAGCTTGCGCGCGAAAGCTTCGCTTCCAGGCCCCTGATCGTCATCGCTCGCCAGGTTCTCCAGGATGCAGAGTTTTGACGGAGTGAGCTCTTGCAGGACCCGCTTCACGGAGTCTCCCACGCATGCGTCGGGGAGCAGGATGTCGCAGTCCAGGTATTCGCTCAGCTTCTGCGCGGCGGGTTCGATGGA
>CAYMQT010000228.1:5730-6605 GCA_964392575.1 uncultured Polyangiaceae bacterium
GCGTCTTCCTTCTTTTCCTGAGGGGCCTTCTTTTCCCCGAAGCGTGACCCCAGAACGACCCGGGCGCCCCGACTTTGCAGAAGCGTGACGGTCTTGGCGGCTCCCCGTAGGTTTTCGGTGAAAGGCGGCGCTGCGCCCTTGAACAGGGCGAAATCCAGATCGGCTCGCAGGAAGACCACTTGGTTTTCGAGCTCAAGATCGTCCAAAGATTGGATGTCTTCGAGAAGAGGCATGTTCGGGAGCCCGGCGAGGAGGGGGCGGGCAGTGCTTTAGGCGATAAAGGAGCCGAGCGCACGAAAACGATTGTAGCGATCGTCTTGAAGCTGTTGAGGGGACATTTCTGAAAGCTCGCTGAGATGGGACCAGAGGGCTTTCCCCAGGTACCGGGCTGCGAGGGCGGGATCCTGGTGTGCTCCCCCGGGAGGCTCCTCGACGACCCCGTCCACGACTCCGAGCTCCATCAGGTGCGGCGCGGTGATTTTCAGGCGCGATGCTGCTTCGGCCGCTTTTTCAGGCGTCTTCCATAGGATGGAGGCGCAACCTTCCGGCGAAATGACTGAGTAATAACTGAACTCCATGACCAGCACGCGGTTGGCCACGCCGAGGGCCAGCGCTCCGCCGGATCCGCCTTCTCCGATGATTGCGGTGAGGATGGGTACCTTGAGCCCGGCCATCGCTTCGATGCAGGCGCCGATGGCCTCACTCTGACCCCGCTCTTCCGCCTCCAGTCCCGGGAAGGCACCTTTGGTGTCGATGAACGTGATCACCGGCAAACCGAACCGGTCCGCGAGCTCGTAGAGCCGAAGGGCCTTTCGGTAGCCCTCGGGGTTCGGCATACCGAAGTTGCGCCTGACGTTCTCCTTGGTGGTGCGACC
>CAYMQT010000229.1:0-6595 GCA_964392575.1 uncultured Polyangiaceae bacterium
GAGCACCTTGAGGTACGCCTCCGGACGGTAGAGCGCGAGGTGCTTGCCGCAGATGAAGGTGAGTTCCTCTGGCTGGAAGCCGCTCAAGACCAGCTGGCCCGCCACGGACGCAGGTGGCGAAGAAGGCACGGCGCCCAGGTACGCCGAAACGTCGTTTCGCACGTAGAGCGTGGGCGGCTGAACGCCGAGCACCTGCGACGCCCAGCCGAACGTCTTTGCGAACGTGATGGTCGAAGTGGCAGGATCCTGACGGAAGCGCTCATCGAGCTTGGGCAGCTTGTTCTGCGCCTTGAGCTGCGTGAGCTTCGCCTGAACCGCCGCGGGCGTGATCATCTTGAACACCTCCGACACCAGCTGCGTCTGCTCCGAATGGATCAGAGCGCGCTGCCAGTGCTCTTCGCCGAAGCGCCCTGCCACACGGAGCATGCCCTTCGGGCGGTAATCCTCGTAGAAGCGCATCTGGTCGCCGTCGGCCTTGCCCATGAAGGCGAGAGCCGCTGCGAGCGCCCACGACTCGTCGTAGGCCTGCTTGTGCAGATAGAGACGGTAGAGCGCCTGGTACGCCTCGGGCGCGAGCGGATCGGCCTTGAGCAGCCTGCGCTGCTCCTTGATGGCGTCGTCCCACTGCTCCGACTGCTCGTACAGCTCCGCCAGGATCTGCCGCTGCATGACCGCATCACCCGAGGCAAGCTCGGCCGACATCTTGAACGCCTGCACGGCCTCTTGCGTTTGACCCGTACGGTCGCGGTAGATGAGGCCGAGCTGGTGCCAGAGCTGGTGCTCGAGCTCCTGCTTGTTCTTGCCCGCGATGCGGTGAAGCATCTTGCGGTACGAACGCTCGAGCTGCTTCCAGTTGCGCTCGGTCGTGAGCATCTTGTTGATGCGCTCGAACGCCTCGAGGAACTCCGGATCCAGATCGAGGGCTTCGTTGAACAGCTCGACGGCCTTGGCCTTGTCTTCGAGCATGTCGCGGTAGATCTGCGCTTGCGTGTTGAGCAGCTTGGCCTTGAGCTTCGCGCGCTCTTCGATGGCGAGGATCGCGTCGAGCACGTCGACCATCTTCTGCCACTCTTCGGCTTGCTGGTAGCACCGCACCATCTTGTGCAGGAGCACGTGATCCTGCGGCTTGAGGTCACGCGCCTCTTCGTAGGCCTCGAGCGCCTTGAGCGGCTGGTTGACCTTCTCGCTCCACAGATCACCTATCGAGCTCAGGATCGCGAAGCGCTCCTCACCGTCGAAGATGGTGTCGAGGATCTGGCGCTTGTAGGCCGCGACCTGCTGGTGGTCGCCGGTCTTGCCGTAAACCTCCACGAGCGCCTCGAGCGAGGGGCGGTGCTCACCATCGAGCGCGAGCGCCTTCTCGTAGTTGTTGATGGCCTGCTTGTCCTGACCCTGCGCTTCCTTGATCTTGCCGAGGCGGAAGTACACGTCCGTGCGCGCCTCCACGTCGCCCTCGCCGAGCGCCGTGAGCACCTTCTGGTAGTTGGTGAGCGCGGTCGCCCAGTCGGTGAGCGCGTAGGCAGCGTCGGCGACGCCGCGGATGGTCTCCTGATCGGTGAGGTCGAGCTGGTGAGCGGCAAGGTACGCCTTGAGGGCCTTGTCGTGATCGCCCAGCTTGGCCATCACGTTGCCGAGCAGCTTCGAGAGCTCGTGCTGTTCGCTCTTGTCACGGTTTTTGGAGCGACGCGCCAGCATCTCGGCCAGCGGCGCCGCGTCGGCCCAGCGCTCACGCTCGCCGTACTCCTTCACGAGTGGCAACGCCGCCTCCTCGCAATCCTCGTCGAGCGCGATGGCCTGCTCGTAGGCCGCGATCGCAGAGTCACGCTCGGACAGCATCTCGTCGCGAATCTTGCCGAGCTCGACCAAGAGGCGCGCCTTCTGGCGCGGGGCGTCCGTGTGTGAAGCCTCCTGCTCCAGGTAGCGACACGCGGCATCCCAGTCCGCCTCGTCTACTGCGATGGTGCGGAGCGCCGCCAAGGACTGCAGGTGCGCGGGGTTCAAGTCGAGGGCGATCTGGAACTTCTCGCGCGCGCCGAAACGATCCCCGAGCTTCTCCTCCATCGAGCGACCGATGCGGAAATACATGTCCACGCGCTGCGCGCCATCGGCGGTCAGATCGGCCACGCGTGTCATCATGTCGATGGCCCGCGCCGAGTCGTCCTGACGCTCGTAGAGCTTGGCGAGCGCATCGAGCGCGGCGATGTTCGTATCGTCCGCGTCGACCACGGCTTGGTACGAATCGATCGCGCGATCGAGCTCACCGAGCTCGTCGCGGTACACGGCGCCGATGGCGGCGTAGAGCTCGAGCTTGGTCTCCCGGCTCTGCGTCGTTTCCAGGTGACGCTCGCAGGTGCGCACGAGATCGTTCCACTGCTTGAGGCGGCGGTAGCAGCGCGCGAGCGCGACATACGCGTCCTCTTGGGCATGATCGACTTCGAGTGCCTGCTCGAGGCGCTGCGCGGCGACGTCTGGCTTCAGGAACTGCTGCTCGTGAATCTCGGCCAGCTTCATGAGCACGCGCACGCGCTCGCGCTCGGTGTCGACGATGTCGAGTTGCTGCTCGAGTGCCTTGATGAGTTCGGCCCACTGACCCAGCTTGAACAGCGTGCGCTCGAGTCCACGGAGAGCCGGCAAGCTCGACTCGTCGACGGCCAGCGCCTCCCGGTAGGCCTTGGCGGCTCCGTCTGCGTCCCCGAGGCGCTCCTCGCAGAGCTCGCCGAGGCGCAGCTTCATCTTCACCGCGTCTTCGGGCCGGTCGACGGACGTCGCCTTGCGCGTGAGGATCTCGATGAGTTCGGGGATCTGCCCCTTGTCCTCGTAGATACGCTCGAGCGCGGTGAGCGCAGGCATGTAGCCAGCGTCCACATCGAGAGCGCGCTTGTAGTACGGGATGGCCTGCTCGACCTGCTCCAGGTTCCTGTAGAGCACGTCGCCGAGGTCGCCGAGGATCGCCTTGCGGTCGTCGTTCGCGACCGCGACCTCGAGGGCCTTGTTCAGCATCTGACCCGCGCGCTGGTAGTTGCCGCCGAGGCGCTCGATGGCGGCCATCTGCCGCATGACGCGCGTGTTGTTCGGATCGATCTCGAGCACCACCTGGTAGTAAGCGGTGGCGTCCGCGGGGCGGCCGAGATCCTCGCCGTACCACTTGCCGAGGCGCAGGCTGAGCTGGATCTTCTTGCGGCGATCCGTCTCGGCCTGGAGCCAGGCGTTGGCGTTGGTCAGCAGCTCGGGCCAGCGGTTGGCGGCCTGGCACACGCGACCCAGGAAGTTCGCCGTCTCGTCGTCGTAGTAGTCGTCGGCGAAGGCGTTCACGAGCGCGTCGAATGCTTGGTCGTGATCGCCGAGCTTCTCCTCGAACACGCGAGCGATGCGGCGGAGCAGATCGCTGCGCGCCGGGACCTCCTCGGCATGCTCGAGGCGATTCAGGTAGAGCTCGATGAGCTGTTCGTAGCGCTCGGCATGCGAGTGCAGCTTCTCCAGCTCCACGAACGCACGCTGATGCGTGGGCTCGACGGCGAGCACGCGCGCGTAGGCCGTGACCGCCTTGTCGTACTCACGCACCTCCTGCTTCCACAGATCGGTGACCTCGAGCAGCTCGCGGACCTTCTCTTCCGGTTCGACGAGCGCGCTCGCGCGCTGCATCTTCACGTCGATGATGTCCGTCCACTGCGACTCGGCGCGGTAGATTCCTTCGAGACGATCGAGCGCTTCGAAATCGCCCGGGCCCACCTCGAGCAACCGACGCCAAGCATCGGCGGCGTCGAACGGCTGCTCCTTCTTGTCTTGGTAGAGCTTGGCCAGCTCGCGGAAAGCCTCCACGAGCTCCTTCGCCTCCACCTGCGCGGCGCCCTGATCCACGAACGCGTGCAGCGCCGTG
Source organism: uncultured Polyangiaceae bacterium (assembly GCA_964392575.1). Lineage (GTDB taxonomy): Bacteria > Myxococcota_A > Polyangia > Polyangiales > Polyangiaceae > NIC37A-2. The sequence goes on from CAYMQT010000229.1 coordinate 3,878, forward strand.
ATCAGCTCGTCGTCGTCCTGGCGGCGGCGCCAAATCTTGGCGATGGCGCGCAGCGCGGTGACGTTCGAGTAGTCGATGTCGAGCGCGCGGCGGTAGGTCTCGAGCGCTTCCTCGTCGCGGTTGAGCTGTTCGTCGAACAGCTTGGCGCGCATGAGCAGGACGTGAACGCGATCGTCGTCGCTGTCAGCGATGTCGAAATGGCGCTCGAGCACGTCCGTGAGCTCGCTCCACTGGCCCTGCTTCTCGTACAGATACGCCAGTGCGCGGAGCGCCTCCGGATCCTCACCGCGGAGATCGAGGACGCGCTTCCAACCGGCGACCGCGCCCGCCAGATCGCCCAGGTGATCCGCGGCCAGGTGCGCGCGCTTGGCGCGGATGTCGGCTTCCTCGGAGTCACCCGACGAATTGTCGAGCTGACGCTGGAAGACGACGTCGAGGTTCTTCCACTCGCCGGTGATGCGGTAGACGCGCTCGAGCGACTCGATCGCATCCTGGTTTTCGGGCTCGAGACCGTCGAACACCACGCGGTAGGCGCGGATCGCGTCCTGTAGGCGCTCGGAGTTGAGAGGACCCGTTTCCGGTTTCGTGCTCGGGGCGCCGTCGACCTGCACGAGCCCGGCCGCCGGCTGCGCGAAGTCCTCCGCTGCGGGCTCTGCGTCCAGATCGGCTTCCGCTTCGGCGGGGAACAGATCGTCGAGCGAAGGCTCGGTGACCTGGGCCTCCTCGTCGGTGAGCAGCTCCTCGTCGTCTGCGGAAAGGACTTCGGTAGCTTCGCTCGAGGCCGCGCGGCGGCTGAGCTCGCCGGAGCCGCCGAGCACCGAACGATCCACCGTGCCCCCATCACCGAGCGGCGCGAGCTTCTCCTCGTAGGTGTGGCCGAGACGCAGATACAGCTCGACCTTGTCGAAGTCGTCCTCGACGGCCTTGGCGCGCACCTCGAGCACCGGAGCGAGCTCCGACCAGCTCTCGGCCGCGGTGTAGATGCGGTCCAAATTCTCGAGCGCAGCGAGGTCCGCGGGGACGCGACCGAGCACGAAACGGTAAGTCTCCACCGCACGCGGCGTATCGCTGAGCTGCTCTTCGTAAACCCGCGCCAAGCGACGACCCGACGCGGCGATGACCGCACCCGAGGCGCCTTCGGCCGACATCACGTCGGCGTAAGCGTTGGCCAGGCGCTCCCAGCCTTCGTCTGCCACGTCCGCCAAGCGCTCGATCTCGTCGACCGTCGTTTGGTTGTCGGGCTGCTCACCGAGCGCGCGCACCAGGTACTCGAACGCGCGGTCGACGTCGCCGAGCTTCGACTCGGCTTCCTCCGACATGCGCTGGAGGAGCTCGACGCGCGGCTCGTCGGCGACGAGCTTCGCGAGCACACCCTCGCGAATGTCGAGCAGCTTCTCCCACTCACCAGCCACCTGGTAGAGCGGCTCGAGGGTCTCGGCGATGGCCGGGACCTCGACCCCACGTGAGAAGAGCTGCTCGAGTGCGCCGAGCGCACCCTCGTGCTCGGGCGCAGCTGCGAGCACCTCACGGTACGCAGCAATCGCCCCAGGGACATTGCCGAGATACGAACGCGAGACCTCGCCCAAGCGGAACTTGAACTCGAGAATCGCCTCGGGCGAATCGCCGTACTCGGCCTCTTCGGCGAGCACCTTGGCGAGCGACACCCAATCTTCTGCGGCCGAGAACAGGCGATCGAGCGCAGCGAGCGCGACCAGGTTGGCCGACTCCGACTCGAGCACCGTCTGGTAACGCTGCACGGCGGCGCGCGAGTCTTCGAGCTGAACCTCGTAGATCTGCGCCACACGCAGGCCGAGCTCCACGATCTGAGCCGGGTCCTCTGCCTCGTTCGCGAGCTCGGCGTCGTACACCTCGGCCGCGCGCTTCCAGCCATCGGTCATCGTGGCCAGACGCTCGAACGACTCGAGCACCTCGCCGTTCGACGAGTCAGCGGCCACCGCGCGCGCGTAAACGGAGAACGCGCGCTCGGGAGCCGAAAGCGACTCCTCGGCGATCTGCGCGATGCGGCGCAGGAGCCCCACCTTCTGGAAGGCGTCCTCGGCGTGGCCCACCTGCACTTCGAGCGCGGCGATCAGCTTCTCGGCGTCGGCGGATGCCTCGTAGACCTGCTCGAGCACCTGTGACGCGGCGAGCGCCGCCTTGCTGCCCTTCTGCAGCTGTTCGAGAGCGGCGAGCGTGGCGTCGTGATCGGGCTGCACCTGCAAGAGCTCGCGGTAGAGATCCACCGCGCGCTCTACGTCACCGAGCCGCGTTTCGTAGAGCTTGGCAACACGGAACTGGTACGAGACGGACTCCTCCGGATCGGCGGCGAGCTCCGCTTCGCGCGTGAGCACGCTGAGCAACTCGCTCCAGTTCTCGGCCGTTTGGTAGAGGACGTCGAGGCGACCGAGCGCGATCAGATCGTCGGGGTCGAGCTCGAGCACGCGCTGGTACGTGTCGATGGCGCTCTCCACGTCGGAGAGTTCGCGCTCGTGGACGGCGCCCACCTCGTACAGGACCTGCTTCTTCTCTTCGACGTCGAAGACGAGATCCACCTTGCGCGCGTAGGCGGTGAGCAGATCCTTCCAGCGCGACAGCCCTAGCAAGAGGCCGATCAGCGCCTCCACGCTCTTGACGTCCTCGGCATCGAGTTCGAGCACTTGCTCGTAAACGGCGATGGCCTTCTCCGGCTGCTCGAGCACCTCCTCTTCGAGGGTCGCC
>CAYMQT010000230.1:0-4288 GCA_964392575.1 uncultured Polyangiaceae bacterium
GCGTAGTACCGGAGATCGTCGGGGTGGATACCTCGGGGTGGCTGCTCGCCGGCGACTCGGGAGCAGGCGGGTATTTCACCGTTGCTCCGAACGTGGTGGTGGCGGTTCCTCGGTCCGGGTACCGGCAGACGGAGGAGTCGGCGCGGCGTTCGCTCTTGCTCCTGGGCGAGATTGCTCGAGCCACGGGCCATCGCCAGTCGGTCATCGTCCTGGTCGACCGCGTTCAGGGGCAGGACGCCGGGAGTCGTCGGGTGTGGTCATCCGGCGAAAGCACGCGCGTTCGCTCCAGCCTGGCGCTCGTGTGCACGTCGGCGCTCGCCCGCGCCATTGGGTCGTTCTTCATCGGGCTCAATCGTCCGGTCACGCCCACCCGCATGTTCGCCTCGTTCCACGCAGCGCTCGAGTGGTCCACGCAGATGCAGGAGGAGCATGGGCGCTCAGTCTGAGCGTCCGCTCGCAGCGGTTGCTTCCGCGGACGAGGTCTCCTCGGGCATGCGCGCGCGCCCGCCCGCACCGTCGCTCCCGGAAGGTTCCGCCGTCGAACCCGAGGCGCTCGTCGGCTCGCAACCGAGCATCGAGAGCATCAGCGAAGTGCTCGTGGGCATCGCGCGGGGCGACTTCGGGGTTCAGTCGCCGCGCAACTACCGCGGCGATGCCCTCGACGTGCTTTCGTACCTCGTGAACGCGACGGCAGAAGAAGTGGGAGCCCTCGTGCGCGCGCTCCGTGAAGAGCGCCGCGAGCTCGAACGCGCCCAAGAGACGCTCGTTACGCAGGGCAAGCTCGCCGCGCTCGGCGAGCTTGCCGGCGGCGTGGCCCACGAGCTGAACCAGCCGCTCACGGTGATGCAGGCGCTCTGCGAACTTCTGCTCGAGCGGCCAGAGCGCACGATCGAATCGTGCCGTGACGAGATCGAACTGATCGCGGCCGCTGCCGGGCGCATGGGGCGCATCGTCGCGGCCGTGCGCACCTTCGGGCGCCGCACCGGGCTGAACCTCGCGCCGCTCGCGCCGCGCGCGCCCGTGGATTCGGCGCTGCTCTTGCTCGCGGAGCAGCTGCGTGTCGCGTCGATTCGGGTCGAGCTCGATGCGCGAGACCTGTCGCCCATCACGGGTGATGTCGACGCGTTGCAGCAGGTTTTCATCAACCTGCTCATCAACGCGCGCGATGCGCTGCTCGAAGTGCAGCCGGCCCTCGGCCGCCGGGTGAGCATCACCATCGGACCCGGGCCAACCGACGAGCGAGGTGAACCGAGTGTGCTTTACGTCATTTCGGATACCGGGCCCGGGATTCCGCGCGAAGTGGCGCCACGGATCTTCGATCCGTTCTTCAGCACCAAGCCAGTCGGTCACGGCACGGGGCTTGGACTGTCCATTACCCACGGGATCGTCTTGGATCACGGGGGGACCATTCGCTACGTGCCTGGTGTGGCCGAGCTACCGGGCCGTTTCGAAATCGTACTGCCAGTACGCGCCGCGTCAGCCGGTGGAGGGCAAAGGGCATGAGTTTGGCGCCCAGCGGCGACGGGCGACCGCTCCGTTGCCTCTTGGCGGAGGACGACGATCTGCTCGGCCCGGTTCTTCGCAGCTTGCTCGAAGCGGCTGGCTACGAAGTGCATGCCGTCGCGAGCGGCCGAGCGGCGCTCGAGCTCCTTGGTCGGGCCGAGTTCGACGTCGTCGTGACGGACTACCGCATGCCGCTCGGAAACGGCGTCGACGTGCTCCGCGCGGTGCGCCAGGGCTCGCCGTCGTGCCCCGTCATCGTGATCAGCGGTTACGCCGACGAGGCCGTGGAGGCCGAGGTTCGTGAAGCGGGTGGACGCCTCCTCCACAAGCCATTTGGCGCGAGCGAGTTGCGGAGAGAGCTCGAGGCCTTGACCAGTCGGCCCTGACCATGGGGTTGTCGCCAGGCCGGTCGTTCGAGAGAACGGACGGTTCTCCTCATGTTGGGCGTTGGTGCGCGAGCCCACGCCGCTGCACCTGCAATTGGGCGAGCTCCGTCACGGGTCGCTAACCTTGGCGGCTTCGGTTCAGCCCTTGATGCAGAACGCCGTTGGCGTCAGGCACCAGTTGAACTTCTCGAGGCGTACGTCGAGGCAGCGTTCCTTGCGGAAGCGATCGAAGGCGGTTGCTTCTCCGCCCCAGGGGGGAGGCCGTACTCGTCGAAGACCACGACTCCACCCGGCACGATGAGATCCCACAGCTTGTCGAGCGCGTAGTACGTGGGTTCGAACAGGTCCATGTCGAGGTGAAGCAGCGAAATGCGAACCCCAGGAGTTTCTTTGAGGAAAGGTTCGAGCGTGTCCTGCACGCGACCCTTGATGAGGCGCGAGCGCTCGCGTGCGAGGATGTTGTCGGCGTTGGCCAACTCACACATCTCGAAGATCTCACCCTCGACGCTCCTCGCCGACCAGCCGCCCGTGCGCTTGTCATTGACCAAATCGTTCGAAGTCACTCCGTCTTCCTCGCGGAAGTCGGACAGACCCTCGAACGAATCGAAGCCGTATACCTTCTTCGAAGTGTCGGTCGGGCAGAAGATTTCGAGGAACTTGTGGAAGGAGAAGAACGACACGCCGCGTGAAACGCCCAGCTCCACGATGCTGCCCGGTAGATCGATCGTCTTCTTGAAGAGTTCGTAGTGCGCGAGGTAGCGCGTCATCAGGATGCGCTTCACGTACACGGGCCAGTGCGTGGTCTTGTGCAGGTCGGAGTGCGGGTATTTCTCGCCCAGCAGAGCGAACCGCTCCCAGTACTGTTTGTCCTTCTCCGAATGCACGCCGTACATCTGCTCGAGCGGCGCATCGAACTCCGTTAGATCCCAGACGCTCATGACTTGGACTTCTCCGATAGGTAGTCTACCCGTGAGCTGGTCACGACTCCCGGGCGGTAGTGATTCGATTTGTAGGTTTCGTCACCGAAGTCCGCGTAGCGGACCTGAACGGTGAAGCGTGACAGTTCGTCCGTCAGGACGGGCATCGACTTGTGCAGCACGTCGAAGCGGAAGAAGAGGACGTCTCCCGGACTCAGCCGATCGATGACTTGCGCGCTGCCGGTGGGGATCTCCTCGTCCAGCACCACCGCATCGGCGTACGAATCGTACTTGTCACCTTGACGGGTGCGGAACACGCGACCGCCGGTGACATCGTTGCCGATGATGCCGAGCCCGCCCATCTCGGGAACGAGTGGCACGGCGCTGATCCACGCAACGAGCGAGCTCGGAAACGTTACGGAGAACCAGTAGTCTTGGTGCCATCCGAAGAGAAACTTCTCGTCCCCTTTGGAATCGATGCGACAGTTGATGTCCACGATGGCCGGTCGGGAGAAGCCTTCACGGCGCAGAGCGTCGAGCAGCTCGTTCGATGCCGCGAGCCTCAGCACCGACGGTAGATGTTTGAAGCCGTTGTACAGGGCGCTGCCCTTGGTGCGGTTCGTGCGCTTCAAATGGCGCCAGAGGTCGTGGACGTCGCTGCCGCCCCAACTGGGCTCGAGCTCATGCCCCAGCTGCAGGAGGTCACCGCGAATCTCGGCTAGCGCGGCTTCCGGCACCAGGCTCCGTGCAACCCAGAACCCAGGCCCGTCGAACCGACCAACGGGTGAATCGTCGTCTTGCCGCACCACCAAGGCAGCCAAGTACCATCGGTGAATATCTTGGGCAAATGGGCGCACGGTCCGCTATCGTCGCCTGGCTCATGAGTGCCGATCGTGCGTACCTGTTCGGCGTCGCGAGCGAGGAGGCTCTCGCGCGGATCCTCGAACGGGCCAGCGGCGACCTCGACCAGCTGCGCGGACGGCGCATTCTGGTGACGGGGGCCACGGGCTTCTTCGGTGCATGGCTGCTCGCGACGCTTGCGACGGCGCGCCACACGCGCGGCCTGGACGTCGAAGTCATCGCGCTGTCGCGCGGAGCAACCGCGTTCCGGGCAGCGCACCCCGCACGCGAAGCCGAGGCGATTCGTTGGGTCGACGCGGACGTGCGGAACCTGAGCGAGCCCGGTCTGCTTCCGGAAAGGCTCGACGAGGTCGTTCATCTCGCCACGCCGGCGAGCGCAACGCTGAACGCTGAGGCGCCCACCGAGATGCTCGACATCATTCACGCGGGCACCAAGAGCGCCATCGAGTGTGCGGTTCGCACGGGTGCGCGGCGGATGCTGCTCACCAGTTCGGGCGCCGTGTACGGCGCACAGCCGGCTGACCTCGGGCACGTCCCCGAGAGCTACCCGGGCGCGCCGGATCCGCTCGATGTGAGCAATGCCTACCACGAGGGTAAGCGACTGGCGGAGCTCGCGCTCGC
>CAYMQT010000230.1:4298-6549 GCA_964392575.1 uncultured Polyangiaceae bacterium
GGATCGTCACTTCGCGTTCGGCAATTTCGTGCGGGATGCGGCGCTCGGCCGGCCGATTCACATCGCCGGCGACGGCCGCGCGGTGCGTTCGTACCTGGACGCGGAAGATCTCGTGACCTGGCTGCTCGCCGTGTGGTTGCGTGGCCAGCCGTCCCGCGCCTACAACGTCGGCGCCGAGCGCGCCGTGACCATTCGCGAATTGGGAGAGCTGGTGGGACGAGCCGGGGATGTTCCGGTGGAGGTGGCCCAGTCACCGGGCAGCGCACCGGTGCACCGTTACGTGCCCAGCACCGAGCGCGCCCGCTCGGAGCTCGACCTTGCCGAGTGGACGTCGCTCGAAGCGAGCATCGAGCGCGCGCTAGAGTGGGCCCGCGCGCGGAGAACCGATTCATGATTCGTGTAGCCGACTACATTTGTCGCCGCCTTTCCGAGCACGGCGTGACTCACGCGTTCTTGGTGACGGGCGGCGGCGCCATGCACCTGAACGACGCGCTGGTGTCGAGCCCGATCACCGCCGTGTGTACGCACCACGAGCAGGGCGCGGCCGTCGCCGGTGAAGGCTACGCTCGCGCTACGGGGAAGCTCGGCTTCGTGATGGTCACCACGGGGCCCGGCGCCACGAACGCCATCACCGGTCTCTTCGGCGCCTACACCGACTCGGCGCCCGTGCTCTTCGTGTCGGGGCAGGTCAAGCGCGAGACCTGCATGACCAGCTACGACGACCTCGGGCTCCGTCAGCTCGGCGATCAGGAGGTCGACATCGTGTCGATGGTCGGGCACCTGACCAAGGCGGCGGTGCGCCTGACCGATCCGAAGCGTGTCCGCTACGAACTCGAGCGCGCGATCTTCGTCGCCGAGTCGGGGCGCAAGGGTCCGGTCTGGATCGACGTGCCCGTCGATGTGCAGGGCAGCCTGGTCGATCCAGATGCGCTCGAGGGGTTCACGCCTCCTGACGAGGCGCGCCTCGAGCCCGATCCCGCGCTCGTGGAGCGCGCCGCGGAGCTGCTTCGTGGCGCGAAGCGCCCGCTCGTCGTCGGGGGCCAGGGCGTGCGGCTCGCGGGCGCCGAGAAGGAGTTCTTGGCCTTGCTCGACGAACAGGAGTTCGCTTCGGGCAGCACGCTCCTCGGCTTCGATCAGGTGCCGAGCGAGCACCCTTCGCACGTGGGACGCATCGGCACCATCGGCGATCGCGCGGGGAACTTCGCGCTCCAGAACGCGGACGTGGTGCTGTTCATCGGCACGCGCAACAACATCCGCCAGGCGAGCTATGGCTTTTCTCGGTTCGCGCGCTCGGCCACCAAGATCGTCGTCGACATCGATCAGGCAGAACTCCAGAAGCCCACCGTCGAACCCGACGTGCCGATCCTCGCCGACGCGGGTGAGTTCATCGCCAAGCTCCGGGTAGCGCTCGGCAAGCCGAGCGCCGAGAGCCTCGCGCAGAGGCGTGAGTTTCGCTCTTGGGGGAAGGACCTCAGGCGTCGCTACCCCACGGTGCTCCCGGAGTACACGCAGGTGGCCGAGCCGATCAGCCCCTACGTGTTCATGGATCGGCTCGCGCGCGCGCTGCCCGACGACGCCATCGTCGTGACGGCCAACGCCACGGCCTGCATCTGCTACTTCCAGGCGGGCCTCGTGCGTGATGGTCAGCGCGTGATTTGGAATTCGGGCTCTGCGGCCATGGGCTACGGGCTCCCGGCGGCCATCGGTGCGGCGGCCGGAACGGGCCGCACGGTGGTGTGCCTCGAAGGCGAGGGGAGCTTGATGATGAACTTGCAGGAGCTCGAGACGCTGCGCGCGGCGGGCTTCAACGTGCACGTGTTCGTGCTCGAAAACGGTGGCTACGTCTCGATCCGCCAGACGCAGACCAACTTCTTCCAGGGTCGCTACATTGGTACGGGGCCGGACAGCGGCGTCAGCTTCCCCGAGACGAGCGCGCTCGCCGCCGCGTTTCGGCTGCCCTTCGAGCGCCTTGTGCGCTTGGACGATCTCGATGCGCTGCCGCGACTCCTGGCGAGGAAGGGGCCGTCGCTCACCGGGGTTCGCTTGCCTTCCGACTACGCCTTCTCGCCGAAGACTTCCTCGGTTCGGCGCGCGGACGGCACCATGGTGTCGCGCCCGCTCGAGGACATGGCGCCCTTCTTGCCGCGTGACGAGTTCCGCTCGGTGATGCTCGTCCCGCCGCTCGAGGACGACTGAGCATGCCCGCCTGGCTCCAGAGGGCGTTCCTCGCGCTCCGCGAGCTTGGCGGTGA
>CAYMQT010000231.1:0-6541 GCA_964392575.1 uncultured Polyangiaceae bacterium
TCGCCCTCGACGAAACCTGGGTTGAAGTGTGTAAAGATTGGAAGCCCTGACTCACGGTCAGCACGGTTCGCGGAGGATTCGACTCACGAAGCTGACGACGCGGCCCGAGCGCCCCACAAAAGAAGAAAGGCAGCGTGGGATGCGCGCCGAAAGATTGTGTCCATCGTCACTAGCAATCCGACCTGGGTTGCCTCTAAGTGCTTGAATACGCAGAGCAATCCACCCCGGGCAACCCCTCGCGGGGCTCATCGGTAGCACCCTCACGAGAAGAACTTGCGAATGCGGTGTCAAAGTCCGCCCTAAGGGATCCTGCTTGGTTCGGCCAAGCTGATCCTGTGATCGCCAGGATCGAGCAGAGCACTTTGAGTGCTGCCGACCACGGGCTGTTGGTTCGGCCAAGCTGATCATTTCTATTCAATGTTGTCATGCTTGTGCCTCCGCGGAGCCGCCATTTTTGCGGACTCGCTTCTTGTTGTTTCGATAAGAGTCGCCCTCCAAGCGGACGACGTGGGAGTGATGGAGCAGCCGATCCATCGCTGCGCTCGCGAGAAGTGGATCGCCGAAAAGTGCGTGAAGCTCTTCTGCGTCCCGGTTTGACGTGATCACCGTCGCACCCCGTTCGTATCGAAGCCGGATCACCTCGTACAGATCGACCGGCTCATCGTGAGCGAGTGGACGTAGACCCAGGTCGTCGATGATCAGCAGCTCCACATCGGTCATCTTGGTCAATCGCCGGTCGTAGGTCCCGTCGCCGCGTCCGACTCGTAGCTGCTTCAGCATTTCCTGTGCCGAAAGAAAGAGCGTGCGATGGCCGAGACGACATGCGCGGTGGCCTAGCGCCTGAGCGATGTGGCTCTTGCCCACTCCGGTCGGCCCAAGCAGAAGCACGCTCTCCTTTCGCGTAACAAAGGTGCACGTCGCCAAATCAAGTACCTTGGACTTCGGGACAGCCGGATTGAAGTGAAAGTCAAAGTCTTCAATCGTCCTCTGATGCTCGAAGTTCGCGCGACGCACTCGCACTTCAAGCTGCTTCCCGTCACGTCGCTCCACCTCGTCCTTAAAGAGGCGGTAGAGAAACTCTTGGTGACCGAGGTCGTCGTCCACCGCCTCACCAAGGCGCAGCTCGAGCGAGTCGAGCACTCCGCTGAGACGGAGCTTCTTCAGAAGTGGGATCAGTTCATCAGTGGCGCTCATGGCTCTCCTCCTGCGTGAAGTCCACGGCCTGACGTGCAAAGCGTGGACGATCCGCCCAGGCCACCGTCACTGCTGCTCCGGGCAATGGCTCCAGGTCGAGCGCCTTGGTCAGGATGTTTTTGATTCCCTGATAGGTCGTGATGCCGTAGTGGCTCGCTCGGCGGCAGGCAGCCTCCGCGCGCTCGCGAGGATAGTTCTCCAAATGCGTCACGATGCTCTGCACCGCACGCAGCTGATAGAGCACATCATCGCTTTCAAAGACCTGAGCCACGTACTTCGCCGTCTCCGGTCCCAGTCTTTCTGCGCGCTCTTGCCAGTAGCTCTGACTGCGATGACGCAGGTCCCGGCGACCCTCCGGGAGATGCTCCTCGACGGTCGAGCGCAGACCGTTTCCCCTTCGGGGGTGCGTCGCTACGCGCTCATCATCGGCGTAAATGATGACGCTTTCGCCCACCGCTTTCAGCCATACTCTTTCGCCGATGTGACGCCACGGCACCGAATACAGCCTACGCGCATATTGCACGTGCGCGTCCTTGTGTACCGTCACTTGCTTCCAAATGACGCGCTCATACTTCTTCTCCGGAAGCGGCAGGAGCGCTGACTTTTCTTCCAGTAAAAATGCCTCCAGCGGCTTCTTGTGGGTCGTGCCGTGGTTGCGGCGGCCTGCCACTTCCGTGCACCATACCGTGAGCGCTGCGTTGACCTCGTCAATCGCTTCACCTTCTCTGCCTTTCAGCGCGTTGTTCTTCACGTAGCGCACTCCGTTCTCCACCTTGCCTTTCTTCTTGGGGCTACGTGGTGGTGCTGGATCCACTCGGAATCCGCAGTGACGCGCAAGCTCCCGGTAGCTGCGGTTGAGCTCCGCGTTTCGATCATCCACAGCAAAGGCTGCGCGGATCACGGCCGCCTTGAGATTGTCCGGGACGATCACCTTCGGTACGCCTCCAAAATGCCTGAAAGCCGCAATGTGCAAATCACACCAGGTCTCCTGCTTCTGGTCGAAAACCACGCGATCGAAACGATGGCGACTGTGTCCCAGCACCATCACAAACACCCATGCTTTGCGCTGACGCCCTGTCTCTGGATCCCACAGCATGCCGGCGTACCCAAAGTCGACTTGCGCCACTTCGCCGGGGGCCGTCTCCACGGGGATCGCCACGCTTTCAGCAGAGGGGCCTGCCTCTCCCGCCAGACGCAGACACAGCCGCTTGATTGCCGAAAGGCTTCCGCGAAAACTCGGCTCTTCCACGACAAGGCGATCGTAGATCGCGCGAGGACCAAGCCCATTGCTCCGCATCGCCACCGTGCGCTCGCGCCACGGCTCGACAGACGAGAGCTGTTGCTCCGGAGTCGTAAGCGGTACTTGCTCACGCACCAGCGCCTTCAAGTCTTCCAGCCCGGGGACCTCATCGAGCGGGCCCCTGAGCAGTCCGGTGGGCTCAAGCGCCTCACGGTACCGCCGTTCAGTATTGGGGCTCATGCCCAAGAGCCGAGCCACCTCCCTTGTTTTCAAGCCCTGCCGGTGCAGACGCACCAGCTCCTCTAATCGGTGCATTTCTGTCGTTCTCGCTGCCATCTGGCCAGCGTCAGCCGACCCTTCGTCATTCGCAAAGTCGGTGAGGATCACCTTGGCCGAACCAGCCGGGATCACTTTGGCCGAACCAGCCAGGATCACCTTGGCCGAACCAGCCGGGATCACATAGGCCGAGCTGTGACACAGGCCGAGCACTTCCGCTGAATCACCTGTGAGCCCGTTGAGGAGCGACTCACGCTTTCGGTGTCGGCCATGCGCATCACCCGGTCGGCGACGCGATCCGCTTCTGCTTCGAGCGGGTCGCTGGGCTGACTCACCGCTAGCTTCGGCATGATGCGCTCGTGGCCGTACATGAGCGGAGCGTCGTTAGGCGAGTCGAGAGCCGGACCATTGCGAGCAGCTGTGTGCGCCTTTCGGTTGCTGAGGCGAGAAGCGCGAGGCTTCGGTGAGAGCAGGGCGAGAGCAGACATTCCACGTCTAGCCTGCCCGAACGAACCATTTCGTTCCATTCAAAAGAGCGAAACAGTGGTGGTTTTTCAGATCGACCATGCAGCCCCCCTGAAACTTTAGTTGCAGGATCGTGATTGTTGCCATGTCCGTGCCCCGAGTGGCCGGATTGGTAGGAGCTTTTTCGATCATCAGCTTGAGCGGAGTGCTAAGGGTTGGCACTTCAACATGCCGGACTACGGCTTCGCTTGTTCGAGCACCTCCTTGGACCAGGTGTCCAACAGATGATCTACGGGGGTATCGCGAGGTAAATTTCGCAGTTCGTCGAGCTTCGTCTCAGTAAGCGGGATCTCGAAAGCTCTATCCACCTCCAACGACGAAAACCGCAGAACGAAGTACTCGAGGTTTTCAATTTCGGCGTCAGAACAATGGCAGTTTTGAAGGGCCTCCAGCACGCCGATGCGAAATTTCTCCGCTTTCTCGTCGAGGGACAAATCTGAAAGCGACACTGTCGCAAAGACATCGTGCACCTCGGTACAAGAGCCGGAATACTCTCGTATTGTGCGCCAGATGACTTGTGGGGCATCGCTGCCGACGGGGTTGTAGGTAGCCTCGAAGTCCGCGATTTTTTTTGGTTTAGGAATGCCGCGCTCCGAGAGGAGCGACGGGCACTGCACCAACAAGGAGAGTTCATGGTTTTGGTGCAGCTGTTGAAGCACGTCGGTCGTATCACCCGCAAGAGACGATGACTTCACCCAGACCTGCGCAATGCGGGGGAGGGGTCCGAAGTGCGTCGGATCCGCGCCACCCTCGACCAGCTCTTCTCTGAAACTTGTAACTCGCTGCCACCAATCCTCCACAGCGCTTACTAGTTGGTCCGCCGAGCCGGTCCGAGGAATGCCGTCGATCGATAGCATTCCAGATTCCAATTCAATACCAGGGGGGGCCACTCGGCCATGTGGTGGGGGCAAATCTCTACACTTGTGACGGGGGGCGTCGGCGTCATCGTCAGTGGTATGCGGATAGGAAGTTGGTCGAAGCGCTGCGCCATCAGGCGTAGTCGGAGGTCACAGGCGTCAGGTTCTGAGCCATTAGTAGGTGCGGGTTTCAAACCCGCCCCTACTAATGGCTTTTCGGGCAGCCCCTCGTTCTTAGCAACGTGATGAGCACACGCAGGGACCAGCGCGGCAGCTGCAACTGCAGCGGCTCTTCGTAACAGTGGAGCGGGCAAGATCATTACTTCGGAAGTGTACGCTTGATAGTCTCCAAGAGGGGAATCAAAGTGGTCAGCGCCTTGTTTATCTGGTCCAGGCGCTCGCGATTCGGGGCGGCTCCGAGACAGTCCTCTTGAATGATTTTGTCTGCGGCTTCTTCGCTTAGTGGAAGCCCATGATGTCCGAACTCGCGGATGATCTTTCCGACCTGCTCCTTGGAGCCTCGCCCTGCGGCTCCTGGACCTCTCACGGCAAGGGTGGTTGCAAGAGACTTAGAAAGGAGCACGAAGAACTTCAGGCTCTCGATCGGAACTTGTCCTGCCAGTTTGCCGCCTACGAGCCTGCCGAGCAGGTTGGCCCAGTCCTCGTCGTTTATTCCTTTGGGAACAGCCTGGAGTGCTTGGAGCCCAACGAACCGAAACAAAGCTGCTGCGAGCTTGGGGCACGAAACTGCAAACTCCGCGAGCAAGGATAGCAGTAACACCACCAAGGTGCGAGCATCTTTTATCTCCCGATGCATCGCTACGGCGAAGAACGAGAACTCGACAATCGTTGTTGTGAGCCCGGCGACAATTACAACCGGACCGATCAGTGCGGCTGCGAGTGGAGTGATGAAGGCGAAGCCAATCTTTGCTGCCCCCTCCACCCACTTCGCGCTGGCGCCGCCTTTCGCTATCGCCGTGATATTTATATCTCGGGAGACTTCACTCCTAGGAACAGAAATGAGGTGGCTCCGAGTCAGGAAAACCACACCTTCTCCTCCTGGTGCGGCGATGAACATCCGGTCTCCTACCATTTGGCCAGGCATCAGCTTGAAATTGAAATTGGTGTCGACGTAAGGAAGCATCCTCTGGAGCCCGTTCATGGCATGGATCAATGCCTGTTTTCCTGAGGCGATGATGTGCTCGGGTTTTCTTTTCGTTTGGTGCAGTGGATTCGCTTGTGAGCCAAAAAAACCTATTTGCATCGCAAAAGCGCCGTGGCTCTGTGCTTCTGCGAACGAGTTTTGATCCGTTTGCTGGTGGGGAGTCACTCGACTCAGCCTTCGTGACGATGACCTGCGGTTCGAACGAAGTACTACCTGATCCAGCTGGTTTAGTGTGATGGGGCCCACGATGCCGTCTTCGGCGATTCCATTTGCGCGCTGAAACAATCGTACCGCCTTTGCTGTTTCGGCGCCGAAATCGCCGTCAGACCCGAATCGGGGCAGGACGTTCTTATCAAGCGACGTGCATCCCCAGGACAATAGGATCTGCTGAACGAGTCGTGTCGCCGATACGGGGTCTCCTGCCCCCCTAGTGGCGAACTGGCCAAGTAGGTTGTCGTTGTTACCCTCCGCATTCGTCCGGATCTCCATGAGCTTCTGGTCCCCGAGGAGATCGATCTCCGAGGGTACGCGCTGACTTTCGGGTGGATGCACCGCACAACTGGGTAGTCCTTCGCCCAACTGTACCGAACTCTTGCGTTGATCGAGCTGTCTTCGAAGCATCGAGCTCTTTCCTGGGGGGCTCCCCTGAACCACATGCGCCAACTCATGCGCCAAGAGCCTCCTGCCTTCAGATGAATTCGGCTGAAATTCTCCTTGTCGAAAAAAGACGTCATTGCCGAGCGTGAATGCTCGTGCTTGGACGTTTTCGGTCAATGAGGAAGCGCGCGCATCAGTGTGCACGCGGACGTTGTCGAAGCTGGTGCCAAATCGTGGCTCTAGGAAATGTCTCACCCCTGCTGGCATGGCGCTTCCTCCTGAGGCGCGGGCAGCTTGGAGCGCCGAGTGGAATCCGCCGCCGGTTGCTGAGGCGACTGGGGACGAGCCCCTACTTTCCTTGCGCTGAATCGTAGATTCTTCCTCCGATTCGCACGTCGCGCACTTCCGCTGAATCACCTGTGAGCCTGTTGAGGAGCGACTCACGCTTTCGGTGTCGGCCATGCGCATCACCCGGTCGGCGACGCGATCCGCTTCTGCTTCGAGCGGGTCGTGGGGCTGACTCACGGTTAGCTTCGGCATGATGCGCTCGTGACTGTGCATGCGCGGAGCGTCGTGGGGCGAGTCGAGTGCCGGTCCGTTGCGAGGGGCTGTGTGTGCCTTTCGGTTGCTTGGGCGAGAAGCGCGAGGCTTCGGTGAGAGCAGGGCGAGAGCAGACATTCCACGTCT
>CAYMQT010000232.1:0-6456 GCA_964392575.1 uncultured Polyangiaceae bacterium
CAGATCACAAGTCTGCCTTGGCAGACTCGGTATCGATCATCAGATCTGCATAACGACTCGCCAATCTGCTGCCGTGCGAGGCCTTTCAGAATACGACAACCGGCCGCCACGACAAAGGGAGTGAGGCCCAGTGGCGGCCGAACCACGAGTTGTCGGCGAAGCGAAACACCTTCCCGTCCGCAGGTCAGCAGCATTGGCTTGTTAGCCGGCGTTTTTGGAATGCTTCTCCCCCTTCTGCCTGTCCCGGGGACCGACCTGACGGGACCATGCCCCGAATCGAACCTCGTCGTGTTTTCGCAGAATCATTTCGAGAGGAGACTCCAAACCCCCGGAAACGCGCTTGAGGTCATCCGCCGTCACCACCACCACCACGACACCGTCTTGATGGTAGGCGCGGTGCACCATGAATTCTCCATTTTGATCCTCATCCTTCGTTCCGGTCGAGATCCCCGCTCGCGCAAACAAGATGCCGAATTCAAGTCGCCCGTACCGAATTCGGTTAGCGAAGTAGGCCAGTTCATGCGTTCCGATTCGACTCTTCCAGTTTTTACATTCAACGAGGAAGTATCGTCCAAGAAGATCGAGCGCCGGAGAGACCTGCCGCGATAGATTTCGAATTACGAGGTCATTTTCGAAGTCGGGCGTCTCGCTCTTGCGGACAGGAAAGCATCCAACGATGTGCGACAGGAGGTAGGCGGCAAGAATTTCGAGGGCGTCTCCCTGAACTTTCGTGTTCGGGCGCGGCTCTGGGAGTGCGTCTGTCAGCTTCGCCAGCAACCACGAATCGAGATCATGTTCAGCGGTGAGCGAAAGATCGGAGTTCCTGAGGTCTCGACTCAGGTACCACCTCGTCAAGATATACTCGGCCGACGAGCGGAAGTCGTTTGGGGTCGCGGATTCCGAAAGGACGAGAGCTTTTAGGGAGTCGAGCTCGCTCGGATTCTCGCCGAGGGATTCGATGAGTACGGAACGCGCGACCCCGTTGTGGTTTGCCCGTGAATCTTCCACGACGGCAATGTGGAGCCAGCGTCGGGCCGCAGCGACATCCCCGCGTTGGAGTTCGAGCCAACCTGCCGTATAGGCTGCAATGCCGCGATTTTTCGAAAGTTCGTCTCGCGCACGGTCAATGCCGACTAGATGTCGGTACCACCGCCTCGCAAGCGCCGATCCGGTTCTCGGCATATCCTTGAAGACCCTAATCAGATCGAGCCATGGCTCGCTGGACCACAGTTCGTCAGGGTCGTTTGGTCCCCCAACAGCGGTCCTTTCTTCTAAGAGCAGCCCGGCGGACGAAACGTTTTCGGGGAGTGTCTCAAGTTGGGCCCAGTTGAAAGTGCGCAGCCGCAGATGCAACTCAAGCAGTGCCGGCCGTACCGATTGGCGAAACGCGGCCTGATCATCGGCGCTGAAGCCGTCAAAGAAGGCGCGGAGCGGAGGTTCGAGAGAGTTCAATGCATCGTCGAAGTTCATTGCGTATTCCCTCGTGATAGTCGCGTCATCGGTCTCGTCCCACGACGAGCTTAGTCCGGCTAACGCCCTGAAATTCTGCTGCATCGCAGGGCGCTAACAGGATACGGCAACCGGCCGCCACGACAAAAGGGTGAGGCCCAGTGGCGGCCGCACCACGAACTCAGCGTCGACGGGAAAGCCTCTACGGTCGCTGCCAGCAGCAATTTCTTGTTGGGTAGAGGGTCTGGTTAGAGACGAATGCCCTGCGCTTCTCCGTCTAACTGGGTTCCTTGTCATCGTCAGACCAGGCGTAGATGGTCTGGGAACACAATGACGTGAAGCCATGCGCCATGCAAATCGGCGCCGACGTGCTTCGGACGGCTTGGATCACGGCGGCTTTCATGTTGTCCTTGCGCGCATCGGCCAAGCGGCGTTGAAGGAGAGCAGTATAGACGCCGCGCCTGCGATAGGTCGAGGCTACTGCGGCCCCGGCCAACACGACAGCGCGTTCGGCTTCGTAGTAGACGGTCGTAGCTGCTGCGATGGGAGTGGCTTCTTCGGGAAGATACGCGAGATAGTTACGAGCGCGGCGATGTGACGGGAAGAAAAAGTTGTCGCACATGAAGTTTACTGCGACCATGGGCAAGCCGAAGGCTGCGGCGAACGTTTCGGCGAAAGTCTCACGTTTCGAGATATCGACCTCCTCAACGGTGACGCTGTCTGGCTCCCTGGTGGGAGCGGAAAACCCTTTCATGACTAGCCCGGAAAAATCTTCGAATGCAGAGAAGCCTAGCGACTTGAGGCGCGGAGCGAGGTCTGCTGGCGAGTTCGGTCCGACGAGCCATCCGAATGGTGCTCCGCGGTCTTCATAGAACTTTCGGACTTCGAGAATAGTTTCATCGGTTAGTTTCTCGGTAGGGAACTTCAGACCAGCCAAGTTGGCAACCGGAGACGGGATCTGAGTAAGCCTTGTGCTCACTGGTCCGATCGTGGTGACAGTTGAACCGGTTTGTTTGGCTGGACTCTCAAGCATGAAGCCTTCGAGGATGCGAATTAGAGATGAATCGTTGGGTTCCATGGCCACTAGTGTGGACGTCCATCGGATTGAGTCTTGAACAAATGTAACCTGCTGCAGAGCCAGAGAGAGAATCCGACCTCCTAGGACCCAAAAAGCTTTCGATACTCGGTTGGCGTCAAGCCGGCATGGCGCCGAAAGCAACGACACATGTGCGCCTGATCGGAGTACCCGGACTCGCGCGCCACAGAGGCAAAAGAGGCGGCTCTTCCAGCGCCTCGGAGTCGGCGCATGCTTGCACTGAACTTGACCAACTGCGCAGCAGCTTTGGGAGATGCGCCAACGTGTTCAAGAAACCGTTGACGCAGGTGTTTTCTGGACCAACCGACCTGACGAATCAGATCACTGATGGGCGTACTGCCGTTGGACTGCAAGATTCGTCGCCAGGCCCAAGCGACAGCAGGAGGGGCTTCCGGGGTATGGCGGAGGCGTCGAGCTATGAAATCGTCTACCAAGCGGAGCGCGTCGAGCGGAGAAGCGCAGGCGTTCAAGCGTTCGAGTAGCTCATGCGCTGGTTCGCCTAGCACATCAACGAGGTCAAAGGTCCGGTCGCTGAGTTGGTTGAGTGGAATTCCAAACAGTCGGCGTGCGCCAAGTGGATCTAGTTGGATCAGTACGCAAGAAGGGCGCGTAGGGGTATTGAGAAAACCTGAGCGTCCATGAAGGCCGACGCCCAGGGCAGAGACCTGTGGACCGCGCGCCCCGTGCCCGTCGTCCACGAACCATCCCGCTCCCGACAGGTCGAGGATGACGGGGAGGACGGGTTCCGGAAAGACAAGACGCCGGGATGGCGTATCAGCGGGGGCACTCCAATAGGCCATACTCCGAACCAAAGATTCGGGTGCCGTCAACGGGCCCTGAACCACCATGATTGGACTCTGCGAGTTCGAATTCGGTTCCTTGGCCCTGTCCCTCATGTCTCTTCTACCCAACGTCTCGCCAATCTGCTGCCGCGCAAGGCGCCTCAGGTTACACCGACCGGCCGTCACGACCAAAGGGAGTGAGCCCAGTGTCGGCCGAACCACAACCTCAACTTCGAAGCGAGGGCAGCACAGTTCGCGGTCAGCAGCATTGGCTTGTTGTGCCAGCCCGCCTGTCTACCAGAGGTTTGGCTAGGTAGGACAAGGGGCGGCTCTCAAGGTGGCAACCGGACTCGATGGCCCTTCAGTCACGAGCGGTGGGCGTTCAGAGAAGTTGGGCTGGCAGCACACGTACTAATGTGTAAGAATCTACACATGGCAACAAATCTCGCAATCGATGACGATCTCCTGGACGAGGCCCTGAAGATCGGTGGGCAGCGCACCAAGAAGGCTACCGTTACCCAAGCTTTGCAGGAGTATATCCAGCATCGCCGACAAGCAGACGTGCTGAAGCTTTTCGGAAAGGTCGAACTGGATCCAGACTACGACTACAAGGCGCAGAGGCGTCGAAAGTGAAGGTCATCGTTGACACCTGCGTGTGGTCCCTTGCGCTGCGACGCAGCGAGCCCAGCGCATCCGCGGAAGTCCGACTGCTCCAAGAACTCGTTCAGGATGGGCGAGTTGCCATGCTCGGACCTATCCGACAAGAACTACTCTCAGGAGTCAAAGCACCTGCTCAGTTCAAGGCGTTAGCAGAGGCGCTGGAAGCATTTCCCGATGAAGAACTCGGCACTGAAGACTACGTAGAGGCAGCCCGTTGCTTCAACCGTTGCCGAAGCAAGGGGGTCCAAGGGTCCAACACGGACTTTCTGCTTTGCGCAGTGAGCTTGCGCTCGGGTTTTCCCATCCTGACAACGGACGGTGACTTCGGACATTTCAAGAAGGTTTTGCGGGTGAAGCTTGCAGCGGCGACGTCTTAAGTCTTGGTAGGAGCGCCTTCGCCCGCAGAGACGGTGTCGTCGGTGAAGACGAGGTCGTTGCCGTCGAGGTCCCGCACCAGAATAATCGGCATGCCCCAATAGGCTCGCCGAGTTTCTATGGCCGCGGCGGCGAGCTCACTCTCCACCTTCAAGGCGAGGTCCTCTTGCAAGGCGAAGAAGACCCGTCCGCCCCCTGCTCGTTCCGGATCAAGCGACAGAATGATCTCAACATCAGCTCGACTGACCTGAAGGGCAACCGTCTCGCCTTCGTATGAAGAGCGCCAGTTCTCTCGAAATCCTAGACGCGCGTAGAAAGCGCTGGAAGCGTCGCAATCGCGAACGAAGAAGACAGGGCGTGCGTACCATGATTGCTTTGCGTTCTCGTTCATTGCTCGGTCTTGATGCTAGCGATAGAGCTTTTGTCTCCAACGCAAGGTGTCGCATCCTTCGGGTCGGCACAACGCCTCGCCGTTGTGCCGCGGCCCGAGGCTTCACCAGAGTAGCAAGACCGGCGCTCATCCCCAACGGGGAAGAGCGAGCGCCGAGCGACGACCTTTCAGCGCAGCGGAAGCGTTGAAGTTGGCCGTCGGTCACAAACGGCCAGTTAGCGGGCAGTCACGACAGCAATCTCACCCAGTGGCTGCGCGACTCTGAAGCCACTTTTGGAGAGAACGCTGTGACTCGCCAGAACCTTGCCCCAATAGAAGGCTGTCGACGCTGATGTCCTCGTCGACATCAGCCCAGTGAATGCCTTCGCCGCGACCAATGAGGCGCCAGTTATCACGTTCAGCGCGAGAAGCGGCTGCCAGACGCGGATACCAATCAATTGGGACCGAAAGTACCCGTCCGTCAATCAGGTACAAGGTCAACGAGTCTTCGCTGACGTCGACCTGCACAGCAAAAGGTTTGCGTGCATCAATCGGAAAAGTAGTCATTCCAGGCGCTCAAAAGTGTGTTGGAGTTTGAGCTGATTATAGCCGCGATTCGACGGAGTTCCATGGCCGAAAACCCGCCGCTTTCCTGCAACCTCACTGGAACAAGCCAGAATTTGGCCATGCTGGTGTCCCTTTCGACATGAACGTGAGGCGGTTCGCCAGCATCGCCGGAGTAGAAAAAAAAGCGGTAAGGCCCGCTGCGCAAAACCGTCGGCATCGCGGATCAAGAGTAGTCGGGAAGCTATGCGGACGAAAGGCCAACCTTCGCAGACGAACCGAGCAGACGATTCGACCCCGAGCTCAACCGTCGACAGAACTCGCGCGAAGGGGGCCCAGCTCCCACTCTTACCCGCGCGCTGCAGCTAAGCGCGGCGAAATGTTCGGTGCGAGCGCGTGTGGCACGTGAGCAAATCTGGTTGTCGACCACGCGCAGCATCCAGCCAAGGCCGACTGGGGAAACTTGTGTTCACTCCGCACAAGCGGAGCGGGCGCGTTTTGGCGATGTCCTCTAGATCATCGACGACTCGACTTAAACGAAGACCACTGAACGGACAGTAGAAAAAAAAGACTGACCCAATAACAATGTAACGCGCCAGTTGAGAAGCGTCGCCCCGAATGACCGAGAATCTTTCCACCTTGAGTTCTTCAGCGCAGCTTCGGGACATGGCCACTAGCGAGGATTGAACTTCAATTCCAATCACCCCCGCACCTGTAAGCAAGCGCACTAGCAAACCTACCCGCCCAAGCCCGGAGCCGATGTCCACAAAAACGTCCGTGTTAGTGATCACTGCCTCGTCGATGGCGGCAATGATCGTGTCAACCGGACAAGGCAAGTAGGGAGCGCAACCCCGAGGCAACTCCGGACCATCCTCTGCGTGGGCGTCCAATCCCAAGACGCGATCCACCCAAACGTCACGATCACGCGAAGGAATGCTCAATAACACAGAGCGAAACAAACCAGGGCAAACTTTCTTTGCGACAAGAAATCCTCTCGTCGCGTCAGCCTTCCAGACGTCACTAGGATTCACGTGCCACAAGCTTACTGTTCGGCCGAGCCTGATCAAGAACCCAGAACCGCGGAATGTGATTCGATCAAGTTCACCTGTCCCGCTAACGCCTCGCCGTTGTGCCGCGGCCTGAGGCCTCACCAGAATACG
>CAYMQT010000233.1:0-6450 GCA_964392575.1 uncultured Polyangiaceae bacterium
GCGTGGAGCTGAACGGCGCCGATGGTTGACCTCTGTGAGAACGTTCCGCTCTCCCCGTGCTCGCGTCCCGACGCTTGCATTTCTGCCGCAAGTGCCCGGGCGTAGTGCCGTGCACCCCGAGCTTCGCCATCCCCCATGGGCGACTGACCCAGCGCATAAAAGACGATCTTCAGCGTTCGAACGAGACGCGCGCCGCGCATCAAGCGCGCAAGTTCCAGAAGCGCAGCGACTTCGGCGCCCCCCACGTCTTCTCCGGCCTCCCCGCGAAGACTATCGTAGGACGCCCCGAGGACAAGCACCTGATCCCCACGCTCCCCTCCGGGAATCGTGAGGGTGAGATTGTGCGCAGCGATGTCTTCAAGCTCGTAGCCCTGACGCTCAACGGCGAAACCGCGCTCGCTGATCTGCTCCGCGAGGTAATCGGCCGCTTCCGAAAGTTGCCAGGACTCCTCCCGGTGCCGCTCTCCGATCTTTTCCTTGAGGTGCAAAATCGTCGCCTTCAAACCGTCCCGAAGGATGAGTTCATCCTGATTGAGCGGGTCGCGGGTGACGCTCGAGGCTCCGTCCGACCGGACCTGCGTGGAGGCAGCCGTCTTGGGTTTGGGGCGAGGGTCCCCGGCACAGCCCAGCACCAGCACAAGCGGAAAAACAGCAAAGAACCGGCCAAAAGCAAGAGCCCGCGCGGGGGTCAAAACAGGAGCCAAAGCAACAATCAAAGCGGGGTCGAGCATACAGGCTTGAGGGCCGTGACGCCTAAGGTTAAGTTTCGCCTCCCTTGGCAAGAGAAATACAGCCCCTCGTAGGTGTCATCATGGGTTCCCAGAGCGATTGGGAAACGATGAAGAGCGCTGCCGATCTCCTAGAATCCCTCGGCATCCCTTATGAGAAGCGGGTCGTTTCCGCTCACCGCACCCCTGACCTTCTTTTCGAGTATGCATCGACCGCGCGCGAGCGAGGACTCTGTGTCATCATCGCGGGGGCAGGAGGCGCGGCTCACCTCCCGGGTATGGTCGCAGCGAAGACGAGCCTCCCGGTGCTGGGCGTTCCTGTGCAAAGTAAAGCCCTGAGCGGCATGGATTCGCTTCTCTCCATCGCGCAGATGCCGGCAGGCGTTCCCGTCGGGACTCTCGCTATCGGCCGCGCCGGGGCGACGAACGCCGGTCTTCTTGCCGCCGCGATCCTCGCGCTCACCCATGATGCAATCCGTGCCAGTTTGGACGGATACCGCGAAGCCCAGACGCGCAACGTGCTTGCTCACCCGCTCCCGGGGCACGACTGAACGCCGATCTTATGGGCACGCACTTGGGGATCCTCGGAGGGGGACAGCTGGGACGTATGTTGGCGCTCGCCGCGCGGCCTCTCGGAATCGACGTGACGGTCGTCGATCCCGATCCGGAAGCGCCCGCACGGGCCGTCGCGCGTCATGTCTGTTGCCCGTACGACGCCCCTGAAACTCTCGCTGCTCTTTCTGCGTGCGACCACGTCACCTTCGAGTTTGAGAACATCCCGGACTCGGTCGCCAAGACTTTACAAGAGACCGGTCGCCTGACTCCCCCCGTAGCGGCGCTTCAGACGGCCCAGGACCGCTACCTGGAAAAGTCCGTCTTCAATCTGCTGGGGATACGGACCACTCGCTTCGCCCCTGTTCACTCAAAGAGCGACCTTCAGGCGGCCTTTTCGGATTTGGGTCCCCTGGTTCTGAAAACCAGAAGGTTTGGCTACGACGGTAAGGGGCAGGCGGTGATCCGCACGGAAGAGGAGCTCGACAAAGGTTATGAGAGCCTCAAGGGTGCTCCGGCAATCGCAGAGGAGCTTGTCGTCTTCGACCGGGAACTCTCGGTCCTTGTGTGTCGCAGCAAGAGTGGTGAGCACGCTTTTTACCCCCTCACTCAGAACATTCATGAAGGCGGTATCCTGAGAAAGAGTTTGGCTCCGGCCCCCCAGATCTCCTCAGCCCTTCAAGAGAAAGCAGAGGAGGCAGCACGCAAGCTGACCGATCACTTCGGCTATGTCGGGGTCTTGGCGCTCGAATTGTTCGTCGTAGGAGAGGACGTCATCGCCAACGAGTTTGCTCCTCGCGTGCACAACAGTGGACACTGGACCATCGAGGGGGCAACGACGAGTCAGTTTGAAAACCATGTGCGCGCCGTATGCGGACTTCCCCTCGGCCGGGCGACCCTGCGCGCCCCGGCCGTCATGCTCAACCTGATCGGGAGTCTTGGAAACCGAGACGGCTTCTTGTCTGTCGTCGATTGTCACTACCACGGCTACGAAAAGGAGGAGCGCCCGGGTCGAAAAGTGGGTCAGGTAACGTTCCTCGGATCCACCCCCGCTGAAGCTGAAACCCGCGCCGAACACGCCGCCTTAGCCTTCCTCCTTTCTTAGGCACGTCCGAAAACCTGCTGCGGCCCCGGCTTCTCCTATTGAAGCGACCCCTCAAAGACCAGGGGGGCGAAGGCTCCCAAATTATGCTAGCGGTGGGCACCCCTGGGCCGGCGACGCGCCCCCTGCGTCCCACCTTTACAACTCCCTACCCACAAAAAATCATCCAAGAGGACTCCCATGCAATTAGTCGAATGGCTTCAGCGACTCATGACCAGCTTCGGCGCTGGCTGGGTCATGTGGCTACTGATCGCCCTCAGCGTAGTTTCCGTGGCCATCATGCTAGAGCGAGCATGGTTTTACGTTTCACTCCGCGATGACCTCGCTGAGCTCGCAGCGGGGTTCCGAGAAGCCCTGCGCAAGGAAGATTTCAAGAAGGCCCGAGACTTGCTCGAGAAATCGCCCAGCGCGGAAGCGGCCGTGGTTTTGGCAGGACTGACCGAAGCGGATCGAGGTGCGAAGGCTGCGGATGAGGCCATGCAAGGTGCGCGAGCACTCCAGAAAATGCGCCTGGAGAGGCGTCTCGCTTTTCTCGGAACCCTGGGAAACAACGCTCCCTTCGTGGGTCTCCTCGGTACTGTGATCGGCGTGGTCAATGCCTTCGAAGGCCTCGCTGCAGAGTCTACCGACACGGCCCAAGCGTCCAGTGGAACTCCCCAGGTCGTCATGGCAGCCATCGCAGAAGCTCTCGTCGCGACGGCCGTCGGCTTGGCGGTGGCCATCCCGGCGGTGGTGGCGTTCAACTTCTACCAGCGGCATTCGCGCTCCATTTTGGCCAACACCGAAGCCCTGAGTCACGTGCTCATGTCCTATCTCGTGGGTGATGGCGCCGCCCTGCCCAAGGCCCAAGAGGACTGACATGGCAGGCGGAGCCAATTCAGACGACGACGACGGCCTCATTTCCGCCATCAACGTCACTCCCATGGTGGACGTGGTCCTCGTCCTTCTGGTCATTTTCATGGTGACCGCTCGCATCATCCATGCCCAAGGCATGCCGATGGACCTACCCAAAGCCGCTAGCGGAGAATCCATTCAGACTGTTTTTTCTGTCGAGCTGAGCGCCGATGGCCAAACATTCGTCGATTCGGAGCCGGTCAAAGACGACGAGTCTGTGAGCGGCCTGGCTCAAGCGAGCAAGGCGAAAAATCCGGACATTCGGGCGGTGATTCGCGCCGACAAAAAAGTGGAACACGGGCGCGTGATTCACGTGCTTGATCTCCTGAAGCGTGCTGGAGTTGCGAAGATCGCGTTTGCCGTAGCACCCGGCTCCGAGGGTCCCGGCGAAGCGGCCGTCGAGACGGACAAGAAGTAGCTTTTCTCTCCTATCCCCTTTGTACGATGACGACCACGAAGACCCAAAATCCCGCATCCGCGCCGGGTGTCTTTGAACGCATTGATGCTCTGGGAGCGCGTGGCAGGCGGCGGGGCGCGGTGCTTTCGGTCCTCCTTGCTCTCTCGCTGCATGCAGGCGGCGCGGGCGCGGCGGCGTCCAGTCTCTTCGAGATCAACGCCTTCGCCGCTCAGATCCGCAGCGCCATCCATGAGCGCCTGAACACGACCGTCGATCTTGAGGAAATGGCCCCAGAGCCCGAACCCGAACCTGAGCCCGAACCTGAAATGGAGGAGCCGGTACTTCCGGAGCCTCCCTCCGAGGCGCTCCCCGAGAGCGCCGCTCCCCCCACAGAAGAAGAAGCCCCTCCGGCGGCAGCCGAGGCGGGAAAAGTTCTCACGGCCGAGCCTGAGCCCGATGAGCCCCTCGATCTGACGGGAGACGGCTTCATTTCTGGAACCGGAACGCGGTTCGCCGGCGGAATCACTGCCAGTAGCGGGACTTCCGATAAAGCGGTGCGCAACCGCGCGGCTACTGGCTCAGGAATTCAAGGAGCTCGGGGCAAGACAGAAGGAGCCGTCGGTCCCCCTCCCGTCGACAAGTCTCGCCCCGCAGGCCTTCCCATCGGCGCCAATTGGAGGAGCTGCGGCTTCCCCGCAGAAGCAGAACAGATCAATCAAGCCATGGTGCGCGTGGTGGTCGTCGTGAGCGAGACCGGGGTCCCGACGTCCGTCAATATTCTCAGCGAGCCAGGGTATGGCTTCGGCCGCGTTACTCAGCGCTGCGCCATGCGTTTCCGCTACCCCGTAGGGCTCGACAAACTGGGAAATCCGGTCGCGCGCGCCACAAAGCCCTTCCTCGTCCACTTCACCCGCTAGGCTCCCTTCATTGGTGACGCCCGGGCCATTCCTTGAGAGGGACGCGGAAAGCAGAGGGATTTTGCACTTTCCTTCCCGAATCGTGCCAGTCCACGCTAGATTGGCAACTGGATGATGGATCGGCTTGAGCAGCTCAGGGGCGTTCAGCTCTTCTCCGGCCTGAAAACGCCAGCTTTGGAGCTTGTGGCGCGCATCGCGAGTGAGGAGCAGCACAAGCGCGGTGACAAAATCTTCCGCCACGGAGATCCGGGGGACAAGCTCTACCTGATCCTGGAAGGAAAAGTTCGCATCAGCCGAGAAATCCCTGGGATGGGAGAAGAAGCCTTGGCCGTCCTGGGTCCTGGGCAGATTTTCGGGGAAATGGCCCTTCTCGACGAAAGTCCGCGTTCCGCGGACGCCAACGTTCACGACAACTGTCGAGTGCTGGCAGTACCCCGGGACGGTTTCGACGACCTGCTCTACCTGAACAAAGATCTCGCCTACGAGGTCCTTTGGAGCATCGTGAAAATGCTGCTCAAGAGACTCCGCGAAACCAACGACAAACTGACCTTTTTGTCGACGTCTAATAAGTTTTGACCGGTATTTCATGAAACCTGCGGTTCTCCATGAAACCTGCGGTTCTCCATGAAATACCCCTCATCAAACCGGGGAAACCCTTCAAGATCTGGTCTCAGAAGAATTCTTGTCAGAAGTTTGACTAGCTTACACCCGTTCAGTAGGATGGCGCAGAAATGCAAGGTCTCACCAAACGTCAAGAGCAGACTCTCGATTTCATTCGGGAGTCCATTCGTGGGCGCGGATACCCCCCTACTCTTCGAGAAATCGGCGAGCACATGGGCATTCGGTCGACGAACGGTGTCAATGACCATCTGCGCGCCCTTGAGCGGAAAGGATACCTCAGCCGCGAAGACATGAAGAGCCGCGCGCTCCGTTTGGTGGCAGAAGAGCCCGAAGTAGCGGACGGCAGCGACGCGGACGTCGTGCCCATTCAGGTGCTCGGGCGGGTCGCGGCCGGCATGCCGATCTTGGCAGAAGAAAACGTCGTCGACACGGTCCACGTGGATCGGATGATGGTCAGAGGTGGGCGCGATGTCTTTGGACTGCGGGTTCAGGGAGATTCCATGATCGAGGCTGGGATTCTGAACGGAGACTACATCTTCGTGAGGAAGCAAAGTTCAGCCGACCGCGGCGATATCGTAGTTGCACTCATCGGCGATGAAGCGACGGTCAAGTACTATCACCCGGAGAAAGACTACGTTCGGTTTCAGCCGGCCAACGAAGCGATGGCCCCCATCTTGGTGCGGGCAAGCGACTTCCGCTCGACGATGCTTCTCGGAAAAGTCGTCGGCGTCTATCGCAAGCTCTGACGCTGTACTTGATAAAACCGCGGCGCTTGAAGAAACCGCGGGTTCTTTGAGCTAAACTGCGGGCCCTGGGACGAAAGCGCTGGGTTTTTGAGCTGACCTGCGAATTCTGTCCAAAGTCGGAAGACCACGAACCTCCCGGCTCCTCGGCCGAATTCTTCCTACCTCAATGTAGGTTCTGGTAAGGTATTGTACGCGTCATGTGCGACCCCACTGAAACGGCGTGTTGACGTGGGACGCCCCAAATTGGTACTTTTCCGCAGGTTTCGGCGCTACAACTCAGCCTGTATCCACCATGAAATTCAACCTTGATCCCAGCACCTCGCCCCCCACGGTCGCGACAGGCGTCCGAATGTCGGCCCTGGGTACCTTGGTCACAGCGAGCGGCCTGGTCGCAGCGAGCGCGCTTCTCCTGATCGGTTGCGGCAACACTCTTTACTTGGTGCGTGTTTCTCCGCCCCCAGTTCGTGAGCCTCCTGAAACTCTTCCTCGGCCT
>CAYMQT010000234.1:0-6378 GCA_964392575.1 uncultured Polyangiaceae bacterium
CTGGGTGATGGGGACGGCGATGGGGACGGCGACGGCGACGGCGACGGCGACGGCGACGGCGACGGTGATGTCGTCCCCGTCGGAAGGACCTGCGCGCCGCTCGTGATCGATGACTTCGATGGAGACGAGCCAAGGATCTGCGACATCGACGACTTCGTGGGTCATTGGTTCGCTTTCGACTCGGACGATACTGGTACGGTCTTTCCTCCGAGCCAGGGCTCGGCCTTCACTTGGCCGGACGGCAACGGTCCGGACGGGAGTCGCGCGCTGCTTTTTTTTGGTGGCTCTCTAGAAAATCCGATCACTCACTACAGGGTAGGGGTGGGGGTAAACTTCCGGGAGCCCACGCCTGGAAGACCTGAACCTGTGGACGTGTCGGCGTACACGGGGTTTCGCTTCATGGCGCGCTCCCCCGATGGAGTCCCCTATCGACTCCAACTCGGCCTTCATTCGCGCATCCCTGAAGCGTGGGGAGGGGGTTGCTTCCTCGACTGTGATGATCACCCCGTCACCACCTTCCTCCCAGGGTTCGACTGGTCGGAAGTGCAGGTCTGCTTCCATGACTTTGCCTCAGCGGGATGGAGCGGCCGGGATGTGATCCCGATCGATCCCACAGACGTCCTCCAGCTCGTCCTTTACCCCGACGTCCCGGTCCCCTACTTCCAGATCGAGATCGATGACCTCGCCTTCCTTGCGTCCGGCGAGGGAGGCTGCGAGGACCCTGTCCTGGGAGCACCCTACGGAAGCTGTTCCCTCACAGAGCACGGGACCGTCCATGCCCTCGGAAACTGTGGTTCTCTTGCGACTTTCGAGCTGGACGGTACGGAACCCCTCTTCGCCAGTGACCGACGGAGCGGCCTCGGATTCAACGAATTGATCTTGCTCGGAGGCCCGGGCGACATCGGAAAGCCGGAAGTCTCGTGGGTATGGGACGAGCCACCCGAGGAGACCACCGCTCTTTGCATTCGATTCTACGACGTGAGCGCGACCGGGCATGCAACCGCTGTCTTCGCCAATCTGACGGGCGAGGGCGCCCCCTGTTATGATGCGTCGGCTTACCAGGGGATTTCCTTTAGGGCCAAGGCCCTCAGCGACGAGCTCATCGATCATGAGATCAGTCTGGTGCTCAACACGGCCGATACCGTTCCCACTCATGGGGAATGCGGGGACTACTGTTACCTTGGGTATCGCTATCATTTTGAGCTCACGGCCGACTGGGAGTGGTACTTCGTACCGTTCGAGGATTTGTTGTCGGACGAAAGTGTTCGCCTCGACCCCACAAGACTTCTCCAAGTGGGTTTTTTAAGCTGGGGCGAGGGACCCTGGGATATGCTGGTCGATGACATCAGATTCATGGGCGGATGGGGTGACGACGGCTGCAATCGGGGGCAGTAGACTGCACCCCGGTTCAACCGATCGAATGACACGCCTACCCGCCGCGACCGCTGCTCCATGAGTATTGCCCTGTGGACCCGCTATCAGCTCGAACGCTGGGTCGTCCGTGGCTCCGCCGCGATCCTGCCCGTGCTCGTCCTCGTGCTCGGTACGCTGGCCCTCGGCGGAGGACTGATCGCTTACTACCTTCCGGGGCATCATTTCGAGAGCTACCCCGAAGCGCTCTGGTGGGCGATCCTCCGTCTGAGTGACACCGGTTATCTCTCCGATGATATCGCAGACTTGAGGATCCGTGTCCTCTCCGTCGTCCTCAGCCTCCTCGGGATGGCCGTTGCAGTCGGTGGAATCGTCGCCCTCGTCTCCCAGGCTCTGAATGCCACCCTGCGCCAGCTCGCAGAGGCGACGACTCCCGTCCCGTTTCGGGGACACATCGTCTTGCTCGGCTGGACCGATCGCACGCCTCGCTTGCTGGATGGACTCTTGCGCGCCACCAAGAAAAAAGTGGTCGTCCTGCTCGAGGAAGTCGGACCGAAGGAAATCCGCCGACTCCACCGTGCCCTCCCCGCTCGCGTTCACATCGAAAGGGTGATCCTCCGACGCGGAAACTTGGGCAGAAAGGAAGATCTGGCTCGGGGTGCTTGTGCCCAGGCGGACGTGATCGTCCTCGCAGCGGCCGGAGCAGCGACGGCGGGCGATGTTGAGGCCGGCCCGAGAATTCTCAAGACGCTGCTTTCCCTCAAGACTCTGTTTTCCACGAGCGGAGGCGACCCTCCCCTCGTAGTGGTTGAAGTGGTCGACCGGGAACTGATCCGACTCGTCGAAGCCACGGTGCCGAATGTCCGCGTGCTTCATAGCGATAGGCTCATCGCAAGAACCCTTCGGCTCTGTCTTCAGGCACCGGACATGGTGACGGAGGCCCCCCACATCGTACGGCCCCACGAGAGATGGATGCTTTCCATGGTCGAAGCGACGAGCGAGCAAGGCCTCCTGCTCGCGGATGTCACCGCACCCGAGCCGCCGGCGCGTTTTTTGGGGTTGGTGCGCAAAAGCGGTCTCATCAGCACGCTGCATACGAGACCGCATGAGAAGGTGAATTCAGGCGATGAACTCGTCTCTCTCACCGCCCGCCCGCCCGCACCTCTGGGTCAGGCAGAAGTGCCCGCTCAAGAACTGGACGCACTCTTGGCACGGAAGACCTGGCGCCTCTTGATCTTGGGTTGGAGTGAAGTCGTACCTGACCTCATCTTCGAGTTGTGCCTGGAGGAGGAAGGGCGGTACGAAGTAGAAATCGTAAGTCCCGTACCTGTCTCTCTCAGGCGCACGGCTCTTCGACATGTGGCTCATGTAGAAAGGGCGAGCATCGTGCACCACGAAGGAGACCCGTCCCACCTGGCTTCGGTCCCCTCCGTCAAAATAGCGACTTTCGACCGTTTCCTGGTGGTCTCAGACCGCAACGGCACCCCTGACACGGCAGACGCGCGAACCTTGGCGGCGGTGCTCGAACTAGACCGTCACCGAGACGAGTTCCAGAAGCGCGCCTTCATCACCGTCGAACTGCTCGAACCAGAAGATCTTGAAATCGTAAAGCGTGTAGATGAAATCGTCACCCCACAGCTTGTCGCCGACGTGCTCGTTTCTTTGGTTTCTTCAACAGATTCTCATATTTCCCTGGCCCAAACCATGCATCTACAGACGACCTTTGTGAGTCGTGTGGTGGATCTTCCCCGTAACTGCGATTGGGAGCTCGATGCTCTTTGTCACGCCCTGAGACAGCGAGGCCTCGCCCTCTTGCAAGTCCTCCCTCCCACTGATGAGCGACCTGAGCCACGGTTGCTCTTCGCAGAGCCCGTCATTCGTCCCACACGCGGCCCTCCGAGCAACGCCTATCGAGTTTCCTAAGAGCACATCCAAAAACCTGCTACACTTCCCTCTTTGTCAGTCGTCGTCCTCTCACAGACCTGGAGTCGATTCCAGGTTTGCGGCCGCGCCGAGAGTGGTAGCATCGCTCCATGGTTCCTGACACTGAAATCCGGCGTTTTGCATGACGGTCGAAGTCCATCCGAGCGCCATCATCGATGAGGGGGTCACGCTGGGGGTTGGGACTCACGTTTGGCATTTCTGTCACATCAGCGAAGGCGCGTCCTTGGGTGAGGCGTGTGTGCTCGGACAAAACGTGTTCATCGGTCCCGGGGTTCGTCTCGGTCACCGCGTCAAGATCCAGAACAATGTCTCGGTGTATTCTGGGACGGAGATCGAGGATGATGTCTTTCTCGGCCCCTCCGCAGTCCTGACGAACATCAGCAACCCGCGCTCAGAAATTCAGAGAAAAAGCTTTTTTGAATCCACAAGGATCCGCCGCGGCGCAACCGTCGGCGCCAACGCGACCGTGGTTTCAGGCGTGACGCTGGGAATGTTCTGCTTTGTCGCCGCAGGCGCCGTGGTGACACGAGACGTCCCCGACTACGGGCTCGTCCTAGGCACACCAGCAAAACAGCGCGGATACGTGAGTCGGCACGGGTATCCGCTTGCACTCGAAAAGGGGCGCGCTGTCTGCCCAGAGAGCGGATACACGTATACTCTCAATGCAGAGGGACTACTGCGCTGTGTCGATCTCCCTGAAGACGAACAACTCCCGCACGACCTCCGGACCGGTACCTCAGCTTACCGGGATCTTCACCCGAGAGCTTGAGGCAAAACGCTTGGCTCAATTTTCCAGCCAAAGATGAGCTTCATGTCCATCGGTTCCGACCACCGTTCTCGCCTCCACGCCTTCCTTGAGCCCCTCCATCAAATCCTGGCGAAAAGGCGCTGGCGGAGCGCGCTCTTTGTGTTCTGGGCGTTCTTCCTCGGTTTCGTGGCGTTCCGCGCTCTTCTCTGGATCCGGCTTGCTCAAAGTCCGTCGCCTCCGCTCGGGTTCATGCTTTCGCGCTTCTGGCCTCACGAATTCATCGCAGCTTCGGGGTGGGACGCTCTTCTGGCAGCCTTCTTCGCCGCCCCATTGCTTCTAGCTGACAGAAAAGTCAACGGACGGGAACTTTTTCCTCTTCTCCTCTTGGGCACGGCAATGCTCTGTGTGCTGTCGCTTTTCTTAGCGGCGGCCCACATGCGTATGCTGCTCGACCGCGGAGAATCGTTGGGGCTCTCCTTCTTCCGCGAGGCCAGCGGTGGAGCCATGACCCTCAGCGAGGCTTGGTCGTACGGAAAGCCCGCAGACAAATTCCTCGTCGCCCTTCCCGTCCTCGTCATCCCTGGCCTCGCCTGGGGACTTCGAGACGAAGAGCATGGGCGGTTCAACCTCCTTCTCCGTATAGCTCTCGTCCTTTTCGCCGTTTTCTTGGTTTGCGCTGCTTTGCCCGAGCACCGACGATTTCACAAGAAGATTCACCACAACCCGCTCATCTACGCTGCCGCCGAATACCTGCACTCCGTGACCCGCGGCCCTCCGGCTGATTCACTGCGCTCAAAGCCGGTTTCCCCCGCGCAACAGCGGAGTCTCGCACACCTCGATCCTCAGTTTCTGGAGAAAAGCCCGCGCGGCTCCTCCCTGCTGCCAGAAGCTGTCTCGGAAAAGGCTCCACTCAATGTGGTTGTCGTCATCATGGAGAGCACCGGCAGTCACTACGTGTTTCAGACCACTCCTGACGGAAAACCGGCCATGCCCTACTTGAAGGACCTCGCTTCACGCGGGCTGTGGATGCAAAACCACTACAGCACGGCCAACTCCAGTCACCGTAGCCTCTTTTCCATTTTCTCCGGGCTCTACCCTTCCTTTGGACCGTCTTTTTTCTGCATCACGCCAGAAGTGACCATCCCCACAAGCAGCTCCTTTCTACCGGAAAGTTATGAGCAATTTCTCATCACGCCGGGAGAGCTCCGCTCCTACTTTCCGCGCAGTCTGCTGGAGCGATCGGGCTTCACCGACCTCAAAGGCAAACAAGAAATCACCCTCGATCGTCCTCGCTCTGCCCCTCCGAACGCCCACAATGAATTCGATGTCCTCGATGTGTTCCTGCGCCGGCTCGAAAGTACCCGTGGCCCGTTTTTTGGCGTATATTACACGTACACCCCGCATTTTCATTATTTCGACTACGGCCCCGACTTCCATGCCTTCCCCAAAGAGTCAGAGGAGCCACTTGCTCGCTATGTAAATAACCTGCGCGTGCTCGATGAGGTGTTGCGGCGACTCGAAGACGGCATGCGAAAGCGGGGACTATGGGAAAATACCGTCCTCGTCCTCGTGGGAGATCACGGGGAGGGATTTGGTCAGCATGAGTTTTTTACTCATGGCAACGACAGTCATGACCAGGCGCTCAAGACCCCTTTCTTTCTGCACTTTCCCGGGGTGATTCCCCGATCCGTGACCGAAACGACCAGCCACGTCGATCTACTCCCTTCCCTCCTCGACCTCCTACAGATCTCCTATGAACCTCGTCTGTTTCAGGGCGAGTCCCTCTTTTCCTCGGAAAGACGTCGGCGCTACGTTTTCAGCGTCGGCAACGAGCAGAGTTTTTCAGCCGTCGACAATCATGGTCACAAGGTGCTTCAACGATTCCGCAGAGACACCTGCGAAGCTTATGACCTTTCCCGAGATCCTTACGAGAAGGAGATGCTTCCCTGCTCGGACTTCCCAGAGCAGTACCAAGCGCTCTCGGATTTTCGTCTTTATCAGACGAAAATCATCCAAAAATACAGCAGAAATAACGCCAGCGGAGCAGTGGACTTCTTTGGCCACAGTCACCCTCGACTCAAGCCCTTCCGCCTCACTCAGTGATGAGGGCGTCTTGTGACAAGATGAGTTCTAGTTGCCGAAAGCTTGCGTCCAGTACGCCTGGTACTGACCTTGACCGCCTAGATAATGACCGACTCCGATCAGGGAAAAGTTGTCGTTCATGAGGTTGGCGCAGTGGCCGTCGCTGTTCATCCACTGATTCATGGTGGCTGGGGCGAGAACATTGCCGCGGGCAGTGCGACCGCCGCAGCCAC
>CAYMQT010000235.1:0-6378 GCA_964392575.1 uncultured Polyangiaceae bacterium
GTGACGGTCCACTTCGCGCAGCAGGTTCAGGTGGATGCGTTCGAGGGTGGCCACCCCCGCTGCCTACCCCGAACCTTCATTCACATGAATACAGTTCATGAATTCATGAAAATTTATCACTTTTATTCATCATTTCAGAAGCTTAGATCGGGAAACCTCGACCCACCAAGAAGGCTTCGACACATGGCACGTACACACAATCTCGGTTTTCCGCGCATCGGCGCCCGTCGCGAGCTCAAATTCGCTCTCGAGAAGCACTGGAAGGGGCAGCTGACGCACGCCGAGCTCGAAGGCACGGGCGCCGAGCTCCGGCTCACGAACTGGAAGCGTCAGGGGAGGCTCGACCTCGTCCCCGTCGGTGACTTCGCCTTCTACGACCACGTCCTCGACACGAGCTTCCTCCTCGGCAACGTACCGGCGCGCGCTCGCGCCAGAGAGAGCCAACACCTCGACGCCTACTTCCGCGTCGCGCGCGGACGCGCCGCCGTCGATACGGGCGCGGGCGTCGCCGCTTCCGAGATGACCAAGTGGCTCGACACCAACTACCACTACATCGTTCCCGAGTTCGATCGGGACACCCAGTTCGAGCTCGACGCTTCACGCCTCGTTGCCGAGATCCGTCAGGCCAAAGCAGCCGGCGTGAAGGTGAAGCCCGTCATCGTGGGCCCGATCAGCTACTTGTGGCTCGGCAAGACGAACGACGGCTCCGAGCGTCTCGAGCTGCTCGGGCGCCTCTTGCCCGTCTACCGTGAGCTGCTCGGCCTGCTCTCGGCCGAGGGCGCCGAGTGGGTGCAAATCGACGAGCCGGCGCTCGTCACGGAGCTTTCCCCCGATTGGCAGGCGGCGTACCGCCTCGCCTACGATGCCTTCGTCGCGACCGGTCCGCGACTCCTCTTGACCACCTACTTCGGCCGCTTGGGCGAGAATTTGGGTCTCGTGGCGGAGCTGCCCGTCGCGGGCGTTCACCTCGACGCCGTGAGCGCGCGCGATGAGGTGGAGCCCCTGCTCGCGGCGCTATCCGAGGGTCGCGTACTTTCGCTCGGCGTGCTCAGCGGCCGCAACGTCTGGCGCACCGACTTGGCGGCCACGATCGCCTGGCTCGCGCCCATCCACCTGAAGCTCGGTGACCGACTCTGGCTCGCCCCGTCGTGCTCGCTCCTGCACGTGCCGGTGGATCTCGACAGCGAAACCGCGCTCGACCCCGAGCTCCGCTCCTGGCTCGCCTTCGCTCAGCAGAAGCTCAGCGAGATCGAGGTGCTCGGCAGAGCGCTGTCGCAGGGGTACGCGTCTTCGTCTTCGGAGATCGACGAAAGCCGAAGGGCGCTCGACAGTCGCCGACACTCGCCGCGCGTGCACGATCCGAAGGTCGAGGCGCGCCTGGCGGCGCTCGACTCGAAGTTCGGCGAGCGAAAGTCCCCGTTCGAGGTGCGCGCAGCCATCCAGCAAACCTCTTTCCAACTGCCCGCCTACCCAACCACGACGATCGGCTCGTTCCCGCAGACGGCCGACATCCGCAAGGTGCGGAGCGAGTACAAGGCCGGCAAGGTGGACGAAAGCGCCTACGTCGCGGCGATGCGCGGCGAGATCGAGCGCGCGGTCCGACAGCAGGAGGAGCTCGGCCTGGATGTGCTCGTGCACGGTGAGGCGGAACGGAGCGACATGGTCGAGTACTTCGGCGAGCAGCTGAAGGGCTACGTGTTCAGCGAGTTCGGCTGGGTGCAGTCCTATGGCTCGCGCTGCGTGAAGCCGCCCATCCTCTTCGGCGACGTCAGCCGTCCGAAGGCCATGACGGTGGAGTGGATCCGCTACGCGCAGTCGCTGACCAAGCTGCCGATGAAGGGCATGCTCACCGGCCCGGTGACGATCCTCAACTGGTCGTTCGTGCGCGACGATCAGCCGCGTTCGGTCTCGTGCTACCAGCTGGCCTTGGCCATCCGCGACGAGGTGCGAGATCTGGAGAAGGCGGGCGTCCGCATCATTCAGATCGACGAAGCGGCGCTGCGTGAAGGGCTCCCGCTCCGCCGCGCCGAGTGGGCCGAATACCTGCGCTGGTCGGTGGATGCGTTCCGCATCGCGGCAAACGGTGTGGACGACGGCACGCAGATCCACACGCACATGTGCTACTCGGAGTTCAACGACATCATCGAGGCGATCGCGGCCATGGATGCCGACGTCATCACCATCGAGACGTCGCGTTCGAACATGGAGCTCCTGGACGCCTTCGAGCGCTTCGAGTACCCGAACCAAATTGGACCCGGCGTGTACGACATCCACTCGCCGAACGTCCCGAGCGAGGAGCAGATCGTGAAGCTCATGCAAAGGGCGGCCGAGCGCATCCCAGCCGAACGCCTGTGGGTGAACCCCGATTGCGGCCTCAAGACCCGGAGCTGGGAGGAGGTGCTCCCCGCGCTGACGAACCTGGTGAGCGCCGCGAAGACACTGCGCGCTCGGGTCTAATCGCCGAGCGCTCGCGAGCCCGATCCATCACGGACGTGCCCGACCCGGTCCGCTGGGGTAAGACGCGTTCGTGAGCGTCACCATCCACGTCTGGTCCGACATCGTTTGCCCTTGGTGCTTCGTGGGTGCGCGGCGCCTCCTCTTCGCCATCGAGGAGTTCGGCGAGCCCGTGGACCTCGAGTGGCATTCGTTCGAACTCGACCCCGCGCGGACGAACGAGAAGTACCCCGGCCGTGGCGACGCGAACCGCCTCGCGCGGAAATTCGGCATGCCGCTCGAGCGTGCCCAGGCGATGACGCGCGACATGACCGAGCTCGGCAAGAAGGAGGGCATCCCCTTCGCGCTCGACCAGACGCTCACGCTGCAGTCGTTCGACGCGCACCGGCTGCTCCATTTCGCGAGAGAGGCAGGCCGCCAGACCGAGCTGAAAATGCGCCTCTTCGAGGCGCATTTCACCCAAGGGATCGACTGCGGCGACGCGAGCGAGCTGATTCGGTTGGCGACCGAAGTAGGCCTCGACGCCGACGGCGCCGCGTCCGTGCTCGCTGGCGATACGCATGCGACCGACGTGCGTGACGACGAGGACGCCGCGCGTGAACTGGGGATCCGCGGCGTGCCGTTCTTCTTGTTCGGGCGCTACGCCGTCTCGGGCGCGCAGCAGAAAGAAGTGCTGCTCTCGGCGCTCGATCGCGCGCACCTCGACGGTGACTCGACCGGCGAGCAGACCGACGCCTGAACCGGCTCGGATGTGCGACGAAATCAGTAGGGCAGCGCGACCCCACCAGCGAGACCAATCGCGTACCAACCGCGCTGCCGTGGCGGTACGAGCAGGTGGTACCCTGCTCCCTCGGACAGTTCGACGCGGTACACGTCGACCTCCGTGAGCGGATCGCCGTGCGCGTCGTAGACCACCGCGCGCTCCGCCGGACCAGGCATGCCATGCCGCGTCGTCATCGGCGTGCCCCAGCTGGGGCCCGCGGGCGATACCATGAGCACGTGCCACGTCGCTTCGGGGCCGAGCACCTCCAGCGACGCCGTCCCGTTCACGGCCACGATGCGCTCGGTGAGCGCGCGGTACGTGTAGTCGCTGACCCAGGTCGGGTTGCAGTAGCCCATGAAGTCCGTGTAGTTCGCCGGATTGTAGAGCGTCGCGCCGACGAGATCGTAGCCCCACGTGCCGATGCTACCGCCCGAGTGTGGATAGTTGGCGTCGCCGCTCACGCCGCACGGCGCATGCTCTCGTCCGTGGTTGTGCCCCAGCTCGTGCACGAACGTGCCCGCGCTCGTTTGGTTCGCATAGCCCACACCAATTCCGGCTCGGTACGACACCGAGCTGCCGCCAGTGCCGATCACGTACGCCACGCCCGTGGTGCATCCACCTTGGCAATACTGGTTGAACGTCGCGGCAGGCCGGACGAGCCCGTAGTAGTAGACGTCGGCGGCGGGGCCATCGGCGCTGCGCTTCGCGCGCACGACGTCGAGCATGTTGCCGAGGTTCACTCCGACACCCGTCTGCCCGCTGTTCACTTGAGTGGCGACCGACGTCTGCACCTCCACCGTGGGGTACTCCTTCATCACGGCGTCGGCGTAGAGCTTGAGCGCCGTCGCCGACGTGTCTGGCAGGAGGCCGTCGTGCAGGATGGGCACGAAGGCGACCTTCACCACTCCGGTCTTGCGCGCGTCGAGCTCCGCAGTCCCGCTCGCTGGCAAACGCGCTACGCCCGCCGTGCCCGAGGCGGTGCCGCCGCACTCCACGAGCTCCACGTAGTACGTCGTGTCCGCTCCAATGGCGGCCGCCGGCACCTGCAAGCGGAACGTGGAGTCGAGGGACGCCTGCGTGGAGGCGGCGCTCACCGAACGACGGTGGTGCACGATCGTCGTCTCGCCACCCGTGGTCAGGTGGATGCGGGCCGAGAGCTCTCGCGCAGCAAAGCCCGACTTGGGCGTGACGAACACGCGCACCAGGGCGCTCCGCCCCTGAATGACGTCGACGGCGCGCTCTTCGGCCTCCAGCGGTTCGCCAGCCTCGAAGAGCTCGGCCTCGACCGCCTGGTAGAGCGCCACGCGCGTGATGTCGATGCCAACGGCCGCGCCACCGCAGTCGTCGCCGTCTGGACCGGAGTAGAGGCAGACGCCGGCTTCGCAACCTTCGAAGTCCTGACACACGTGACCGCACTCGCCACAGTGAACAGCGCTGAGCTGGGTATCCACGCACTGGTCGTCGCAGGACGTCTGCGTACCAGGACACTCACACGAACCCGACTGGCACGTGGTGCCGCCGGAGCACGCTTGGCCGCACATGCCGCAGTGCTGGTTACTCACCTGCGTATCGACGCAGGTGGTACCGCAAGCCGTTCGAGCATCGGGACATTGGCAGCCCGTCGCCGTGCAGCTCTGGCCAGAGAAGCAGGCGGTGTTGCAGGCGCCGCAATGAAAAGCATTGCTCGTCGGATCGATGCACACGCCGCCACAGTCGAGCTGACCCGCGGCGCAAGCGCAGCCGCCGGCCGGGCAAGCACCGCCGCAGCTGCCCTCGGTGCACGCAACGCCGCTGGGGCAGGCGTTGCCACAAACACCACAGTGGGCGGCCGCAGTCGCCAGGTCGACGCATTCGGTACCGCAGAGCGTGCGTCCGAGCGGGCAAGCCGTCACGCATTGTCCGGCTTGGCACTCGAGCCCGGCGCCGCACACGACGCCGCACTGACCGCAGTTGGCGGCGTCGACATCGAGGTGCGCGCACAGCTCAACGCCAGTTGCGCTCGGACACCGGACACCGCTGCACGTGTCGCTGCACGCGCCGAGATCGCAGAACTGTCCAGCCGTGCACGAGAGCGCACAACCGCCGCAATTGCCCGGATCGCTGAGCGTCGACAAGCAACCGGCGCCGCAATCTGCCTGCCCGGCGCCGCAGAACGTCGCGCACGCGCCGGCTTCACAGTATTCACCCGCAACGCAGGCAATGCCGCACGCGCCGCAGTTGGCCTGGTCGCTGAGCGGCTCCACGCAGACGCCCGCGGCGCACTCGAGGCGCCCTTCGCCGCAACCGACCAGGTCCGCTCCGTCACCGAGCTTCGACGAGCACCCCTGTAGCGCGAGCACCCCGACGACGACGACGAAATCATTCGTGAACCAACGCGTGACCGAGAAAGCTCGGCTCACACGCCCCACCCCGCTCAACCAGGACCTACGCATCGACTGGACCCCCTCGGTGAGCTGCCCCGCTCACCCAACGGATCCTGGATATTCCCTTTCTTCGTGATGCGTCGATGAGAAAGCGGATTCAGGGTGCAGCGCACCGTCCAGACGGGAATTCATCGGCAAGGCAGGTTTTCCGCGATGTGCGAATGCACGCTGCGGAGAAATTAGATGAATGACGGAGGCGCGCTCGAGCGACTACAGCGAGGCTCGCGCTCGAAAAGACACGTGACTTCGCGCACCTGCATCTCTCACTTCACGACGACGTACGTGCGCGCGCCTTGACGGTACACGAGCAAGAGCTTGGCACCCGCCGCGGCGGCGTAGGCTTTCTTGGCTTCGTCGCCGGAGAGCACGGGCTTCTGGTTCACCTCGAGGATCACGTCGCCCGGTCGGAGCTTCGCACGCGCGGCGCGGCTACCTGGCTGAATGCGCACCACCACGGCGCCGTGCACGTCTTCGGGCACGGAAAGGCGACGGCGGAGCTGGGCGTCGAGGTCGCGGAAGCTGAGGCCGTCGACCTCGGGATCCTGCGCCTTCTCCGAGATGTGGCCGGTTTCCTTGCCGCTCTCTTCTTCGAGCGTACCGAGCTCCACGTTGACGGTGACTGACTTCCTGGCCGCGCCCGGCTTCCCAGCTACGGCCTTGAGCACCGTCAGGCTCACCTTCTTGCCCGCGCCCGAACTGGCGATCAGGTTGCGGAACTTGCCGGTGGAGGCCACCGCC
>CAYMQT010000236.1:0-6315 GCA_964392575.1 uncultured Polyangiaceae bacterium
CGCCGGTTGGCGTATTCTGGTGAGGCCTCAGGCCGCGGCACAACGGCGAGGCGTTGGGCGGATTACTTCAAGTTCCTGATGCTGGATGATGAGCAGTAGCCCCGTTGGGAATCATTTGAGACAGTTGCCCATGGAGAACCATCCGACTGAATCTTTCTGGGTCCCTCTGCTTTTGACCGCGGCCGGACTTTTTGCCGGATGGGGTGCCCCGGAGATCCTCAACACGCCCACAACGTGGGTCGTTTGGGTGTGCAGAAGCGTCGCGGTCGTACTTGTCGTGGCGGCGGGAGTCTTAGCGTATCGCATCCTGCGGAATCGTTCCCTGAGAAAAGGGGGGCGTGGCGGGGCCGCCCGGGTTGAGGGTCACGACAGCGAGGCAGTTGGCGGCGCCGGCGGGAGTTCTGCGTCCGGCGGCCTCGCAGGCGATGGGGGTAGCGCCTCCGTGAAGGGCAATCGATCCCGGGCGCGCGGGGGCGCTGGCGGAGGGGCCTAGCCCTTCGGCTCCTGCGTGCTTGGGCGATATTCAGGCTCTGCGTAGTGCTTCAGGAGTTGGCGAGCCAGCTCTACCGCAACCTCCGGTGGCAGCAGTACAGCATGTCCGAACACCGGTTGACGTTTTCCTGCGTCGTCCACGACAGGTCCGTTCATCCCAAATGCGATCCTCACGAAACCGGGGTGCTCACGCGAAAAGACAAACATGCTCGCCGCGTACTCGGGCATGCCCGGTCGGTACATGGATTCCCAGGTTTCGAGCGGAAGCCCTTGCACATTCTTTTGCTTGTCAGTCAAAACTTATTTACTCCTGTATGGATGGGGAAATTGAGCGAACCAAACGGCGGGCCCGGAGGCGACGCACTCGTTGAGGGAGACGCTAGCACTGCTGCGGGTGGTGACGGCGGCGAAGCCGTCATCGGCCCAGGCGGGAAGGGCGGCGCCGCAACGGTACGAGGTAACAATAGCTTCGCGAAGGGAGGTAAAGGTGGTCGTGGCGGCGTTGTTGCCGGAATGGACGGCACCGACGCCGAGGTTGTTGGTGACAACCAAGGCGCCTTTGGAGGAAATGGTGGAGAGGCCCCACAAGCTGATGGTCGTGGCGGACGCGGCGCCTCGATCGACGATCAATTCGGACCATTGTTCAAAATGCTAGGCATTCCAGAATCCATTCGTCCCCACTTGAAGCAGCCCTACGGTGCTCCGAACTTGATACCTGGCCGCGGTGGCGACGGTGCAGATTCAGTGCAGCACAGGGCTCGCCGAATCATCATCGAAGATCTGAAGTGTCAGTTCTTCCGTCGAAACGAAATCGCTGAACGCGATGAGTATCACATCTGGTACGATCGCGAGGTCGTCAACCTGGCATGGTTGAATGAGCAACTTATGAAGTTCGGACATCGATGGCACGTGGAGCTAGTCGATGAGGAGTATGAATTCTCGGACATAGAGGATCTGGCGAAATAGATACTCAGTCGCTACCGCCCAACAAGCCAATGCTGCTGACCTGCGGACGGGAGGGCTTGCGCTTGGCTGAGACCTCGTGGCTCGGCCGCCACTGGGCTCACTCCCTTTGTTGTGGCGGCCGGCCGTCGTATTCTGAGAGGCCTCGCGCGGCAGCAGATTGGCGAGACGTTGTGCAGACACCGGACAGTAATCGAAAACACACGCGAGGTTGAACGAAACCCTGACAGACGGAGAGGAGCGTTCGGCAGCGTTACGTGAGCAGTCTCGGATCTAGACGAAGCGGCATCGGCTGATGGACAGCCAAATGTGCGCCAACGGCGGAGCAGGAAAGCACTCGGCGACCGGAAGAGCTTCAGGGGGCGTGATTATCGAAACTTTTTCCGCGCTCTGTTGTCGAATGTCGTCATGGAACACGAATCCCTCCCCGTGAGATCCATCAAGCCCTTTTTCTTCGGCGCCTTCCTGGTCACATGGGGACTTCAGCTCCCGGCCGTTCTAGCGAAAGTCGGCGTCCTTCCAGGCCCGGTGGAAGTGTACATGCCAGTTGCGATGCTAGGCGTGCTCGGGCCGCTCGCGGCGGCGACGTGGCTTTCGGCGCGCGCAGGCGGCAAGGCTGAGGTTCGAGCGATGTACGCTCGCCTACTTCGTTACCGGGTCCATCTCGGTTGGTACGCCGTCGCCCTTCTGTTCCCCGGTGTCGCCCTCACCGCCGTACTCCTCCTCTTTCGAGCCCTCGGATGGCAAGGCGACGTCATCTTCTTACCGACGATTGGCGGCGTCATCGCGGCGATCGTCATCTCGCTTGGCGAAGAAGTCGGCTGGCGGGGTTACGCCCTTCCGCATTTACAGCGCCGTTATGGTCCGTTCGCTGCTAGCGGCATCATTGGCGTTGTCTGGACTCTCTGGCACATCCCCATGTTCATCGGCGCCGGAGTGCCGTTGGAGCTGCTGCCCGTCATGCTCCTGCTCTTCACGGGCGGCAGCTTAATGTACACGTGGATCTACAACGGCACCGGCGGCAGCCTCCTGCTCGTGCTCCTCGCCCATATCGGCGCTCATCTCAACAACTCCCACGCAGCGCTTCCCAACCTCGTACTCCCTGCCGTTGTCCACGCCGTTATCTATGCAGCGATCGGTTACGTCGTCCTCGCACCCAGCATGCTGCGATTGCGCACCGCGCTCCGGCTACCGAAAATCTAAGTTACTCCGTTTGGAAGACCCACGCTTCGCAGGCAACAACGCCCTCCTGATTCTCGGAAACAAGCAGAGCGCGCCTCCTTGGTCGCGCGCATCTCTTCAG
Organism: uncultured Polyangiaceae bacterium; assembly: GCA_964392575.1. Lineage (GTDB taxonomy): Bacteria > Myxococcota_A > Polyangia > Polyangiales > Polyangiaceae > NIC37A-2. The sequence goes on from CAYMQT010000236.1 coordinate 2,759, forward strand.
AAAGTCGTCCAACAGGTCATCAACAGCAAAACAATGCCCTGCGGCAGCTCGTCAAGGTGCGGACTAGCGCCGTTTGCATTATTGTCTGCCGAACTGGTGCGTCAGCTGCACATCAATCGTGGTGGACTAGGTGTGCTCTATTCCTGGTACTCAGCGTGTAGCGAGCTACTGTCGACCGAACTATAGTCGAGCAGCGGAAGAACCAGAAATCTAAGAAGACCAAGAAACGTAAGCGAACCTGCTGACTCAATAGCTGCACAACAAGCCGCTGCTACCTGACGGCGGTCGTAGATGCTGTCGCTTCGCTGAAAGCTTGTGGTTCGGCCGCCTCTCGGCTCACTCCCTTTGGTCGTGGCGGCCGTTCGGAGTATTCTGAAAGGCCTCGCGCCGCAGTAGAGCGGCAGGGCGTTGGGCACACAGCGCCAGTGCTCGCGAGTTCGAGAAAGAAACCAGCGGAATCAGAAATGAAGGCAAGCGAAACCAAGCTCGGGAAGATCATCGAGGGCACCAACCAGTACATGGTTCCCCACTATCAGCGCCCGTACACATGGACCCAAAAGGAATGGAAGGCGCTGTGGGATGACCTTGTCGATCTCACAGAACGAGAGGTCGACGCCGACGCGTCGTCGGGAATGGCTGGTCAGCACTTCATGGGCTCCTTGGTTACGGCGCCGGGTCGATCAGTTCCGGAAGGAGTTTCGAAATGGGTACTCATCGATGGACAGCAGCGCCTGACGACGCTCCTGCTGTTCCTAGCCGCGCTACGAGATCATGCGAGGGCGACGAATCGCGAACGCCTGGGTGCGCAGATTCACGATCTCTTCTTGACAAACCAGTATCAAGACGGACAAGAACTCTACAAACTTCTTCCGACGGCTGACTCCACCGAACTCGGAGGAGATCGTGCTGCCTTTCTCGCCATCATTGACGGCAAAGCCCCGGCCCAAGGAAACATTCAGAAGGCGTATCAGTTCTTCCGTGCTCGCTTCTCTGCACCCACTGCTCCTGACCCTGATCGGCTAAAGCAGGTAGTTGTGGGCGGGTTGATTTTGGTGAGCATCGTCCTTGATCGGGATGACAACCCGTATCTCGTCTTCGAGAGCCTAAACGCCAAAGGCCAACAGCTGACACCTGGCGATCTCATCCGAAACTACTTTTTCATGCGTTTGCGTCTTGAACACCATGACGACATCTACAAGAGCCGCTGGCGACCTCTTGAGGATCGCCTGGGGCAAGCGAATACGACCGAATTTATTCGTCACTTTTTCATGATGTCGGGCTCGTTGATTCGCGTGAACGACCTCTATTTTGAGCTCAAGCGACGCCTTGACTCGGCCAGCGAATCCGACGTGCTTGATCTCCTCGAGCAATTGTCGCGTTCATCTGAGCACTACGCGAGACTCTTGAATCCGGACCTGGAACCCCGAGCTGCAATCCGACAGGCACTACATCGTCTCAATCGTCTTGAGGCTACCGTAACGTATCCTTTCCTTCTCAACGTCTACGCGACCGAAGTCTCTGAAGAAGATTTCGCGGACATTCTTGGAACCCTAGAGAATTTCATTCTGCGTCGGTACATCTGCCGAACTCTTCGCGCCGAGCTCAACAAGCTCTTCCCAGCGCTGTACCGTCAGGCGCGCAACCACGCATCCATTTCACGAGGCGTCCGAGAGATTCTCGCAGCCCGCAATTATCCCACGGACCAGCAATTTAGAACCGACCTCGTTGAATCGGTGCTTTACGGCACTGGAGGTCGTCGAGAACGATTGAAGTTCATACTCGAACGCATTGAGGAATCGTTCGGCCACAAGGAGAGAGTCGACATGGCGACTCTCTCTGTTGAACACATCATGCCCCAGTCGTTAACTACGTCTTGGAGAAGCGACCTTGGTCCAGATGCCGACGAAGTTCACGATACGCTCCTTCATACACTCGGAAACTTGACGCTCACGAACTATAACCCGGAACTTTCGAATCTTCCGTTCGAAGAAAAGAAGCGAAAGCTCTTCGAGAGTCATATCGACCTGAATCGAGAAATCGCTGAAGCCACGAGGTGGACGGAAACGGAGATTCGTAAGAGGGGCGATGACCTTGCAACCCGTGCCTTGAAGATTTGGCCTGACCTTGACTCGAGTCGCGCTGCGGGTCGTGCAATCGAGTCAGTAACCGGCCGAACGCCTCGGCTGCTGAAGTTCTATGGCGCGACCCATGAAGTTCAAACCTGGCGGAGCGTGCTTCAGGTAACTCTGACCGAAATCTCCAACTTTGGAATCGATGTCTTCGAAGAAATTGCTTCCCAGCTCCCTCGATATTTATCTCGAGAGTCCGACAAGATGCGAACTGCGGCGCAATTGGACAACGGTTTCTTTTACGAATCGCATCTAAATGCGAAACAAGTCCACCAGATCTGTCGTCAAGTTACACAGCTAGCGGGACTTTCGTACGAGGACTGGGAGCTCATTGTGAGTGACGAAGAAGCTGGTGCCCAACAAGGCGTTGCAGCGGACGGGGCCACGCCCCGCCGCTGAACGCCAAGGCGTTCGGCGGCCGGCGCATCGAGAGAAGAGGGCCGTGAACTCGCGATCGAAGTCGAAGGGGTCTACATTTTGGGCCGTGAAAACGGCACGAGGCCTACTCATTGCAGGGTTGTTCGCTTGCGGCGCCTGTCACACGCGCCCACCCCACGGTAGCTTGGCCGAGCCAATGCATTGCGCGGACACGCACGTCAATCCCGCTGTCTGTGATGCCTTAGCCTCCGCCACCTTCAATCCCGCGCCACAGGGTGAGGTCCGATCCTACTGTGATGCTTACGGCATTGGTCCAACGGCGCGGGTGGAATGGCGAACTGTAGACGGCGACTTCCTGTACAAAGGGATCGCGCGATTTGAGAAGAGTTCCGATGGAAATAGCTACGCCCTCACCGACTTGAAACCCCTGGTAAGCGGGTGGCCGTGTCGCGAGGAAGATTGTCATCTCATGCACGCCCTTCCCAAGGGACTGACCCTGACTACACCAACTGTCCCAGTCTGCGCTGACGTCAAGGGCGGGGAAGGCCGGACTCTTACCGTCGTCTTGCCTGGTCCCGACGTGTGCGTCGTCCCCGAACTCCCACTTCCGCAGGCCTGGTGCACGCGAAAAGACATTTCCGAAGACTATTGGTGGTTCGAGTGGCGGCACCGCGGCGGCCCGAGAAGCGGCTCTTTCCTCCGGCCCAGCGATGACCCCGAGTACCAGAAAGACTTTCAACGCCTCTCCGAGTCATTCTGGGCTGCTCCTGCACCCGAAGACAAGAGCTGCCGAGACGGCAACTCCTGGACGATCGCCGGGCGAAAGAACGAACAATGGCGCGTCATGAGAGGGCGCTGCCAACCTCTTCCATTCGGCCTAGACGAAGTTGCGGAGCCGCAGCGCGAATGAACGGAAGAAATGAAGTCCTAGAGCAGGGGTCACGATGTTACCGGCCTTCCTCGGCCTCGGATGGCGAAGGCCGCCTCCGAACGAGCCGCTGCTCCTGACCGCGCTCGTGAAGGTCTCCGCTTCGTCGCCGCGGCGGTGGC
>CAYMQT010000237.1:0-3187 GCA_964392575.1 uncultured Polyangiaceae bacterium
CAAAGTAAGAATTGGATCAGATGGACCTACACCTTGGTGACCTTGAAAGGGCTGGACACCAGGACCAATGCAAACATTATCCTCATGAACGTACCCTCCTTCTTGATTCGCGCATAACCGCGCGACATCAATATAGGCGCTCATGAAAGAGTGAAGCAAGGTGCGTCGTGAGAATCAGTTTTCCGAGAGAAACACGCGCAAATCTACTTCTCCCGCTCCCGATCGATGGCACTATTCAGCTTGCTTGCGACGGGACCCCGAAGGGCGAGTGCAATCAGGTAGATGAGCGGGAGCGCGCATCCGATCGCTGCCGCCAGTAGTCGCAGCTCGCGACGCTCGAAGTAGACGGCCGCGAACGACAGAGTCCCAACCAGAAGGGCTGCCACTGCTTTGACCGCCGGCTTGTCAATCCAGCCGGTCACCGCGAAGATCGAGTGGAGGACGCGGAACCAGCGCTCAAGTGGAGGACGGGGCATCAGGACTCGTACGACCCCTACGAGGGGGGCGGGGACCGCAGTGTCGCGTGCATGTAGGGCTCGGTCAACAGCACCTCGTACGCGTTGACCGTCGCAATATCAGGGTCCCCTGCTCCTTCAGGTTCAGTACGGCGAGGTGCGTGTTCCATTCCGGCAGCGCTCTGTCCGGAGACGTAGTATAGGCCTTTCGAGACCGGTGACAGTTCGTTACCAACGCCAGTCTGATGGGCAGACGGGAGAAGTCACGTTCACAGCAGCTTGGCAACAGTTTGGTTTGCCAACTCTGGAGCTCGGAGACATCATTGAACTTGAGATGGAGGGTGCAGCATGGGCTGATTTTGTTCACTACTGATGAGGCAAAGGCTCGGGATACTGCTCACGCTCGGAGCTGCCGCGGCAGGATGCAAGAGCTGGTGCCCCGAAGGCGGTGAGGTTCTCGAATACGAAGGCGTTTCAGCAGATATCGTCGCTGAGTACGCTCAGCTCTCGGGAGCGCCGGACCAAATCGATACCGACGACGAAGGGTTGAATCTATGCAATCGAGTCTCAGATGGGGCGTCCGTCTACTACGACTCCGAATACCCGCCCGTTCGCGAGGACGTTCAACCCAGCACCGGGGGTTCCGACGGAGGTGGTGGAACGGATGGAGGAGTTGCGACGGGTGGGGCGCCAGCTAGTCCGCAGCCTGCGTACACGGTCTACTGCCTCACGAGCGGCGGATGCTGAGCGTCTGCCCGAGCGCGAGTTCATCCACTCGCGCGCAGGATCACTCACAGGGCCCGCGCGATAGCGCATCGATCAGCCGCTCACACGTGTTCCCGAGCTCGACGAGCCGCGCTTTCCCAACGCGGCGCGCGAGGTCGCGTTCGAGTTCGGCGAGCACACCGAGCCCATGCAGCACCGCGCGCTCCCCTCGCGTGGTCCAGCGGATGAGTTTGGCTCGGCGATCGGTAGGATCGTCCACGCGCTCGACGATGCCCTCGCGTTCGAGATCGTCGACGAGGGGACCGAGCGCCTGCTTGGTGACGCCCAGCCTGTCGGCGAGCTCGGTGAGGCGTACGCCGTTGGACGTGATGTGTGGGAACAGGCTGGTGTGCGCGAGCCGCAGGCGGCCCCCCGCTGCGTTGACGCGGGTGAGCGCGGCCTCGTTGACGAGCCGCGCGGCGCGAAAGAGCAGCTCGAAATTCGAACGGGGGAGCTTCAACTCGGGCAGGTTGCCCTCTCTGGCACATCAAGTCAATAACGCTTGACCATAATGATAAGGTACGCTTGACTATGTGCGTGCCGAACGACAGCGCGCCCTTGGTCTCGGTCGCCCCAAACGTCTGGCAGGTGCGCGCTCCATCGCTGCGCCTCCTCGGGGGGCTTTGCATGCCCATCGCCACCACGGTGCTGCGGCTCGCCGACCGTTCCTTGCTCCTCTACTCGCCGGTCGCGTTCGACCAAGCGCAGCTCGCGGCGCTCTCCGGGCTCGGCGAGGTCGCGCACATCGTCCTACCGAACCTCTGGCATCACCTCTTCGCGAAGGAGGTGATCGAGCGCTACCCGCAGGCCACCGTGCATGCGGCGCCGGGGCTCGCGGAGAAGCGGAGCGACCTCCGGATTCACCGGGAGCTCACCCGCACGGACGGTGTGTTCGGCGATGAGATCGACCTGCTCGTCATCGATGGGGCACCGAGCCTCAACGAGGTGGTCCTCTTCCACCGGTCCAGCGGAACGCTCGTCTGCGCCGACCTCGTGTTCAACATTCGCGAACCGGAGAACTTCATGTCGCACGTCGTTCTCGCGATGACCGGGGTGGGCGGTAAGCTCGCGCAGAGCCGGATGTGGCGGTTCGCCGTGAAGGATCGCGCTCGGGCGCGCGCCTCGATCGAGCAACTATTGAGCTGGAACGTGCAGCGGATTGCACCGGTCCACGGCGATGCGGTCGAGATCCGCGGCGAAGATCTCGCGCCGCTGATGGCGCGGGCGTACGGGAGGTGACCGCACCCCGCTAGAGAGGCTCACGGTTGCCTGGGTACTCCCGGCTACAGCTCCAAGATCATGCGCGTCGCGATCAGCGGCGCTGCCCGCCCGTTGGTGCCTTCGACGCCCATGCCCATTTGCATGCGGAAGTGGTGGTTCACCTGCACGTGCACCTGTGGCGTGGCGCGCCAGGCCAAGCCGCCAGCGTCGTCGATGAGCAGGTTGGATTCGAGCGCGGTGACCACGAGCGGCGCCACGGCGTAGCCGAGCGTGGCGTTGACGAGAGCCGCGGCATGCAAGCGCAGCGCGCGCTGGTCGTACACGAGCTCGGGACCGATGATGGTGCCGAGCGTCCAACGTTCGCCGAGGCGCGCTTGCCCGATGTGCGTGAGCGCCACGAGCATCCCGGGCTCGTGGAGCCAAGCCTCGCCGAGCAGCTGGAGGCCGTGACCCCAGCGTCCATTTTCGCCGCGCACCAGGGTGGCTTGCATCGCCGCCTTCACCGCTTCCAGCCGCTCGTTCGCCAGCGGGAGCTCGAGCTCGATGGCGAATCCGTCGAGGAGCGCGAGCTCGATCTCGGGCGCGTAGAACAGCTGCGTGCCCTCACTGTGCGGCAAAATGCGAACGAGCGCGTTCACCTCGACCTCGCCCGCTTCGGCGTCGAGGCCGCGCACGAGGTCGTAGATCATCGGCTCGGGGATGGTATTGAAGGCGTTGCGCGCGGGGTGGGTCCCCGCGAGGCGCTC
>CAYMQT010000237.1:3197-6312 GCA_964392575.1 uncultured Polyangiaceae bacterium
TCGGAGGCCAGGTCCAGGTCAGAGTCGCGCGCCGTGGGTGAGGTCTCGCCAGGATCGAGCTTGCCGTTGCGATTGCGATCTTCGTAGCCATCGGGAAGACCGTCGCCGTCCGAGTCGGCGAGCACCGGTGAGGAGGTGGTGCTGGGATCGGTGTCGAGCACCACCCCGTGACAGCGCGCATCGACGGAGGTCGTGCGACCGAGCTCGGCGCCGTCCGTGATGCCGTCGAGGTCGGTGTCGGGCCAGAGCGGATCGGTGCGAGCTCCCGCGGGGCCGTGCCGGAGGCGCTCCTCCTCCTCGTCGGTGAGGCCATCGCAGTCGCTGTCGCGTTCGGACGGAGGAGGGGCATCGGGTCCGTGAGCGAGGGGTAGGGAGACGAGGTTGGCAGGAGGTGCGTGGCCCAGCGCGACGAGCGCCAGGCGTGGCCCCGACAGCGCTCCGGCGGACGGCGCCGGGTTGCTCAGTTCAACGACGAGAGCAAAGAGCGAGGCAGTCGCGAGCGGGAGCATCGGCTGCAAAGCAGCCTGAAACTCGTGAATATTCCAGCCCAGGGCGGTAGTCGTGCGCGTTTTTCCCGCGCCCCTCGGGCGCCCGCGAGTGCGCTCGGTGGAGGGGTCCTATTTTCCAGAAGCGCTCTGGTGTAGCCTGGCGCCCACCATGGTCCGACTCTCCGCATTCTCCCTCGCGCTGACACTCGTTCTCACGGGCTGCGACCAAAAGCAGGCAGGGCCGGAACGAGCCAGCGAGACCTCCGCTGCCCCCGCAACTCCGGCGCCATCGTCACCCCCCGCTCCCGCGAAGCCGACGGAGGTGACCTTCGTGAAGAAGGTGCCGGCCGCAGGAACCAAGGCGAGCTTCACGCGCAAGACGTCGTCCAAGTTCACGATGGGCGACAAGGCATTTCGTGAGTCGTCCGTGATGGAGGCGGCCTTCGAGGTGAAGGCGTCCGACGAGTTTCGCGTCACCAAGGGCAGCGTGGACGTGAAGGAGCTCTACACGACGTCCCAGGACGGGACCGGGAGCGAGAAGAAGAGCGTCAGTCCGCTCGCGGGCTCTGCGTACGTCGTCACGCGCGACGACGACGGCAAGCTGACGGCGCTCAACTCCGGCGGCGACAAAGTGCCAGCCGCGACGGTGAAGCTCATCAAGGATGAATATGGCTCGTTCTTCGAGAAGAGCCGGGACGCCGACTTCTTGCCGGAGCGCGCGCTCAAGCTCGAAGAAAAGCTGATGCCCTCGTCCGATACGATGCTGAGCGCGCTCGGAATCAAGGACGACGGAAATACGCTCATCGATGGCACCGAGTTTTTCCTCACGAAGATCGAAGCCGAGCGAGCGCACTTCGACGTGACCTTGACCATGACACAGAAGATCGCGAGCGCTGGACTCCGCGTGCGCGCGAAGCTCAAGGGCGAGCTCCAGGTCAGGCCGGACGGCGCTTGGATCGTGGGGATCGATTTGAAGGGCCCGCTCACGATCCTCGACGCGAAGGGCAACGAGAAGGGCACGGGCGATCTGAGCATCGCCGCCAGCCAGACCCTCGAGTGATCAGGCGGACGCCTTCGAGATCTTCGTTCCCGCACGAGAGCAAGCACAGTTTCCCCCGGATTTCCCCGAGAAATTCGTGGCTCGATGCGCTCGACGTGGCTCGCCCCGAGCCTCTATCGCTGTACAATCGTATTCAGACTGTACGTCCGGTCGAAGAGCCGGGTGCGGCCGAGGGGTTCCCGTTGATTGCGCTAGCCATTCAGTGTCCGTCGTGTGGGCTCAAGCTCCGTCATGCAGCTCGTCTGCTCGCGAGCATCGAAGGTCGGCGGGGGACCACGCGCTGTCCGCGTTGCCGCGATCGGATCCAGTTCGATCTCACCGGAGACTCGCTCGAACTCTCGTTCCCCGATCTGTACGCGGAGCCGGAACACCTGACGGCTCGCGTCGCGCGCGAGACCGCGCCGCCCGATTCGCCTTCGGGCGATCGTGCTTCCTACGTCGCAGTGAAAGGCGAAGCGCCGGTGCCGAGCGGCGCCGCTCGTTCGCTCGCGGCCCCCGCCGTTCCTCGCGAACTCACGTCCGAGCTGCCAGCGGGTACACAGCTCTTTGGGAGTGACTTGTTCGGTTCGGAGCAGGATCTATTCTCGAGCGCAGTCGACGATCCGAGCATCGGTACGGAGTTCGAGCTATTCGGCTCGGACGAGCTCGCGGCCGAGTCGTTCGTCGCCGGGTGGGAGAGCGGTGAAGAGCCCGTCTTCCCGCTCGTGATTCCGCGTCGACTCCGTCGCGAAGGCTGAGCGCCGCGTCGGTCGGCGAGTACCCGAACCGACTCACCGCGCTGCCGTTCCCGCCCGATCTCTCACCGGGACACGTCGTCGGCTGTACAATCACGGCCAGGCTGCATGTTCGGTTCTGCTCCTGCGCCAGGGGACGCCAGCGCTCGCGAAGAAATGAGCATGAATCGGACGCCGTCGGACAACACACCTGAACGAGGTGTCCCCGATGAGCCGCAACCTAGCTATCGCTTCCTGCCTGCCCATTCTACTCGCCGTGCTGCCCGCTTGTGGCGACGCGTCCGATGACAGCGGCTCGGGTGGTTCGAGTACGTCGGGTTCCGGCTCGGACGGTCTCGGTTCCGGAGGTTCGAACGGGATCGGGGCCGGTGGGAGCGGGGGCTCGTCCGGTAGCGATGGTGGGAGCGGCGGCGCGGCTGGGAGCGGCGGCACGAACGTTGGCTCTGGTGGCGGGAGTGGCGGTTCACAGGCGTGCGACGACTCGGCACCGCCTCCCGAGCCCCCCGCGGACGTCGCCGACTGGGTTCAGGAGAGTTGGGACGCGCAGCTCGGCAACAACATCGAGAGCCGTCAGGCGTGGCTACTCGACAGCGTCATCCAGGGAGAAGGGCAGATCAACCTGTGCGTGCGCTGGGGCGCGACCAGCGCGCCGAGCGCTACCGTGAAGAGTCAGCTCGCGTCGTCGGTCGAGGAGTGGTTCAACGATTGGTTCCGCGCGCTCGGCGACCACGACTGCTTCCCCTACGGCGATGGCATCACCACCAAGATCACCGGTTGGGCCGTCAAACCAGGCAACGAAGCCTGGGTGAACGATCTAGGTCCCGAAGTGAAGG
>CAYMQT010000238.1:0-6223 GCA_964392575.1 uncultured Polyangiaceae bacterium
GGCCCCTTCGGAGGGGCCTTCCTAATCCCTCGCCCTATGGGCGAGGTCGATTAGTGTGGAGGGACGGATGAGATACGCAGATGCGTTCTAGAAAAGCTCTAGTGACCCGAAAGAAATTCAGGCTCGAAGAGGAAATCTTCCTCTTCTTCATCGCCTTCAGGGAAGGGCTCCTCGTCGGTTCCGACTCCCCGAGCGGGTGAGCGGCGACGACGAGTGATCTCCGTCCCCTGAACCAAACCGGAGTCAGGGTCGCGCGGATCGACCAATCGGGACCGCGTCGCATGATAACTGCGCTTTGCTTCCGGATCACAAACATCACACATACCACAAGCAGCGCTGTCTATTTTACTTCCGGGCCCCCTCCTTCCTAGACCTTGCCCTCCCAAACCTTGCCTTCCTAACAATCTGGCGAGGGTGATCGCGCGGCATCCATCGGATTCCGAAAGAGCTGCGACTTCTTGAGCGCGGGAAGGATCGAGGCGGTGTAGGCTCTCAAAGGCAAGCCCGAGATCCGTGAAGGCGCTCGTCAGCTCCGTCATGCTGGCCGTGGTGCGGACGGTGTCCCGGCTGAGGGACACGACTTGAGTGTCTGCCAAGAACCGCAGTACCGCCTCGACGCTCTTTTGAGATCCTCCGGCCGCTTCGATCAACTCCGACAGCGCAATTTCGGCCCCGACAGGATGACGGAGCAGTACCGCCACGACGGCATCAAGCAACTCCTTCGTGGGCCGCTTTCTCTCCAAGAGAGCGAGATTCAGCGCCAAGTGCGCCGGGTCGTAGACCATGAGCGCAACCGCAGATTCGCCGGGTTTGCGCGACAAGAGCGAGAGTTCTTGTACATATTGATCCACGCTACACGGGGCGCACAAATGAACGATGGCGCGCAGATCTTCTCGTGCGTATCCGGGACCGAAACCTTCCGAAAGGCCTTTCGTGGGTTCACCCGCGAAGCCGCTGGCCGGCCCGAATCCACTGACGGCAACCATCACCGCGCGTCTCCCGGGCAGGGTGAAGTGAAGAAGCTCCCGCGCGCGCTCGGACTCCGGGAGGCCAGCGTGATACCGGTGGACAGGAACTTGTTCGGCGACGAGCCGGGCGTAGACGGTGTCTGCCTGGGCCGGGGTGCTACAAAACACGAGAGCAGGCCGCGGCAGCGGCCCGACGATTTGTGCCAGCACGGAGGATTCTTCTGCTTCGATGCGCAGAGCGAAGTCCGGAGGTAGAAGGGTCTCCTCGACGTAGGCCTGCTCCCGGAGTCGCTTCTGGGTGAAGGCCGAAAGTCCCAGGAGCTTGCCGATCTCCGCCATTTGCGCCTGACCGCGCGCCGGTGCAGAGGCGAGGATCCGTGAAGTTTTGAACGCGGCGAGAAGAGTCTTGAGCGCTTTTTGACTGGGCCGATAAGCGTAGCAAGTTTCAGACGTGACGTGCGCGTTTTCCAGCACCACCAGGTCAGGTCCGGCAGCACCGAAGGCGCGCGCCAGCTTTGCCGGATCGAGACGATCAGGGGTCGCGAAATACGCCTGTCCACCTTCTCCGCGTACGGTCACCTTCTCCAGCATCTGGCAGGGACTCCGAGTCCTCAGACGCAGCTGACGGTGTTCAAGCAGGTCTCTCTCCGGCGAGAGGAAAAGAACGCTCCAGCCGTTTGCTTGGCAGAGGGAGAGGGCGAGGTGACACGCGGCCTCTGGCCTGAGGCCTGCGGCCCACACTGAACATCCGCCCGACAATTTCTGAGCAGCTTCGCTTTCTGCGGCAGTGGGAAGCCGCTGAGCGAGGCGGTCGAACTCCGCGACGAAGCCTCGGGCTTCCGGAACAAGGTCTGAAACAGAGCCATCTTCCAGAGAGCCGGGCACCTTACTCGAAACCGATGGGGCCAACACAGGGCTCCTACCACCGGCGATCAAGGATGGGAACAGAAAATCAGTGAACATTTGAGCGGCACTGAGAAAAAGACCAGTTCAGCAGGACTGTTCTCCGGCAAAGCGCCCTGTGTTCTATTGGCTCCGTGTCTCCGTCCCCTCTCGCTTCCGCCCCGCTGCATTTCCCCGGGGTACCCGAGCCTACTCTGGGGGATCGCGGTCTGTTTCCGAACCTCGATGCCAAGGCCTACCTCGCTCATGCGGCCATCTCTCCGGCGAGCCTCTGTGTGACGAGCGCCGTCGCGCATTTGATCGAGATGGTCTCGCGCCTCGGTGTAGGGAGCTTTCCCATTTATCAAGAGCAGCGGGAGCGCTTGCGCATTTCGGCGGCCCAGCTGTTTGGCGTTCAGCCGAGCAGCATCGCCCTCACGGCGGGCTGCACGCGCGGGATCACCGATGTCGCGCTCGCGCTTCCCTGGGCGCAAGGGGATGTGCTGCTGACGTTTGAGGGAGAGTTTCCCGCCAACGTGACGCCCTGGCAACTCGCGGCGCGTGCGAAGCAGGCGCACGTTTCGCTGCTCAAGCTCCCCGCTCCCACTTCGCCCACCTTTACGCAAGAACTTCTGACGGAGCTCAAGCTTGCTTTTGAGCGACCCCCCGAGGGCCGCTGTGTCCGTTACCTCGCGGTGAGCGCGGTGCAGTTTCAGACCGGGCTCAAAATGCCGATCGCCGAGATGGTTGCTCTCGCGAAGGAGTATTCTGTGCGGGTTCTCGTGGATGGAATTCAGGGAGCTGGCGTCACCGAGCAGGACTTGGGCGCGCTTGAGGTAGACGCATTTTTCGTGGGCGCGCACAAATGGCTGCTGGGCCTGGAGGGGGCAGGACTCTCGTATCTTTCTCCCGATCTGCTTCGAGAACTCACTCCTGTGACGGCCGGTTGGCTCAGTCACCCTTCGGGCGATCAGTTCCTTTTCGCAGGAGCGGGTCACTTGCGATACGACCGAGACCTTCTTGACACCGCCAGTGTCTTTGAAGGGAGCACGGCAGCAGGAGTAGCGTTTGTGGCGCTAGAATCAGGCCTTGAAATCTGTCGGAGGCTTTCCCCCCAGGCCATCCTGAATCACGTCCAAGATTACCACGACGCGGTGGAGGCTGAGTTGATCGGTCGCGGCTTTCGTTCTCTGCGCGCTTTTGACCCCAACCTTCGCAGCACCCTACTCAGCTTTGAATTTCCTCGTGGAATCACGCCTGGTCCCTTTGCGCGGGCGCTCCGCGAGGAAGGCATTTTCGTGAGTATTCCGGACGGCCTGCTCAGGCTCTCCCCTCACTTTTCAAATCATCACGACGAAATCCCGCTCGTGATTTCCGCTGTGGATCGTGCCTTGCGTCTTTTCTGATTTCGGAAATCCGCGCGGCTCTTGCTTCAAAGCACTGGGCTCACTCAAGAAGCGTCCGATAGCCTTCCCGGAAGCCGGGATACGTAAACTGAAAGCCGAGTGAGCGCAGGCGCGCAGGGTACAAGCGGCGACTTTTCCGCGTGCGCGTGGGGCTCTGTGCGTCTGCCCTTGATCCTTGGCCGCCTGGGGGCACACTTTTTGGGGGTAGAGCCTCGTGCAAGAAGAGCTGTATTTCCTGCAGCGTGGCCGGACATTCATCGCTGGCGATAAAGACGCCCCCTTCCTCCGAGCGGCCCAGAACGAACGAGATGGCTCGTGCGAGATCGTCTCTGTGAATGCGATTGGTGTAGAGGGAACCCTCAGCAGGGTCGAGGGAACGGTCTCGGAGTGAGGTGACGAAGCGGCTTCGGCCAGGACCGTAGATCCCGCTCGCACGCATCACGACATGCGCCCGTCTTTTCCCGCCTTGGGCCAGGGCGATCTCTTCGGCTTTGCGGAGAGCTTCGGGGGCAAAACCAGAAGCCTTGGCCTCGCTTTGTTCATCCACTCGTTGGCCTTCGGATTGATCGTAGACGGACGTGCTGGAGACGAAAAGGAAGCGCGCGCCCGGGTAACGCTGCTTGAGATTTTTGACGCCCAGCGGATAAGCGATCTGATAAGCGTCTTCCGATCTTTCATCGGCCGAAACAGCGTAGACGATCTGATCCACATGCTCGGGAAGAGTGGAAAGGATGGGATGCGAGAAGTCTGCCTGGACCTCTTTGACGAGGCCCTGTTCTTGAGGGGCACTGCGGTTTTCAGGGACACTGCGGTCTTGAGGGACACTGCGCCTGGCGCCGACTACTTCGTGTCCGGTGGAAATCAGGATCTCTCCCAGCTTCTGTCCCAGGTAGCCGTAGCCTGCGATCAGTATGGTCATGGACGTTGGTGCTTACCCCGTGCCCTCGTCGCGTGAATGTCGATGGGCGTGACGTTACTCTGAGAGTCATGGGAGACCAACTCAGGCGCTTCCTCCTTGGGAATTCCGTGGGCGGAAAGAGCAGCAATGGCCCCGAAACCCTCGCGCACGGCGGCATCGATCTTTCCGTAATAAATGCGCAGGCTTTCGACCGCTTTTTCCTCACTTCCGTTTTCGAGCGCCACGATGAAAGAGCGCAGATGATCAGGGAAGCTGCTATCCATCACCCAGACCTCCGGAAATCGTTCCAAGAGTTCGCGGAAGGAATCCAAAAACGGGTTGGCTACCCAGCGCATGGCGACGGAATGCCCCGCGTCGATGAGCGCTTCGAGCCAGCGCTGAAATCCCTTGGCGATCACGGCGGCATCAGCGCTCTCCGACGCCGAGATGATCAGGTCGGTGATGTCCCTCAGTCTTTCGACATCGGTCCGATCCGCGCGCTGTACCGCGAGCTTGGCGGCGAACTCCAAAACCAAAAGGCGCGCGGGCAGGATGTCTTGAACGATCTGACTGAGCTCGGTGTAATCGGAGGAGGCCTCGAAGAGCGGGGCCAAAAGATCCATCGTCCCGGTTCGTCGGAAATCCGCTACCGTGACTCCCTGCCCGTGACGCACGGTGACCAGGCGTGCTTGCTCCAGACGCCGCACCGCTTCACGCAATGTATTTCTGTTGGTCCCGTAGCGGGAAGCGAGTTCTCGCTCGCCGGGCAGGCGCTCCCCCGGGCCCAAAGTGCTGGACAGGATTTGCTTGCGCAGATCCTCGAAAACCTTGCGCGCAATATTCTGGTTGTCGGCGTTCGTGGCCATAGAAAACTCTACCGCGCCCGGGTGTCTGAGCGGGAGTGGATCCGCCTAGAACTGGAAATTGGCCCCGACGGAGAACAGAGGGTAGCCGATGCGGACGACGACGCCCACCTTGTTCCATTGAAAGCGCCCTCCGCCCGCAATGAGCGGTTCCACGTTGAATTGACTATAGCCGCGGCCAAAGGTGATCGGGGTGTTCAGACCGACCTCACCGAATGCGCTGACGATTTCCGTAAAATAGAAGTTCCACTGAAAGGCGACCGGGAGATTGAGGACGGTGGCTCCGGTGTTGAGCGAGTTGTTGCCGTGGAAGGTCAGGGCGCCGCCAAAGGAGATTCCGATGTTGTTGTTGATTTCCTGAACTGGGCCGTTGTGCATGAACGGAATGGCAACCCGGAGGCCGGGCCCAAACCCTGACCAGCCGTAGTAAGTCCCGTAGTAGCAACAGGGTACGTGGGTCCGTACCGCGAGCTGTGGTTCAAGTTCAAAAGAGTAGGCGTTGTGATTGCCCGGTTGCTTGATCACGCCAGAGGCGGGGGCGGGTCTCGTAAAGAGGAGCGCCACAAAAAAGAGCGCGTGAAAGAGCATGAGTCGAAGAGGAAACTTCATGGTCCACATCAAACACCAAGTCTAGCACCTTGAAAACCCGGTCGATAGGGCTCTTGGAACAGGAGCCCGAGCTCATCGAGCAGGGAGTCGGTCTTCTGAGGAAGATCTGCGAAATCGAGCAGGATGGTGGTCATGGCCGCGGCCTCACTCTCGGTAGGAGAAAGTCGGGGTCGCCCTGAAAGGGCGTGAGCGATCCGGTAGGCAAAGCGTTCAGCCGTAGCCGTGTGGATGTGCACTCCCCGCTCGGCGAGGTGCCGACAGAGGAGCTTTATGGATTTTCCCGCGCTTCCCCACGAGTCGGAAAGCTCGTCAGCTTCGGCGCCAAACTCAAGGGCGTTCAGGTATCCGACGGCAAACGCTTCGCTTTTTACAAGCTGCCCATCAAACAACATTTCGACGCCCATGTGCGCTGCGGCACGGGCAGGACCTCTAGAGATCTCTGCCTGGCGAAACAGGGAAAGGGCGCGCCGGTTGAGATCCAGGAACGTCTCTGTCTGGTGAAACAGCGCGTCGGTTTCGAGATGAAATCGAATTCCCGCCTTGAGGTGTTCGGTCGTGTTTACGGTATCGCTTGCTTTGATGGATTCGCCCCCAACC
>CAYMQT010000239.1:0-6221 GCA_964392575.1 uncultured Polyangiaceae bacterium
CCGTTGGCGTAGCCGCCGATGGCCCCTCCGAATTTGAGGGCGAGCATCGCAGCGGCCATGACGAGCCCCGTCGTGCGCCGTCCGGTTTTCCATTCTCCATAGTCTGCGGTGTCCGTGAACATGACGAAGATGAGCGGGGCGCAGGGGCCGAGGAGAAATGCGACGGCGATGTTGAGTGCGTAGATGAGGCCCATCTGGTCTGGAGTGAGGAAGTAATACGGGATGGTGAGGATTCCGGCGCCGCCCATACAGACCGCGTAGAGAGCCCGCTTCCCCAGCCAGCGCGTTCCCCAGGGCATGAGAAAGGTGCCTACGAGCGCTGCAATTCCGCCTGAAAACATGAACGCTTCAAAGGCGGATTCATCCTGGAGGTAGTACTTGAAATAGTACATGAGGGTGCCGCCCCGCAGGGCGAAGCCCGCGATCACGAGCACGCCCATGCCGAACATGATCAGCCAAGGGACGTTCTGAGTGAGTGCCAAAACGTCCTGTTTGAGGTCAGACTCTTGCTTTTCGGGCGGCAGAACCCGCTCTTTTGTCGTGAGGAAGCTGACTACGAATAAGAGGGCGGCGATCCCGCCGTAGACGATCATGACGAGTTGCCAGCCGCGCTCCTGATTCTCCCCTCCAGCCCATCCCACAAACCTCATGGTGAAGGTCTGCACGATGAGGGCGACCACAAAAGCTCCGATGAAGCGCCAGGAGGAAAGTTGAGAACGCTCCTGGGTGTTCGGGGTGATGACCCCCATGAGCGCCGAGTAGGGGATGTTGATGGCCGTGTACATCATCATCATGAAGATGTACGTGACATAGGCGTAGATGAGCTTGCCGCTCGCATCCAGCGCGGGAGTCGTGAACATCATCACCCCAGCCGCCCAAATCGGAATCGCGATCCAGATCAGGTAGGGGCGAAACTTGCCGAACCGCGTGTGGGTGCGATCCGCGATCGCGCCCATGATGGGGTCGTTGATGGCGTCCCAGATCCGAGAAATCAGGAGCAAGAGAGCGGCGTCACCCGGAGTGAGTCCAAACACGTCCGTGTAAAAGAAGAGGAGATAGAACTCGAAGACCTTCCAGTAGAAATTGGATGCGCTGTCACCGAGCGCGTACCCCACCTTCTCCCTGACCGAGAGCACACCAGAAGGCGACGATGGATCCTGCGTCTGAGCGCTCGACGGCGCCCTTCCTGAGAGTTCCGGGGCTTTGGCCACCTCATCCATGGTCGTTTCGATCATGCGATTGGTATGTGCGCGGACGCGGTCCTCGATCCGAGAAAACCTCCGCCGACGCTCGCCTCATCTATTGGGGGTGAGGGGCGGCTAGATGCGCTTTAAGCGCGGAGGCCGGGCGCTTCGTGTCCACTTTCTTCGACGTACTCGTCGTAGCCGCCATGATAAACGCGGGGTCCTTCGGAGGTGAGCTCCAGAACGCGGGTGGAGAGGGCGGAGAGGAACGAACGGTCGTGGGACACGAACAAGAGCGTGCCGGAGAAGTTCGAGAGGGCGCGCACCAGCATCTCCTTGGTGTCGATGTCGAGATGGTTCGTCGGTTCGTCCATGACCAGGAAGTTGGGCGGGTCGAACATCATGATGGCGAGAACGAGACGCGCCTTCTCCCCGCCGGAAAGCACGCTGCACTTCTTTTCCACGGTGTCGCCTGAAAATTGAAACGCACCGAGCAGGGTGCGTACGACGCCCAAGTTGGCGAGGGGAAACTGTCCCTGAACCATCTCGAGGACCGTTTTGTTCGGCTGTAGGATTTCCATCGCGTGCTGAGCAAAGTAGGCCATTTTCACGCTGGCTCCCCCTTTGACCACTCCAGAATCCGGCTTCTGTGTCTCGGTCACGAGCTTGAGCAGAGTGCTTTTACCGGCGCCGTTTTCGCCCATCACGCACCAGCGCTCCTCGCGCCGGATGTGAAAGTCGAAATTCTTGTAGATGACCTTCTCGCCGTACGCCTTGTTGACCCCCGTGAGCTGAACCACGTCGTCCCCCGAGCGCGGCGGGTCGCGAAAGTCGAAATCGACGATTTTGCGGGTCTTCGGCGGCTCAATCTTCTCGATTTTATCGAGCTTCTTCACGCGAGATTGGACCTGTGCTGCGTGACTGGCCCGGGCTTTGAAACGGTCGATGAAGCGTTGCTCTTTTTCGAGCATGGCTTGCTGACGCGCGTAACTGGCTTCTTGCTGTTTGCGACGCTCGGCGTACTTTTCCTGATAAAAATCGTAGTTGCCGGAATAACTCACGAGATCGCCCGCGTCGATGTCGACGATGCGCGTCGCGATCCGGTTCAAGAAGGCGCGGTCATGAGAGGTGATGATGAGCCCACCACTATACCCTTTCAAGAAGCCTTCGAGCCAGATGATGGATTCGATATCGAGATGATTCGTGGGTTCGTCGAGCAAAAGGACGTCCGGTTTCATCAAGAGCACGCGCGCGAGGGCGACACGCATTTTCCAGCCACCGGAGAGGGCTCCTACGTCTCCCGCGATCATCCCGTCATCGAAACCGAGCCCGGCCAGCACCTCCTGTGCCCGCGATTCAAAGGCGTAACCGTCGAGTTCGTCAAAGCGAGCCTGCACCACACCGAAGCGCTCGATGATCCCCTCAAGCTCGTCGGACTTTTCCGGATCGGCCATGTCCCTTTCGAGCTCGGCAAGCTCTCTTCGGATCGAAGAAATCTCTCCTGCGCCGCTGATCGTCGCTTCGAGCGCACTTTCGCCCGACATCTCCCCCACATTCTGGTCGAAGAATCCGATCACGATACCCTTTTCGACGGTGACCTGTCCGTTGTCCGGGGTCTCGTGTCCCACGAGCATGCGGAAGACGGTGGACTTGCCGGCGCCGTTCGGTCCGACGAGACCCACACGTTCGCCGGGAAAGACCGCCAGACTGGCGTCCAGAAGGAGGAGCTGGCTGCCGTGGTGTCGGGTGACCGAGTCGAGCTGAATCATTTTCGGGCGGAACCTGCCAGGATCTTCGCTTCAGGGAAACCCCTCCGTTTACAGACGGCGATTCACGAGGTCAGATAGCGGTTCACGAGGTCAGATAGCGGTTCACGAGGTCAGATAGCGGTTCACGAGGGCTTCGAGCGCTTCTTGACGACCAGAGCGAGGCTTCGGATTCAGGCCTCGCTGGAGGGTCAAATCTGAAAGCTCTTCGAGGGACAGGCCCGAGGTGATCTTTTGTCCAAGCTCCTGCTTCCAGCCTGCGTAGCGTTGCTCTTTGAGGGCTTTCAGCTTGCCGTCATTGAGCATCTTTTCCGCGACGAGCAGGGCGCGGGCGAGGGTATCCATTCCGCAAATGTGAGCGTGAAACAGGTCCTCGGGGTCGATGCTCTGACGCCTGAGCTTGGCGTCGAAGTTCATTCCGCCCGAGCCCATGCCGCCGTTTTCGAGGATCACGAGCAGCACGAGAGCGGTTTCCGAAAGGTCGATGGGGAATTGATCCGTGTCCCACCCGAGCAAAGAGTCTCCGCGGTTCATGTCGATGCTGCCAAAAATGCCGCTCTGGAAGGCGACCTCGATTTCGTGCTGGAACGTGTGGCCCGAGAGGATGGCGTGGTTGGCCTCGATGTTGACTTGATACTCCTTTTCCAAACCGTACTTCTTGAGGAAGCCGAACACCGTCGCGGTATCAAAGTCGTACTGATGCTTGGTGGGCTCTTTGGGTTTGGGTTCAATCAGCAGGCGACCTTTGAAGCCGATCTTGTGCTTGTAATCGGCGACCATGCTGAGCAAGCGCGCCATGTTGTCCAGTTCGAGGCTGATGTTGGTGTTGAGGAGGGATTCGTACCCTTCTCGGCCGCCCCAAAGCACGTAGTTGTGTCCCCCGAGCTGCTTGGTGACGTCGATGGCCTTTTTGATTTGGGCCCCAGCGTAGGCAAAAACTTCGGGATCGGGGTTCGTGGATGCGCCGCTCATGTAGCGCTTGTTCGAAAAGCAATTGGCCGTTCCCCAGAGGAGTTCCTTGTTCGTTTTTTGCATCTTCTCCGCCATGAGCTCCACGATGAGATCGAGGTTCTTGTGGCTCTCGGCCAGAGTTTCACCCTCAGGGGCGATGTCACGGTCGTGGAAGGTAAAGTAGCGCAGGCCAAGCTTCTCGAAGAACTCGAAAGCGACATTCAGCTTGTGCTTGGCGAGCTCCATGGGATCGCCGGCCTGATGCCACGGACGAGAAAAGGTCCCCTCGCCGAAGACGTCGCTGCCAGGCCAGGCGAAGTTGTGCCAGTAGCAAACGGCCGGTCGCAGGTGCTCCTCCATGGTCTTCCCAAGGACCTTCTGATCCTTGTCGTAGTAGTGATAGGCAAGCTCTTTGCTTGAGTTCGGGCCCTCGAAGGGGATGCTTTCGACCTTGGGAAAATATTCGTTTGCCATGGGCTTGAGTCCTGGATCTGTTTCTCTTCCGGGAAAGATGGAATCGGTTCCACGAGGGTACCAGGGCACTTTTTGAGGCACAAGCGCCGCTCGGCCCCTACGGCGGTGGTGCTTGGCAACGATGAATTGGCCCTCGGCTGCATGCGAACAGTCATGTCCAAAGGTGTATCGGGCCGGGTGACGTGTCTGTAGCTGGCTTCGACGGGAGCCCAGAAGGCGCACTTCGACAGATCCGGGACGGAACGCCGCTTTCGATCACGCGAATCTTATCGACGGACACTATCGGTTTGGTGCATACAGCATTGGCGACATGATGAATCGCTCGTACGTCGTTCCAAGCTCACGCTGGCAGTTGTTCGCATTCGCTGTCCTCGTTTCCACACCGGATGCCGTCTGGGCCCAGAAAGCAGACCAGAAGCAGGACCTTTCTGTCCTGGGAGGGGTGGGAGCATCTGGCGGTCTGCACGGGATGGGAGTCGAGTTCGATCTCACATTGAAGTATAGGTACGCGCTGTGGGAAGTGGGGACGGAGGTGAGAGCTGCGGGATGGTTCCCAACTACGACGATGGTTTCTCTGGGAGGCATCACCGGCATCACCTTTGGTGATCCTTGGAGTCTTCACCTTTGGGGAGCTGGTGGCGTACATTTCTATAGCGGCGTAGGCGGAAGTCTGTCGCAACCTCTTGGTGAACAAGATCCTGGAGTCTCCGCCGTTCTTCCCTACCTGGGCGGCCGTGTTCTCGCCGGCTATGCAACTGGGGAGCGGAACCGTTTTTTCGTCGGTCTCATGGGGCTCTTCGACC
The DNA here is from genome assembly GCA_964392575.1 of uncultured Polyangiaceae bacterium. Classification (GTDB taxonomy): domain Bacteria; phylum Myxococcota_A; class Polyangia; order Polyangiales; family Polyangiaceae; genus NIC37A-2. Next base: position 5,179 of record CAYMQT010000239.1, read on the forward strand.
GCGATCTGCGTTCGGTGAGCCGCACTTCGTCCTTTGATGCCGGTGGGCGGGAGCGGGAAGAACCGCACAACGTGGGACAGTGGATGGGGGGAGTCCTTCTGGTCGCAGGATTGAACCTGGGACTATGAAGGTTGCTCTGCCTGAGAAGACACCGCGCGCTTACGCGCGCGCCAAAAGACCCAGCGCAAGCATAAGAAGAGCCGTCGTACAGAACGCGGAGGCGAGCATCATGTGGGCTTGGCGCAGGGCCGCTTCTCGCTCTTGTTGCCGCTGTGCTGCTCGACGAGCGCGTGGGCTCACCGTGACCGGCAAGGGCTGTCGAGTCCGCAGTTCGATGACTTGTCCCATGAGACAAACATGACTCCGGAGCAGCCTTCTGACAAGGTGCCTTCAGGTTGTCGCTCTCGAAATCGTTTGGGAATTCCGTCTCGACTAGATGCGTTTGACGGGTGATCTCATAAGATCCGACAAGAGCGAAAAACGCGAGTGAGCTGCGCGACAGGCGAGGGGGTTTCTGTCGCACATGCGCGCACCTGAATCACAGTGTTCTCATATCGATACCGATACGGACAGGGAAACTTCAGGTAAGATCGCCGCTTCGTCAACCGATTAGTTCACCACACGCATCATGATCGGAATGGAAAATCCGATGGCGGAATCTTGCGGCGGGAATTGCGTACTACGGGCCACACCGAGAATGCATTGGCCGAGGGTTGTCCCGGCGACGGCGGCCGGGCTCAGGGAGGCTGAGTTGACGGCGCCGCTCGCGGCTACCTGAAATGTGACGGTGAGCTGTGGTGAGCCTGAAACGGCCCCCGCGTTGGCTTTGAAACAGGCCTGCACCGCTCCCTGACGCTTGGCAAATGCGGAAGTGAGTGCTTCGAGGGGATTCTTGCTCGGGGCTGCCCTCGAAGGAGCCGTCGTCGTTTTTTCTGGGGCCGTTGCTGAAGTGATCGCGGGGGCTGGTTCTTCCGCTTCGGGCGAAGGCGTCTCTTCGGTGGGTGGGGGGGGCGCTTGACACGCGATGGGCGTCCGGATCGGCG
>CAYMQT010000240.1:0-3123 GCA_964392575.1 uncultured Polyangiaceae bacterium
CGACTCTCAGGCGGAGTTGCTCCGGGTGGTCGCGCTCTCCTCGGCTCTCGCCACCGCTCTCCTGCTCGCCATCAGCACTCGACGCTCCTGGGCCCACATGGGTCGCAGAATCGATCCTTGGATCTAGAGCAGGTGATCCCCGTCCTCGACGGAGGTTTCGCTCTCGGTGACGGATCTTTCGCGGAGGCTGACCGGAGGAACGGAAGCGGATTTCACGTAGCGGTGCAGGAGAGGAGCCAAGCGACGGCGTGCAGCCTCAATCCGCTCGGGCATGACCACCCCTTCCGACACCCCTCGTGCAATCGCTTCGGCGAGTTCAAGCGCGGAGCCTGGGCGGCGCACGCACAAAAAGCAGTCAATTCCGTTCTGCGCCCCGAGAACTGCCACCTGACTTCTGACATGAAAAGTCCGGAGCGGAGGGGAATCGACATCATCCGCCATCACGAATCCTCGGTATCCGAGCCGCTGGCGGAGCAGGCCGAACAAGACGGGCCGACTGAGCGAAGCCGGCAGCTGAGCGTCCACCGCAGTCACAACGGTGTGCCCCACCACAACTCCAGCCATGTGACAGGAGATCCCCTCGATGAATGGGCGCAACGCTTCTGCTTCAAGCTGTTCGATACCCACAGTCAGCTGCGATAGCGCCGAAGGCAGAAGAGGGTGAGTCTCTCCGATCCCCGGAAAGTACTTCCCCGTGGCTGCCACTCCTTCTGCCTGCTGTCCTTCAATGAAGGCCGCTCCCAGACGCGCGACGGTCTCGTTGAGAACCGGACCGATCGTGAGATCGACACCCACGAGTCGAAGCTGTCGACCGAGAGCTTCGCCGTCGCTCCTGGCGCGCTCCACATCTTCCAGTTCTCCGATCCGGTGTGGCGAAAGGGTGCCAAAAAGGCCCTCGCTAGCGCTTGCGCTTTCTTCACCGGGTGCGCTTGCTCCACTAGATGCGCTTGCTCCACTAGATGCGCTTGCTCCACTAGATGCGCTTGCTCCACTAGAAGAGTCGAGGGCAACGAAGATCTTTCTGCCCGCGTAGCTCTTGAGTTCGTAGACCATCTGGGCCAGAGCCAAGGGACTTTCCCACATTCGCGCATGGAGCACGACGCCGCCCACACCTGCGTCCAGAAGCGCTCGTGTCTGGTCATCCAGCGAAGGGGACGTAAGGCCGATGCACATCAACCCCGCCGCCTTCTCTTGCCAGCCCTCCTCCATCTGGGGAGTTTGATCAGGATCTAGTCAGGGAGCAAGCCTTTCTTCAACGCAGCCCGCTTTTCCTCTACGCAGTTGCTTCTCCTCTGCCGAGAGGCTTCCGATCTCTTGCATGCAACGCTCAGCGATGGCCCGGTAGGTCTTTGCTTCGGGGGCCTGCTCATAAAGATCCGCAAAGTCGATGGGCGCGCCAAAAACGGTGATGATCTTCTTTCCTTTACGAGTGAAATTGCCCTTGAGCTGGGCAATGATGCTGTTCTCTAGGCCGTTGATGAAGACGGGGACCACGGGAACCCGAGACTCGTAGATGACCCGACCGACCCCTGCTTGAGCCGGGAGAAACGTGTAGGGGTCATCATCTTTTTTGCGGGTTCCTTCCGGATGAAGGCCACAAAAGAACCCCCCTTGGCGCAGAAGGTAGGACAATTCACTCAAAGCCAAGAGATTCATGGCCGCCTTTTTCCGCTCACGGAAGACCGGGGGGTACATGGCGAGGAAGCTCATCGTGAAGTTGACGAAGGTGCCCAGAAGGGAATCGTAGAAGAAGGCCGAGCGAACCATGAAGATGATGCGCTTTTTCAAGCCGAGGCGCAAAAGCTCGACGGTGATGATGTAGAGATCAAAGAAGCTCCGATGATTGGCCACCACAATCAGACTCTCGTTTTCGAAGAAGTTTGGCAGGCGCGCAAGGCCTGACGTGACGCGCAAATGTTTGCTCGCGTGATGAATCCAGCCTTGTCCCACCGAGCGCTGGCACATGCGCATGAAGGAATCGACCCATCCCGGAACGAACGACCTTCTCACGATCCATAAATTGAACCTCTCCACGCGAGACAGGCGCGTCCGTGCTGCTGCGAGGAGATCCGGCCGGGTGAGCGAGTCTGCCCCCGGATCTACCCCCGCGGAGGGAGACTCTTGTCGATCAATTGGGTGCGTCACGGAAAATGATGTCGGCGTAGCCCGGCTGTGGCAGAAGATCTGCCGCATAATCCATCACCTGATCGGCGATGAGTTTCCGGTTGAGATCATGACGCCCGATGACGGTCAGGGTAATGCAGAGATGCGGCTCGCGATCTCGCTCCGGGTCAAACGTCGTCTGCACGTTCACCTGCACCAAGTCCTTGATGTCGCTTTTCGCCCGCAAAAGGGCGTCCATCAAGGCTTGCGGAGGCGGCGCCGCTCCTTCGACGACGGTCACCTCCTCTTCCGGGGTCAGTTCTTCCACGTATCCGACAAGGGGGATCGGCTGCTTCGCGATGAGACTCGCAACTTCGTCGCGACGGAGCACAAGTTCGTCTTCGGTGCCGGGATTGAAGACCAGCCCGGCGACCTCCGTTCCTTCAATGGCAATCTGACTGAGGTCGAGGGCGACGTGGGCGGGCGCGCAAATGAACTTCAACTCCTGACCGGACGTGTCCCAGCCAAGGGCCTCTCGCATGTGATCTACCAAAGCGGGATCCGAGTAAGTCACGGCAAAAATAGTCTCATCTTCCCCCAGGATCATGTGGGGACGAAACGTCAGCTCTCCTTCGAACTCGATCTGTTCCCCGTCCGGGGTATCCGGCATGTCCTCTGCCAAAGGAATGTAGAGGACCGCGTCGGTCAAGGCCTCCATGAATTCGGTAACCTTGCTCTTCAGTCCGGACTGAGCGCCCTGAATCGCCGCAAGCAGTCGTGCGCTCGCGCGCATGGCCTCCTCATCGTCTGCCTCCCCGTCCTCCGGGTGAGCGTGATGATGATGTCCTTCGTGGTCAGGCTCGCCGTGGTGACCCTGAGCTTGGCTTTGCTCTGCTTGGCTTTGCTGTGGGCGATCCTCTGGCGCGCTGGTCGGATGACCCTCATTCTCGGGGGGCTTTTGGCTCATGGCCGCTCGGTAACACGGCGATCAGCCGCGCGCATCTTCCCCCTCAGGCCCCC
>CAYMQT010000240.1:3133-6155 GCA_964392575.1 uncultured Polyangiaceae bacterium
ACATTTTTCGCCTCGTGAACGGCGATTTTGGATGGGTGAGGGGCGAGCGCATGTGGAACTCCGTACCGCCGCCAGTCACGAGCTTGCGGAAGTGGGCGAGTATCTCTCACGTCAGGTGGAAAGGCTCCCGGAGCTTCACTGGGCCGAGGTGCACCAAGGCACCGGCCGCGCGGTCCTGGCTTTCCGCAAGGGATCTCTGTCCGAAACCGACATCTTGGGGCTCGTCACAGAGGCGGAGCTCCGAGCAGGGCTTGCCAGAGCCCCTCTGAAGAACGACCTGCACCCGGCAGATGTCGAGACAGCAGAAGCGCTGCTGCTCGAACTCGTCGCGGATGCAGCGGGTCTCATCATCGGCACAGCTCTGAAGTTTAGCTTCCTCCCCAAGAGTCGGCTTGCGGGGGCGCTCGCGTCAGGGCTTGCCGTGGTGCAGTCGATTCCACGCCTGCGCCGACCCCTCGAAGAGCGGTACGGAAAAGAACGCGCCGATCTGTGGCTTGCTTTGGCCGTCGGAATTCTGCAAGGACCGGCGCAAAGACCGCTCAATTCCCTCGTCGGAATCGCCGAAAAAGGAGCCCTGAGCGCGGAGCTCCAGGCCCAACGTCGACTCTGGGATCAACGCGAGCACACCTTGTGTCCGGGACCAGGTGCCTCCTTGCCACGACCCGTGCCAGAGCGCCCGGTCCCGCTGCCCCGCGGACCCATCGAGGAATATGGAGATCGCGCTTGGGCGGTAGCGCTCGGCGGATTTGCGATCAGCTTTCTTTCGACGAGAAGCGTTCAACGCGCCTTCGGCGCCCTCTTTGGCGGCCTCCCACGCCCGGCGCAGCTCGGACGAGAAGTCTTCAGCGCCGGGATCTCTCGTCTTCTCGCGCGGCGTCAAGTGCTGGTGATGAACCGGGAAGCGCTCCGACGCCTCGACCGCATCGATTGTCTCGTCCTTCAGGGCGATCTCATGCCCGACGGAACAGCACGCCTCGGGCGGACCGTCTTTCGCGCCGACGTGGACGAACCGAGTGCCCAGAGCGCCATTTACAACCTTTTCAATCCGGACGCCCCTCTCTCCATTGCTGAAAAAGACGGCTATCGCTTGGCGCCGCTGGGGCGCGTGGACGTGACACTCCCGGCGGCCATGCGGAACGAGGCCAGAGAGCTCTCGGAGGCCGGTGAACTGGTAGTCACCCTCGACCGCAACGGGCAGCTCTTGGCCCTCATCGAGGTCCGCATTCGCTCACGGGTGGGCCTCGAAGAGCTCGTCCAGGCCGCTCACGATTCTTCGATGCGCGTCGTGGTCGCCTCCGATGATCCGGAAGTCCTACAATCGATACCGGCAGACGATACCCTGGGAGGAGGGGACGCACTCTTCCGCGGGATTCGAGAACTACAGCGGGAGGGGCGCGTGGTTTGCGTCGTCGCTCAAGGTGATTCGCGAGCCTTGGACATTGCGGATCTGGCCATCGCTCTCGTCCCTCCTGGAGCCCAAGTTCCGTGGTCGGCTCATATCCTTTGTCGAGATGATCTGACAGACGTACGGCTCTTGATCGAATCCAGCCGCGCTGCTCGCGAGCTGAGCCGACAAAGCGTCAATGTCGCTCTTGGAGCCGCGACTCTCGGCGCCCTGGCGTCGGTCGGTGGCCTTCTGTCCCTCACTACCTCGCGCGTTCTGACCGTCGTCAACGTGGCGTCCCTGCTCTCGATGGCCAACGGCCTCAGGGCCGTCAGCGAATTCAGTCAAAGACCGCTGCCCCCCCCGCGCGACCCTACCCCCTGGCACGCCTTGGAGCCCGCTGCCGTTCTGCAGAGGCTGGGCACGCAGCCGGAAGGTCTTTCCTCGAAGGACGCTCTCGTGCGTCTCCATCCTCTCGACGTTCGCAAGAGTGCGCTCAGCGAACTTTTAGGGGCCGTCGGCGATGAGCTCTTCAACCCGCTCGTTCCCCTTCTGGCCGCAGGAGCGGGTTTGAGTGCGGTGGCAGGATCCGCAGCTGATTCCTTTATGGTGGGCGGAGTGATCGTAGCCAACGCGACGGTGGGTGGCGTGCAGCGTTTCCGCACCGAGCGAGCGATCCTGGATCTGGCCCAGGCAGCAAGCATCCCGGTGCTCGTGAAGCGGAGCGGAAAGGCTGAGCAAATCAAATCCGAGAAGCTCGTCAAAGGGGACATCGTTCTTTTGGGGAGTGGTGATCTCGTACCCGCCGACTGCCGCATCCTGGAAGCAAGCGCTCTTGAAGTGGATGCTTCTGGCCTGACGGGTGAGTCCCTTCCGGTTTCAAAATCCGCCGCGGCTTCCTTTGAAGACGGAGTCTCGGATCGGTCCTCGATGCTCTACGCCGGCACCTCCATCGCCAGCGGGCGCGCGACGGCCGTGGTGGTCGCGACCGGCACCGCCACCGAAGCTCAGAGAGGAGCCGTGGTGTTTCGAGCCAAGGCAGGACCGAGCGGCGTCGAACAACGCATGCGTCAGCTCATGGAGCTGACGGTTCCGGTCGCTTTGGCGTCGGGGATCGGAGTGATTGGAGTCGGACTCTTACGAGGCAGGAAGATGGAGGAGCTGGTGGGCTCTGCTGTGAGCCTTGCCGTGGCTTCCGTACCGGAAGGCCTGCCGCTCCTCGCCACCGCTGCCCAGCTCGCAGCCGCACGTCGCCTCTCCAAGAAGGGAGTTCTCGTCCGCAATGTGCGTTCACTCGAAGCCCTCGGCCGCGTGGATACCCTGTGCGTGGACAAGACCGGCACCGTCACCGAAGGCTCCATCGTTCTTGGCTTCGTCAGCAACGGACGAGAAGAAGAGGCTCTCGGCGCTCTGACAGACATCGGTCGCAGCATCTTGAGCGCCGCGCTTCGCGCTGCTCCCGTCCGCCCTGGTGATCTCCACCGCTCCGATCCGGTGGATGCTGCCCTGTTCCGGGCCGCCGAAGAGGAATCCGTCTCCCCCCACTCTCCAGGCGCTTGGACGCGCACGTCGGAAATTCCCTTCGAAGCCGAAAGAAGCTATTCGCTCGTCCTCGGTCAGACCTCCTCCGGACCCCTT
>CAYMQT010000241.1:0-6127 GCA_964392575.1 uncultured Polyangiaceae bacterium
GCAGTGAGGATGCGTCTTTCCGTGCGCCGTCTGGTTGCGACGGGCTTGCTCCTCGCAACCATTCCCGCTTTTGCCCAGGAGCCGAAGGCTCCGGCAAAGACCGAGCCAGCTGCTCAATCGAAGGCAGCTGAGTTGAAGGGAAACAGCGACGAACTCGCTAATCTCAAAGTTGCCAAGAAGCCTGCCTACCAAGTCAGCTGTCGAGCTTCAGGCGAGATTCGCAAGGCCGCTCCGGTCGAAGATCTGAACCCGCCTACGGCCGCTCAGCTGGCTGCGCTCAAGATGCTTGAAGCCGAGAGCCGGGACTACGAGCTTTCCGCCAAGGACTTTCAGGCTCGACTGACCACGATTGTCCGCCATCACTACGAAGAACGCAGACGGCGTGTTCTTTCAGCGATCGATCGGGAGATTGATTTCCAGAAGGGGAGACTAGCGGACGCGAGGGATGAGGCGATCCGGCGACTGGAAGTTTTTGTCGCTCGTTACAGCGGAGAGAACGCGGATCCAGAGGCAACTCCCGATGCCATGCTGCGCTTGGCGGCCCTCTACGAGGAGCGGGCTCGGACCGATTTCGACGCGGATCTTTTGGAGGAGCTCAAGCCTGCCATTGCCCTCTATCGTGACATTGTCTCTGACTACCCGTCCTATTCGGAGGTGGCTGCAGCCCTGTATTATTTGGGACACGCACTGATCGACTCAGGTCGATTGGAAGAGGCGCAGCAATCTTGGCGTTCCCTCGTGTGCGCCAACCGCTACCAAGTGAGAGCCGGGTCGGATTCTTCTGAGATTCTTGTGGAGCCCCTCCCTCAGGATCACGACGATCAGTTTTGGAACGAATGGTACAACAAGAACCCCCTTCCGCTCGACGAAGCGGGCCAACGGCCTGACCTCAAACAGCTTGGCGTCGCAGAAGAGGAGCTTGTTTTCAAGGATCCCTACGATCAATGCGAAGCGATTCACCAAGAGGTCTTGCCGGGCGATGAACCCCGTTATTTGGCAGAAATTTGGTGGCAAATAGGGAACCATCATTTTGATCAGATCGATCCCAAGGGCGGCCCCTACAATTTGAATCGTGCCGTCAGCGCGTATGACTACAGCCTCAAGTACAAGAATCCACCGCTCTACGGAGTGGCGATGTACAAGCAAGCGTGGGCGTATTTCAAACAGCAGCGCTACGAGGAAGCCATCAAGTATTTCGTTCAGCTGCTCCACTACGCTGACGAGCAGGAGCGCCTGACCGGAGATCCGGGCGCTGACTTTCGGGCAGAAGCATTTACGTACATCGCTGGTTCGTTGACGTATGTGGATCTGAAAGGGCCGCCTCCCCAGGATCCGTTCATTCCTCGGAACGACGTGCTCGACACGGAGCTTGACCCGCTAGTCGCCGAGGAGAAGATGGCCATCTCCATCGAGCGCCTCCAGGATCCAAACATCATCCCGCAAGATCAGAGCTGGACCGTAGGGATTTACAAGGCGCTGGCCCGGGAATTTGCGGAGATTTCGCAGAAGCAGAACGCCATCCGGACGATGGAACTGACGGTGCAAAAGTTCCCCATGGACCGCGACGCGCCGGTCATGACGAACCGAGTGGCGGAACTCTACGACGAGATGTCCCGTCTTTCGCCTCAGGGTTCCGAGATGCGCACGGAGTATGCGCAGAAGGCGCTCGCCGCGCGTACGAAACTTTCGGATTACGTCGGTAATACGGTCTGGACCGATGCGAATCGATCCGATCCGGAGGCGATTGCGCAAGCCGAAGATCTGGCTCGGGTTGGTCTACAGCGAGCGGCCGCAGACCACACCAACTACGCTCGCGCCTACAAAGAAGCGGCCTTTCGCCTCAGCGACGCCAAGGCCCAGACGGATCTTTTGAATCGGGCCATTGATGAGTATCGGCTTGCCGCCTTGGGGTGGGGTGCGTACATCGATCAGAATCCGACAGCGACTGATATTTATGAGAGCAGCTTCTGGCTTGCGGACGCTCGCTTTTGGGTCGCTGTGCTCCAGGTTCCCCTGGGCCGCATGCCGACGGAGGAGGAGATCTCCGGGGCGCACAAGGCTGCCTCCGCGGTTCGCGACTCCAATCAGAACGACAAATACAAGCAGCCCGCCGCGTATTTCGTGGTGACTCTCGCGGAGAAAGTGCTGGACGGTCATGCCAGAATTTTTGAAGAGAGCGGGGGCGCACAGGGGATCGAACGGAAGCAGCAGGTGACGTTCGTTGAGGCAGCGAATGGCACCAGAACCGTAAAGAAGGAGGATGTGCCCCTCGAAGTTCAGTCAGCCGTCTGTGCTCGGGATGAGTACAACGCCGCGATTTCTCTGGAAGAGGATCCGGAGAAGAACGGACTTCTCTACGCGACGTCTTCGGCCGAATATTTCTTTGTCTATGGTCAGTTTGAAGAGGCTCGGCGCAGGTTTCTTCCCATCTACGAAGAATACTGCGGAAAGAACAAGTGGGGCTACAACGCCTGGGAGAAGCTCATCAGTATGAGCAACTTCCTAAACGATGCCAAGCAAAGCCAGCGCTTGGTCGAGTCTCGGAGTTGCGCCTTTGATGAGGAGACTCGAGTTGCGGAAGATGCGATCCGCGCACCTGTGAAGATCACCGTCGCTTACGACGAAGCGGGCAAGCTCTTTCAGAAGGCCATGAAAATGGAGGATGGGCCCGAACGGGATAAGACTTGGAGAAAGGCGGCTGGCGCCTACAAGGTTGCTCTCGATGTAGCCCCCGAACGAGACGAAGCTCCCGAGGCCGTCATGAACGGCGCCTATGCGTACAAACAGGTCGGTGAGTACGACAAGGCCATCGCCATGTACGAGCTGTTCATCAAGAACTACGGAAATCCGAGCACGATTTCCCGGTTGAAGAGCGAAAATCCGTCGAAGTACGAGGAGCGGGTCAAGTATCTCGGGGACGCCTATCAAGCGCTAGCAGGAGCTTACGTCCTCTTCTTCGACTACCCCAAAGCGGCGGAAACCTTCAACAACATTTCAGCTGTCGAGCATTTTAGTCAGCAGGAGCGTCGAGTCGCGGCGAAACAGGCTCTGATGCTTTACGTCAATCTGGACGACAAGAAGGGCATGGAGTCGATGCGTCAGCGCTACCAGTCTCTGGGGGCGAACGCGGAAGAAATGGCCGAAGCAGATTTCTTGATCGCGTCAGCTGTTGTGAAGAAATGGGATCCGAACAGTCCGGACAAGGGAGCCAACATGCAGGCTCGTACTTTGGCGATGAATACGATGACCACCTATCACGATCAGAACAAGAGCCGCCCCGGGGCCGCTCGGTTCGTCGTGCACGCCGCGGCCAAGGTGGCAGAAGCGAAGCGCGCCGGGAAATCTCCCGCCGAGGCTGAGTGGTGGAGGAAGACCATCGAGGCCTTTGATCGGTATGCAGCAGGAGCACCGAAAAAAGGCGGCAAGAGCGAGGCACTGGGGACGCCTGAGGCCAGCATGGCCGCGGAAGGGGAGTACATCCTCATCGACCAGGAGCTGAAGAAGAGTTTCGACTACGACACCGGCCATCACCGCTACAAGGGAACCGTCGTAGACGTCGTGGCTCAGTACACGAGCGACGCCAAGGAGGCGAAGGTCTGGTACGACAAGCTACAGAAAGTGGTCGACAAGTACGTGTCCCAGAAATGGGCGACGATCGCCATTGCCCGTCAGGGCTCGGTCTACGATTCGCTGAGGACCGGCCTCTTCAATACTCGCCCTCCTGAACTCAAAATGTTCACGGATCAGCAAGAGAAATCTCTGCGCATTGCTGAAGAGAGCGACAACATGGAGCTCATCGACAAGGCGGATGAGATCCGGGCTCAGGTGCGTGATGCTTGGACCAAGAAGCGCGATCAAGAACTGGATAGCGCCGACCGAATCGTGGTCGACCGCTATGCTGTGTCAGTGATGCTAGCGCAGCGTTACAACCTTTCCCACGAATCGATCACGCGCAGTATTCGCCGCTTGGCGTTCCTCACAGACGTCACCGGTGAAGCCAAAATGTCGGAGTACACGTCGGGGAACAAGGAACTCAAATACCAAGCAGGCATGTTTCAACGGATCCGGCCTGGTGTCATTGAAGCACCCAAGACGGGTGAAATGCCGGCTCCGGGTGTTTCAGGGGGTGGCTCGTGATTCTTCGTCGCCTGGGCACCTCCTTCGTTTTGATTCTTTCGTTTGGCCTCTCCGGGTGCGGGGCAGGGGCGTCGAAAGGCGCTGAATCTCCCGCGAATTCGTCGAAGGACGAGGCCAGCTCCGAGGAAGCGGCAGATCCAGACGATTCGAGCCTCAAAGAAAGCGGTGCGGCTTCCAAGAAGGAGAAAAAAGAAAAGGACGAAAAGAAGACGTCCGAAGAGACCGCCAAAGAATCTGCTGAAAAACCCGTTGCGGAAGCGCCTCCCAAGAAGAAAGAAGAAGCTCCCAAAAAAGCACCTCGACCGGAAATGTCCAAGAAAGCTCGTCGAGCTTTCGACGCAGGAGCCAAAGCATTTGTTGCTGGTGACCTAGCGGGTGCACAGACTCAGTATTCGGCCGCAGTGAGTGCAGACAAGAATGCTTATGAGGCGCACCTCGCTCTTGGGGTCGTCTATGAGCGTCAAGGCCAGTATGGAAAGGCTGCGAGCGCTTACGATGCAGCGGTGCGCGTCGTGCCAGACTACGAAGAAGCCATCGTGGCGTCCGCCCTTTTGCAAGCGCGACAAGGAAAACCCGACGCGGCTCTCTCTTATTTGAACAAGCACCAGGCGCAGACGGGAAAGACTGCGGCGATCCTGGCGGCGATGGCTGAGGTGAAAAGCATTCAGGGGCAGTCCGGGGACGCTCAGAAGCTCGCTCAGCAGGCGCTCAAGGAAAATCCCAACTTCAAGCCCGCCATGGTCGCACTGGCTCGCGATCACTATCGCGCGCGACGCATCGATCTTGCGCTCTATGCGCTCACGGGCATTTTGGATGGCTACGGTGAAGGAAACCCGCCCCGCGACAAGAACAACGCAGAAGCCCTCTACCTGCGCGGGTTGATCTATTCAGAACGCGGCATGCGCGGCCCTGCCATGGAAGAGCTTGAGAAGGCCGTCAAGGTCCGTCCGGATCTGGTCGATGCTCACTTGCTCCTCGCCAATTACATGATGGAGGCAGGAAACGCCAAGGACGCAAAGCAGCACTTGGTGACAGCTATCCGCTACGACAGCAAGAATGTGGCCGCTCACCTTCAGCTGGGGGACGCCTATAGGCTTCTCGGAAAACCGGACAACGCGCGCAAGGAGCTGGAATGGGTTCTGGCAGCTGAGCCCAATCAGGCCGCCGCGCACTACAACCTCGGTTTGCTCTACTTGCTCGGCGGTACGATGAAAGGTGTGAGCGAAAGCGCGAGCGTCGATAAGGCGCTTGAGCACCTCGAAGCCTACAAGGCGCGCGCTGTGCGAGGTGGACCCGATGACGTGGATGATCTGATCACCCGGGCCAAGACTCAAAAGGCGGTTCTCAAAGCGAAGCAAGAAGAGAAAGCCACGAAGGGAGGCAAATGATGTCGCATCACAGAGGAGGTTTTCCGTTCCGCCGCGCCCGCTGGGCGGTCATTTCGTGGAGGCGGCATATCCGCACCTGTCTCTTGGGCGTAACCGTGTCCGGCGCGCTCTTGCTGCCGACGGGAGCAGCTGCACAAGGGCGTGTGGTAACCATTAGTGAGGTCACGATTGTGGGCCGGGTTCAAAAGCCGATCGCTGCGGTGGACGTCAGCAGAATTCAGCCGAAACTCACCCTGGCCGAACTGCGGCAGACGTTCACGGACCGCATCGAGCGAGCTCTCTATCGTGCGCCCTTCTGAGGCGGGCAGTCGAGCCCTTCTGTGCTGAGTTCACTCGCGTTTGCTGTCGCTGTTTTGATTTCAGTCGGTTGCGTGGCTGTCTCTGTCCGAGAATTTCTCGTTGCTCGGCGGCGCTCCCAGGCGCTCTTCACGAACGTCGAAGCGTGGACGAAGGATGGAGAGCAGACGGGACCACGACCCGACTCGGTAGATGAGGACGTTGCAGGGCTGCTTGAGGAAGAAGCAGGGTTGCGTGAAGAAGCAGGGCTGCTTGAAGAAGCCATGCAAGACAAAAATGAGGCACTTGCCCTTCTTGCAGCAGCG
>CAYMQT010000242.1:0-6085 GCA_964392575.1 uncultured Polyangiaceae bacterium
TGGCCTCAAGGTCACCGACGAAGAGGCCGTGGGCGTGCGCATCATCCGCCGCGCCATCGAAGAGCCCCTGCGTCAGATCGTCGGCAACGCCGGTCTCGAGGGTTCGATCGTGGTGCAGAAGGTCCGCGAGGGCTCGGGTAACTTCGGTTACAACGCTCGCGCCGACAAGTACGAGGATCTCGTCGCCGCTGGCGTCATCGACCCCGCAAAGGTCGTGCGCACGGCGCTCCAGAACTCGTCGAGCGTCGCTGGCCTCATGCTGACGACCGAGGCGCTCGTCGCCGAGAAGCCCAAGGACGACAAGGCAGCTGGCGGCGGTCACGCCCACGGCGGCGGCGACTTCTGAGACGAGCCGCTTCGCTTCTGCAAGCGAACAAGGAAAGGCGCCCCCCTCGGAAAGCGAGGTGGGCGCCTTTCTTCATTTCATCGTGATCGAGCGGTGGATTGTGGGTCCGGGCGTTCCGTGGTCGTCATTGCGAGCGCTGGCCGGGTGTGCTCCCGCCCGCGGGGTGCGGCTGCTCTCCGCCCCTGGTGATGGTTCACCGAAGCGGTCCTGGATAGCGCCGGCTCGACGCGCCCCGCCATCTCGGGTGATACTGCCTCGCCGCGATCGTGCGGCTTCCGTAAGTGCGGATGGCTCCAGGTTCCCCCAACTTCGGCTTTCTCGCCGACTACGACTCGCGGCTCGTCGTCTCGGCGACGCACGCGGAACGGGCGCTTTCGTTTGGCGATGCCGTGGGGGCGCTCGCGCACTTGCGCACGTTCGGCGAATTCCTGACCAAGGGCGCGCTCACGGAGCTCGGCGGGCGGCTCGAAGAACGTCAGGATCAAGCGGAGCGACTCCGGCAGCTCCGGTACCGGAACGTGGACCCGCGCGTGCTCGACCTGCTCCACGCACTACGGCGTGTGGGCAACGACGCCGCGCACGAAGGGGTGGGCTCTCTCGTACAGGCACTCCAGCACCTGAAGATCGCCCGCGAACTCGCCGTGTGGTTCTACCGCACGGTTCGGCATAGCCCTGGCTTCAAGCCAGGGCCCTTCGTTCCGCCACCGAGCATCGAGGCGCAAACCGAAGAGCTCCGGCGCCAGGTTCAGGAACTCGAGGCCGAAGCCAGCGCGCGCGAAGAAGAACGCGATGAAGCGCAAGCGGCCGTGGAGGCCGAACGCGTGCGGCGTCTGGGCGCTGAGGAAGCCCAGAAGCAGGCCGAAGCGGACCGCGAAATCTACTCGGCGCTCGCGGCCGAGCAGGAAGCGCTCCGGCAGAGAGACGCGGCAGCGTTGAAGGCTGCCGAAGGGCGCCTTTCAGAACTCGCTCTGCGCGCCGAGCAGGAGGCGCACGAGCGCGAAGTCGCCGCAACCACGGTGACGGCTGCCGAACGAGCAGACACGCTGGCTGCCGCAGCGAAGGCGGCTTCGGCGATCGATCTCGACGAAGCGGCGACGCGCGAGCTGATTGACGCGCAGCTGCGTGAAGCGGGCTGGGAGGCTTCGACTACGGAGATCCGCTACGCCAAGGGCGCGCGCCCGCAGAAGGGCAAGGCGCTCGCCATTGCCGAGTGGCCCACGGCGAACGGCCCCGCCGATTACGTGCTCTTCGTGGGCCTCGTGGCCGTGGGCGTGGTGGAGGCCAAGCGCAAGAGCAAAGACGTCCCCGCCGCGCTCGAACAGGCCAAGCGCTACTCGGAGGGCTTTGCTCCCAGTAGCGGTGTGGAGTTCGCCGCTGGTGGTCCGTGGGACAGCTACCGGGTGCCGTTCCTCTACGCCACCAATGGGCGCCCGTACTTCGAGCAGTTCAAGACCAAGTCGGGCATTTGGGCGCTCGATGCGCGTCGCAAGACCAACCGCGCAGCGCCGCTCACCGGCTGGCCCTCGCCAGAAGCCTTGGGCCAGAAGCTCGAGCAAGACATCGACCAAGCGAACGCCAAGCTCGCAGCGGAACCCATCGAGTACCTGGGGCTGCGCGACTACCAGGAGCGCGCCATCCTCGCGGTGGAAGCAGCGGTGCGTGGCGAGCAGCGCGAGCTCCTGGTGGCCATGGCGACCGGCACCGGCAAGACACGCACGGCGATAGGCCTGGTGTATCGCCTCATCAAGACCAAGCGCTTCCGGCGCGTCTTGTTCCTCGTGGATCGGTCCGCGCTCGGCGAACAAACCGAGAACGCATTCCACGAGGCGGAGATCGAGAACCTACAAACCTTCTCGCAGATCTTCGGCATGAAGGGGCAAGGCGAGGCGAGCCCTGACGCCGATACCAAGCTCCACATCGCCACGGTGCAGTCGATGGTGCGGCGCATCTTCGACGAAGCAGATGGCAAGAAGGCACCGCGCCCGGACGACTACGACTGCATCATCGTGGACGAAGCGCACCGCGGTTACGGGCTCGATCAGGAGCTGAGCGAGCCTGCGGTGGCGCTCGCCGAGTACGGCATCCGCGACCAGCTCGACTACGTGTCCAAGTACCGGCGCGTGCTCGACCACTTCGACGCGGTGAAGATTGGTCTCACGGCCACGCCGGCCAAGCACACGGCGCAGATCTTCGGTCGGCCGGTGTTCCGCTACACCTACCGCGAGGCGGTGATTGACGGTCACCTCATCGATCACGAACCGCCCATCAACTTCGTGACCCAGCTCTCCGAGCACGGCATCCACTTCGACAAGGGGCAGCAGGTGCCGCTCTTCGACCCGGCGAGCGTGTCGCTCGACACGGTGGAGCTCGAAGACGAGGTGAACCTCGAGGTGGAGGCATTCAACAAGCGCGTCCTCACCGAGAGCTTCAATCGCGTGGTGTGCGAGGAGCTGTCGAAGCACATCGACCCGAGCCTGCCCGGCAAGACGCTGGTGTTCGCTGCCACCGACTTCCACGCCGATCAGCTCGTGGAGCTCCTGAAGGACGCGTTCGAGGCGCGTTACGGCAGCATCGAAGAGGGCACCATACTCAAGATCACGGGCACGGCCGACAAGCCCCTCGAGCTGATTCGCCGCTTCAAGAACGAGCAAAAGCCCAAGATCGTGGTCACGGTGGACCTCTTGACCACGGGCATCGACGTACCGGCCATCGTGAACTTGGTGTTCATGAGACGCGTCAAATCGCGCGTGCTCTACGAGCAGATGATCGGCCGCGCCACGCGCCAGTGCCCCGACGTCGAGAAAGAGACGTTCCGCATCTTCGACGCCGTGGGCCTCTACGAGGCGCTCGAGTCCGTCACCGACATGAAGCCGGTGGTCACGAACTCGAGCGTCACCTTGCGCGAGCTCGTGAATCAGCTCGCCCTCGCCGTCGAGAAGGGCATCGACGCGGCGGGGCAGGCGCACCTGGTCGACGAGATTCTCGCCAAGATTCAGAGGAGGAAGCGCCGGCTGAAGGGTGAAGCGCTCGACCACTTCGAGAGCGTGGCCGGCGGTAGCCCCAGCAAGCTCGCGAGCGAACTCAAGCAACTCTCGCCCCAGGAGCTCGTGCGCTGGTTCCAGGAGCACCCAGCAGTGCTCGGCGCGCTCGAACGTGGCGGTGAGCCAGAGCCCATCTACGTGTCCGACTCAGCCGACGCGGTGACGAACGTCTTCCGCGGCTACGGCAAGCAGAAGCGTCCGGCCGACTACCTGGAGGAGTTCGAGCAGTACGTCAAAGCGAACCTGAACCAACTGCCGGCACTGCAAGCGGTGGTGCAACGCCCACGCGACCTCACGCGCAAGGATCTCAAGGAGCTGGCATTGCTCTTGGGTGACCAAGGCTACACCGAGGCGAACCTCCGGAGCGCGTGGTCCGAGGCCAAGAACCAGGACATCGCCGCGCGCATCGTGGGGTTCATCCGCCGCGCGGCCCTGGGCGATCCGCTCGTGGCCTACGACGTGCGCGTGGATCACGCAGTCCGCGCGCTCGAACGGAAGCACGCCTTCACGGTCGTGCAGAAGAAGTGGCTCGACCGCATCGCCAAGTCGCTCAAGAGCGACGTCGTCGTCGATCGCGAAGCGCTCGACAGCGGCAAGTTCGCGAGCGACGGCGGCTACGACCGCTTCAACAAGGTGTTCGACGGCAAGCTCGAGGCACTGCTCGGCGAGCTATCCGAAGGGATTTGGGCTGGCGAAGCGGGGTGAGGAGCACTACCTTTCGCGGGTGGCCACGTCTCGTCTGCCCGATCCGCGGGAGCAACCTTGCTACCCGATCTCCTATGCTGCGCGGCTGACGCAGCTGCCCGAGTCGACGCTGCGCGCCTGGGTGGCAGGGCGCTCGTACCTAACGCGCGATGGTCGGCGTCGCGCTGCGCCCGTGATTCCGCCAGCGGAGCCTGGCTACCTGTCGTTCATCAATTTGGTCGAGGCGCATGCGCTCGCCGCCATGCGTCGTGAGTATCAACTCAAGCTAGACAAGATCCGGCGAGCGGTGCGGTACGTGGAGAAGGAGCTCCAGGTTGCTCACCCGCTCGCACGCCAAGAGTTCAAGACCGACGGCGTCGAGCTGTTCGTCGAGCACGTCGGGAAACTCTTGAACGTGTCCAAGGACGGTCAGGCAGCCATTCGCGAGGCATTGGGGGATCGGCTCGAGCGCGTGGAGTACGAAGCCGGCTTTGCGGCGCGTCTGTATCCCTGGATTCGGCCGCATTTCGGCGAGCAGCCGCGTCTGGTCGTGATCGATCCCGCCCGGGCGTTCGGGCGGCCGGTTTTGGCTGCGTCCGGCGTTCCCGTCGCTTCGATCAAGGAGCGCTTCGCCGGAGGTGAATCGTCCTCGGCGCTGGCCAAGGACTTTGGCGTAGGGGTGGACGCCATTGAAGAAGCGCTCCGAGCCGCTTGAACGCCCCTACGTCTTCTTCGTCGATCGTTGCCTCGGCAAGGAGACGGTCCCCGAGGCATTGCGTCGCGCCGCCGTAGGCGACGAACGGGTAGAAGTTCACGACAAACACTTCGCGCCGTCCACACGCGACATCGACTGGCTCACGGACGTGGGTCGGCGTGGCTGGGTGGTCCTCTCGCAGGACATGAACATCACCCGCAACCCGCTCGAGCAGCACACGCTACTTGCTGCCAGGGTTGCGTTCTTCGGCTTGTCCGGTGGCAACGCGCCGGGTACCGAGAAAGCCAAGACCTTGGTCAGCGCACTGCCGCAGATCCGGCGCGCGCTCGCGCGCTTCGGCCTGCCACTGATTGCCACGGTGTCGCAGGCGGGCGATGTGACCGTGAAGTGGGCAGACGGAGTCCGCCTGGACAAGCCCAAGAGAATCGAATTCAAGAAGCCCCGATGACCAACACCGCGATCGTCCAGCGCCTGTGGAACCTGTGTCACATCCTGCGCGATGACGGCATCACCTACCACCAGTACGTGACGGAGCTCACGTACCTGCTCTTCCTCAAGATGATGCAGGAGCGCGGCGAGAAGTACGAGAAGCAGATCCCCGTGGGCCTGCGCTGGAAGGATCTCGAATCGAAGGAAGGCGTCGAGCAGCTCACCTTCTACAAGAAGATGCTCATCGAGCTGGGCGAGAAGGGCAGCGGCCGCGTGGAGGCCATCTACGCAGGCGCGCAGTCGGCGCTGGCGCAGCCCAAGAACCTCGCTCGCCTCGTGGAGGACATCGACAAGATCGACTGGTACGAGGCCGAGAAAGAGGGCCTGGGCGATCTCTACGAGGGCCTGCTGGAGAAGAACGCCGGCGAGAAGAAGTCGGGCGCCGGCCAGTATTTCACGCCGCGTCCGCTCATCAACTCGATGGTGCGGCTCATGCAGCCGAAGGCCGGTGAGACCATCGAAGACCCCGCGGCCGGCACGGGCGGCTTCCTCATCGCGGCCGACCAGCACATCAAGCGCCAAACGGACGACCTCTACGATCTCAAGGCCAGCGAGCAGGAGTTTCAGCGCCAGCGCGCCTACCTGGGCATGGAGCTCGTGCCCGAGACGCGGCGCCTCGGCCTGATGAACCTGATGCTCCACGACATCGAGGGCACCCTCGAGCTGGGCAACACGCTGTCGAACAAGGGAGCGAACCTGGGCAAGGTGGACCTGGTGCTCACCAATCCGCCCTTCGGCACCGCCAAAGGCGGCGGCGTCACGCGCGATGATTTTCTCTTCCCCACCAACAACAAGCAGCTCGCGTTCTTG
>CAYMQT010000243.1:0-6065 GCA_964392575.1 uncultured Polyangiaceae bacterium
AGCTCGAGGTGGTACGTGCCCTCGAGCTGGTCGAGAGCGCCGTGCGCACCGCGCACCGGCGCGACGCGCGCGTGGTGATCCTCGCGGGTGGCGCGCTCACCGAATCGGGCACGCCGGGCCGCGCACGCGGCTTCCTGTACGACTACATGCGCTCGGCCAAGCTCGATGGCCTGTTCGTGCTCGGCGGGACGCTCAGCAACTATTCGGGCCGCGAGCCCTTCGATCACTGGGTGCGCACGTTGCCGAAGATCCCGACCGTGGTCGTGGGCATCGAGAGCAGCACGGCGGCGTCGGTGCACGTCGACAACTTCGCGGGCATCGAGGCCGTGATCGACCACCTCGTGGAGCAGCACGGCCGCCGGCACATCGCGTTCGTGGCCGGACCGCCGGGCAGCTACGAGTCCGAGACGCGCAAGCGCGCGTACTTGGCCGCAACAGCCCGCCACGAGCTCGGCCTCGGTGAGCGCTACGTGGTCGCTGGCGGTCTCGCGCGCGAGCAGGGCATCGACGCCGTGGTGCACCTGCTCGAGGACAAGCGCCTCACCGCGGCCACGCTCGACGCCATCGTGGCCGTCAACGACGACGTCGCCATTGGTGTGATCGAGGAGCTCACGCGCCGCAAGATCTCGGTGCCCGGTCAGGTATCGGTGGCGGGCTTCGACGACGCGCCCCTGGCCGCGCTCGCCGCTCCGCCGCTCACCACGGTCAACCAGCGCCTCTACGAGCAGGGCACCCGCGCGATGACTTACCTCATCGACGCGGTGACGGGCGTTCGGCAGCTCGAGTCCAAGACGCTCAAGGCCGAGCTCGTGGTCCGCGACTCGTGCGGCTGCCTCTTGGCCATGAAGAACGCCTCGACGGCGCCCCCAGAGGGTTCCCTGCACTCCGCTCGCCAGGCCATCACCGAACAAGCCGCGCGCGTCGCCGACAAGTTGACGCACGCCGCCCAAGGGCGCCTCCGCGGCGGCCTCGGCTGGGAGCGGCGGCTCGTGGACGCGGTGCTCCTGCACATCGGCTCCGACCGGCCGCGCCTGGTGCGCGAGTTCGAGTACATCGCGCGCCGCAGCGGCACCACGGGCCTCGAGACCTGCCACGAGGTGCTCACGACGCTGCGCCGCGAGATCCTGCTCCTGGTGGCCAGCGACCACGGCGCGCGCTGGCGCGTGGAGGACTTGATGCAGGAGTGCCGCCTCTCGCTCGCCAACGTGGCGCTCTTCGCCGAGCGAGAGCACCAGCTCATGCAAGGCCAGCACCTCAGGGAGATCACCCGCGCCTGCCTCGAACGCGCGCACGGCGCCGATTTGGGTGAGCTGGCGGTGACGCTCGAAGAGCAGCTGCCGCTGCTCGGCATCCGGCACTTCGTGATCTCGCGCGGCAACGAGGACGATCTCGAGGTGGTGGCGCACGGCGTGCGGCGTGGCAATCAGGAGCCGCCGCCGACGGTGTCGGTGCACGCGCTCGGCATGGACGAGGCGCTCGAAGAGGAGAAGACGGTGATCGTGCTGCCGCTCAGCGCCACGGGCCACCAGGTGGGCCTCGCCGCGATGAACTGGGGCGAGGCCGACCCTTACCTGTTCGAGAAGCTCCGCGACTTGCTCGGCATGGCGCTCGGCCTGGCTTGAGCCAGAAGGGCGCGCTAACGGGCGTTCGTGGCCCGTGACGAGCTGTTCCGCGGAAGGCAGGCGCCCGAGGTGTTCGCGTTCGACGAGCGCGTGGTGCCTGTCTTCTCCGACATGCTCGAGCGCAGCATCCCGGGCTACCGCGCGCTGCTCGAGCTGATCGCGGCGCTCGCCAGCGAGCACGTTCCCGAAGGCGGGCGCGTCTACGATCTGGGAGCTTCGCTCGGCGCGGTCACGCTGTCCGTGCGCCGCGCGCTCGGCGAGCGCGTGGCGCACCTCGTGGCCATCGATAATTCCGCGGCCATGGTCGAACGCTGTCGAGAGCTCGCCCTGGTGAGCGAAGGCCGCTCTTCGGTGGAGGTCGTGGTCGGCGACGCCGTCGATTTCACTCCCGAGCGCGCGAGCCTCGTGGTGTCGAACTTCACGCTCCAGTTCGTCGAACCGGGCGCGCGAGAGGCGATCGTGGAGCGCATCCACGCGGGGCTCCTGCCCGGCGGCTACTTCGTCCTCTCCGAGAAAACACACGCCGGAGAGCCCGCCCACGAGGCCGAGTTCGCTCGGCTCCACGACGCGTTTCGCCGCCAGAACGGCTACAGCCAGCTCGAGCTCGCCAACAAGCGCCGCGCGCTCGAGACGGTGCTCGAGACCGAAACTCCCGAGGCCATCGAGGCGCGCCTCGTGCGCGCTGGCTTCGACGTCGTCCCCTGGTTCCGCTCGCTCGGCTTCGTGTCCTTCCTCGCTCGAAAGCCAGGCTCGTGAGCTCTCCGGAGTTCGAGCGGAGCGCTCACCTCGACCACGCGCTCCGCGCGCTCGGCGTCGCCTCACTCGATGAACTCTTGGTGCATGGTTCGGGTGACTCGTCGACCGCACTCGAGGTGGCGCGCGATACACTCGCGCGCCACGGAGACCTCGACGAGTTCTTCCAGAGCGTAGCCGCCTTGCCGAGCGTGGAGGTGCTCGAACAGCGGAGCGACCGAGACGCGCCCGGTGCGCTCGTTCGCGCTCCTTCACGCACCGAAGTGGAGCAGGCCGAGCGCGCGCTCCGCGCGCTCGGACCCTGGAGAAAGGGGCCGTTTTCCTTCGATTTCCTGCTCGACGACGGCAAGCAGCAGCGGCTCTTCCTGGACGCCGAATGGCGCTCCGATCTCAAGGCCGCGCGCCTCTCGTCTCTCGGGCTCCCCTTCCGCGGCGCGCGCGTGCTCGACGTGGGCACGGGCAACGGCTATTTCTTGATGCGCTTTCGCGGTTGGGGCGCCTCGCAGGTGGTCGGCATCGATCCAAGCGTGCGCTCGTTCGTACAACTCTGCGCGCTCGAGCGCCTCATGGGTCCGCCGGGCGTCACGCTCGTGCCAGCGCCCTTCGAGAGCGTGGACTTCGCAGCCGGAGCGTTCGACATCGTGCTCTCGATGGGCGTCATCTACCACCGCCGCGATCCGCGCGAGCACCTCGAGCGCCTCGCCCGCGTGCTCGCACCCGGCGGCACGCTCGTGCTCGAGAGCATCGTGGTGCCGGGAGAGCGCGGCGCGTTCCTTTCGCCCGCCGAGCGCTACGCCAGCATGGGAAACGTGTTCGTGTTGCCCGCGCCAGAGACGCTCGAAGCCTGGCTGGAAGACCTGGGTTTCACCGTGACCGGGCGATGCGGCCCCACGCTCGTGACCACCGAGGAGCAGCGACGAACGAGCTGGTCCGAGGGACCGAGCCTCGACGATTTCCTCGCTCCACGCGGCCCTGGACAAAGCCCCGATGCACCCGAACGATTGACGCGCGAGGGACACCCACGCCCGTGGCGCCACCTGGTCGCGGCGCGGCGGCGCTGAGCTCTCGGGCGTTTCACCGTCCGTCGCCGATGGCGACGAATATTTGTGGCGTATCGAGCAGCCCGTACCCCAGATTGCCTGCGATCGCGCTGAATGCGATGCGCTTTCCGTTGCCCGAGACGGTTGGACCATCCGCGTGGTGATCGCAACGGCCGCCGTCGATTCCGCGGCTGACGAGCGTGGTGCGAGCATTCCGAGTGTCACGTGCAAAAACTGCCAGAGTGCCCGCACCGCGCACCCAATCGTCACCTTCGGCGAGGTGCTCGGCGTACGAGAAGAACACCACGACAGCTCCGTCGGCAGAGACCTCGGGTCCGGACGCGGGCCGCTCAGCGGGGCCGCTAGCGCCTTGACTTAGCAACTGCATGCCGAGCGTCGTCCGATCGCTGCCGTATAGGTAGCCTCCGCTCCTGTGTTCGAAGGTGATGGCGTCGATGACTTCTCCGGTTGGCAGGTTCATCGCCCAAGAGCCGAACACGATGAAGCTCGAGTCGTCGGAGAACACCGGAACGAATGAGTCTCCGTTCGACGCGCCGTCGGTTCCCCGGCTGACGAGTGTTAGGGAACCGCTCGTGCGGTCGAGGAGAAACACGTCGGGCACACCGTTGGTGTCATTCGGGAGCAGATTGGTGGCGGCGCTAGTGAAAATCACGTAGCGCCCGTCGCCGGATACATCGCCGGACGTCGACGGGCCGTCGCCCTCCAGCCCATCGACCGTGAGGCTGACTCGCTCGGTCGTGCCGAGGTGGAGGTCACGCAAGAAGATATCGGTAGCGCCGTTGGTGTCGCCATTCACCAGGTTGTCGGCATCGGATGCGAAGAGTACGTATCGACCGTTCGCCGAGATGCGCGGAGCAGCGGAAGGACCGTTCGCTGGGGTATCGTCGGTTGCCTTGCTCACGAGCGCGCTGACGACTCCTTCACTGGCGACGAATACGTCGGCGAAGCCATTCGTGTCGCCCTCGACCAGGTTCGTTGCTTCCGAGACGAACGCAACAAGGCGACCATCGCCCGATGCGTGTGATGAGGTGCTGTCCCCATTGCCCTCGACGCCCTGTTCGCCGACGATGCGCGTGATCGTCCCGCTGTCGAAGCTGTAGATGAGGATGTCGAATGCGTCGTTCGTGTCGCCATCAACCAAGTCGGTTGAGGACGAAGAGAACGCAATCGTCGAGCCGTCTGTCGATAGCGTTGGGTGTTGCGAGAAGCCGTTTCCCGGGGAACCGTTGGGCGTCGCGCTGATCAAGCGCAGGTAGTCCGCCGGACAGGTCGCGCACCACCACGGTTCGGATCGGACGGGTAGCTCGCCCCCAGAACCGGAACCGGCGCCATTCGCGTCTCCAACGTCCGACGGCTCAGCATCGCGATCGACGAGACCTCCACATCCGCACACCAAGGCAAACGCAAAGACCGTCGAAACGCGGTACATCGGCATCGGCTTCTGAAGGAAAGCGAACAGGTTGCTTGACAGTGACCTAACGTGTGAGGTTACCACGGATGAGTTGACGGTAGACGTTCACGTCGTCGGCGCCGTGCTCTTCGAAGCTACGCCTGGTGGCCCTGCCCGCTGCCTCGCGGCGCAGCGGAGGCCCGGCGGAGCAGAGGGGCTGCGCTGGGAGTTTCCCGGCGGGAAAGTGGAGCCCGGCGAGTCGGCCGAAGCGGCGCTCCGGCGCGAGATTCAGGAAGAACTCGGCGTCGTCATCCAGGTGACGGAGCACCTCGGGCGCGGTACGGCGCTCCACGGTGCGCGCCGCATCGTGCTCGACCTCTACGCGGCGACGCTCGAAGGCGGCGCGCTGGAGCGGCGCGAGCACGAAGAGCTGCGCTGGATTGGGGCGGACGAGATCGACGGGCTCGACTGGGCCACGGCGGACCGCTTCGTGCTCGCGCGAGTCAAACTGCTGCTGGGTAGCTGAGGGCAGAAGCCTGCTGGCCGGCGAAACACCGGGCCCCTCCGCCCAGAGCGCCGACGGGAGTATCGTGCCGGGCAGTGGCTACCTACGAAATGCTGTGGGACTGCGCGTACTGCGGGCAGAAGAAGAACCTCGGCAAGACGCACCGCTTCTGCCCCACCTGCGGCGCCGCACAGGACGAGAAGGCGCGCTACTTCCCTTCCGACGCCGAGCGCGTGGCGGTGGAGGACCACGTGTTCGTGGGGCGCGACAAAGAGTGCCCGGCGTGCGGTAGCCCATCGAGCGCCCGCGCCGAGCGCTGCGGAAGCTGCGGCAGCCCGCTCGATGGTGCGAAGCAGGTGGCGCTCGTCTCCGATCAAGTGGGCGAATCGTTCGCCGGCGAGACGCAGCCGAAGAAGGGCCCCGCGCGCATGCAGAAGGCGGCCAAGGAGCCGCGCCCGCCACGCTGGGAGCGCAAACGCTCGGCGGACGGCAAGCCGAAGCAGCCTTGGTCGAGCCAGAAAAAGTGGGCGGTGGGCGGCGGGCTCGTGAGCAGCACGGCGGGCCTCGTGATGTTGCTCGGCTGGACGGAGACCGTGACGATGCAGGTCGAGTCGAGCGAGTGGGTACGCAAGATCGAGATCGAGAAGTTCGGCCCCGTGGAGCATTCGGATTGGTGCGACGAGCTGCCGAGCGGTGCGCGCGTGAAGAGCCGGAGCCGCGAGGTGCGCTCCAGC
>CAYMQT010000244.1:0-5962 GCA_964392575.1 uncultured Polyangiaceae bacterium
GACAGTGGCGGGCGTCGGCTTTCGTCACCGTTGCGGAGGAACCCGGGTCGGATTGCGCGGGTCGGATTGCGCGGGTCGGATTGCGGATTGCGCGGGTCGGATTGCGGAGGAACCCGGGTCGGATTGCCGATTGCCGATTGCCGCCGATCAGTTCACCGGTTTACCGTAGAACCAATTGCCTGGAAGGCTCGGGTCGGAGGCGTAGAAGTACTCGTGAAGAGCAGTCAGGATGCGGGCGCGGTCGAGCTTTCCCTCACCCGTGGTATCGATCCGCTCGAACGTCTCCTCGGGCGGAGTGTCTATGCCATAAGTCGCGAAGAAGACACCCCAGTTTGCCGCCGTCACCTTGCCATCACCGTCGTCATCCACCAACGCGATGATCATGTCCGCGACCGGGACGATGCGACGTTCGTACTCGGCGTCGTCACCAACCACTTTGGCCATGTAGGCTAGCCACTCGGCGCGTGAAACCACCTTGTCTTTGTTCGTGTCCGCAGCGAGTTCAATTTCGTCCCACTCGGCGCGGAAAGCCGCGCGGAGCGCCTCGGCTTCGGTCGACTCAGCCGGGAGCCCCTTGAGCGCCGCCAGCTTGTCCGCGATGCCCACCAAGTCCGCCGCTTCGAGCACACCGTCGTGGTTCGTGTCGTGCAGGTCGAAAAGTCTCTGGTACTTTTTGGTCTGAAGATCGCTGAGTTGGTTCGTGTTCATGATGCCTCCGTGAAATGAGAATAGGAAATCGAACAGAGCGTGGATTTTTGCCCGACGACACACGATCTGTCAACCGGCTTCGTTGTCGGCGGTCGCGGGTGAAACGGGACACAATACCGCGGCATGGGGCCAAGTCTCCTTGATCTCGCGGTCTTGTTGCTCGGCGCTGAAATGCTCCCACACAATCCCGTTGACGTCCGTATTCGCCGTGAAGCTCAAGGATCACCGACAAGAAACCCTCGCTTTTGAGGGGTTTCTTGTCGGCGCTTCAAACGACCTAGAGCGCGAATGAGCAGCCTGCTAGTCCGCGGATGAGCGCGGCTTCTCTCCGAGTTGGCGCAGATGGGAATCACGGATGTATTCCCTCACACGTTCGCGGAGGAATGTGGTGAAGTCGTGGGGTAAAAAGCGGAGCCGTCCAGCGAGGTGAAGACTCACCAGCCCGTGGCTCTGCGCCCACAAGGTGATGGATTTTTGAGTGATGTCTGTTGCGCAGGGAAAACACTCGGCAACGTAGCTGGCGTAAACGCGAAGTATATCTTCGATCAGCTGGGCCCCTTCTGGGGTGACGAATTTCAGATCACTCTCGCTTTGGGTCTCCAGAAACATGAGACGAAAATGCGGACCGTGCTGCTTTGAGAACTCGAAGTACCGACACGCAATTTCAATGAGGCGCTCTTCGGGCTCTTCAATAGAGCGAGCAAGTTCCAGTTCGGCGCCCCACATCTCAAAGCCTTTGGGTAATCCGACCCGGGTTGCTCCTCGTCGTACCTCGACTTGATTTCCGCGGATGCGCCGACAGATCGGGTCCGACGTCTTCGAGGCGCTTCTGCCTCTGAATAGAACGCTTCAGGGTGACGAACACCTGTCGCGTCCTGTCCATCGTCAATCGACGGAGGAACCCGGGTCGGATTGTCGCACCGGGATCGAGTATTCCATGATCGAGTCCGGCGAGCTGGGATGAAAGTCGTTACCGTAGATTTCGAGATCCGGGCCGTACGTGTGTGGCCGGCCGGATTGAGCGAGCCAGGTGCCGTAGACGTAGTTGACGGTGTGGTCGAGGTTCCCGACGGGTCCGCGGTGGGTGAAGCGCGCGTAGGTGGCCGCGGGCACGCGTACGATCTGCATGCCGTCAGGGACGACGCCAACCTGGGTGACGGCCATGCCGGCGCAGTAGGAGAGGACCTCGGAGTCATCGTCGCTGGGGCGAATGACGCCGTAGCAAGTGCAAGGCACCACGTCCGGGATCTCGGTGAGCCGCTTCAGGAAGGCGTCCCACAGCGGCGGCAATTGGGCAGCGACGTTGTTCTTCTCCGAGTCGACGCCGTAGAAGCGGGTGGTGAGGCCGACCAGCGTCAACGCGGGCTGCTCGAATAGCTCGGGCTCGAGCGACGGCTGCGCGCGCAAGTGCTCGAGGTAGGCGGAGTCGAACTGCACCTTCTTGAGGAACAGGCTCTTCTTGCCGATTTGCCTGTATTGGTGGGGCGTGAGACCAAAGGCCGCCCCAAAGGCGCGGGTGAAAGCCTCTTGAGACTCGAACCCGGCCTCCATGGCGATCTCGATGATGCGGCGCTTGGTCGTGAGTAGCTGCGCTAGGGACTGCGCCAGGCGCCGCGAGCGGATGTACGTCTTCAACGTCTCCCCTGTCATGGCCTTGAACATGCGTTGGAAGTGCCACTGGCTGATACCAGCTTGGCGCGCCACCTCGGCCAAGGCGATGTCCTGGTCGAGGTGCGCCTCGATGTAGTCGATGCCGGTCTGCACGCGTTCGAGCATGTCGTCCCCAACACTATTGGGAAGGCACGTCGAAAAAGCCAGTGATGCGGGTGAGCTTGCCAGCCTCGCTGAACTCGGCGTAGCTGGCGCCGTCACCCAGCACGGCGCCGCTCTTGGACCGCATTTCCCAGCGTGCCAGGCCCTTCTGCCCGTGCGCCCAGAATTGCGTCGTCACGAATTCGAAGCCAGGGAATTGCGCTTGGAAAGCGGCGATGCTGGCCGACAGGGCGGAGTAGCCCGTGACGTCAGTCTGCGGATCGACGTAGCGGCAGCCGGGCTCCAGCGTGCGTTCGAGCAGCGCGAGCCGCTCGGCTTCCGAGGTGGTTTTCCAGCTCGTCGCATAGCTCTGCCAGGTCTTTTCTGGTTTTTCTTGCATGGTCGGTCTCCTTTTCGTTTTCGAGTTCCTGACCAAGCTAGGCGCCTCGCCCGCGTCGGTTTTGATATTTCGTGCGCTCGCCGAGAAAAAGCGCAGAGAGACACCTCAGTCGTCGACTGGGGAGGGGATAGGAATAGCAATCCGACCCGAGCAATCCGCATCGGTAGCGCCCTCACGAGAAGAACTTGCGAATGCAGTGGTGTCCATCGTCACTCGACGGAGGAACCCGGGTCGGATTTGTCCCTGTCGGAGAACTGGGGACGCGCGGGGTCGTCTCGCCCCTGCCAGGCGGTAAAGCGGGAAGTTGAGCTGTGCCCCTGCAGAGAGGGCAATGCGCCAGTCGGAGGGGGCCGCACACGATCGGGTTGACTTCGGCTTGCAAGGAGAGGACCATTCTCAATTATGTCCGCTCGTCCGCTCGTCCGCTCGTCCGCTCGTCCGCTCGTCCTAGGCCTGCTGGTGCTTACGCCTACGTTAGCGCCGGCCCAAGTTGAGCACTACACACGCTCGGCTCTATTCCCTTATCGTCACAATGCCATTGACGCAAACTACGGTCACGTCTGCTACGGGGGCAACAGTGTACCAGAATACGAGGAGTTTGGCTTTCAATGCGAAACTGCCGATGGAACAGGGTTTGTTAGCAAGCAATTCGACGACGCGAATGTGGTTGAGGTCGCCGTGGGTCACGGCGGAAGGTACTGGTACATTCGCGAAAGCGGCGAACTCGTCATCATGGCCAGCTCGGAGCTGCCGTTGGTCGTCACTTCGACCCTCCCTCCGGGGGGGAAGGTGTCCAACATGTGGACACACGGCGTTCCTAAGAGCGTGCCCCTCTTACCGAATTTCTTCCCGCCGATTTCGATCAGTATCAACGGTGTCGGCGTTCAAATGGAGGACGGCTCCATTTGGGAGCTAGACGTCCAAGACTCTCTCATCGTCCCGGGCGGTACCGGATGGGTTCTGCTTGTGCCCCCCGGGGAACCACGAACGTATGCCGGGACTTGGTGGGACAACTCGAACGGTACTTCTCGGATGACACTCACCAAGCAAGTGGTGAGGAACGGAGCCGCGGTATGGGAACTTTCCTACTGCCAACCGTTGCTGCCGTTCTTGACATCTCCGATAGCGATTTGTGTTCCCGGCTTGGAAGTTCCGGCGGACCAGGTTGCTGAACGAGAAGACCCTTTTTCAGACGCTCGGACCCTTTCGATCTCGCAAGAATCGTATTTCGAGAATCGAGGGTTATACTCTAGAATTCTGGTCCAAAGCTATCCAGAACCTGGGGTGCGGGAGTGGAGAGAAGTCCAAAATTGGGAAGACGTAGTTGAGTCCAACGGAGAGATTTTTGTGTCGGCCTTTTACCCGCATTACTTGTGGGATGAGACGAGCTCCGGAGAGTTCATTTTCGGTTCTCGAGGGTTCAGCAAGTTTGACGGGTATTCAAACACCACCGTTTTTGGACCCGCGGCTCCTCTGGCATTCTATCAGGGCGACTTCGGTCGTCAGCATGTCGTGCTCCACAGCGCTCCACTGGTGTTTCCGCTCCCGTACCTGACCTTCCCTGCGTGGCAGCGTCGCAGCGTGTCGTACGAATTCTGGGAGAGAGGCTTGTCACAACCGATGCTGCGATCTTTCGCGCTTTCCGCCATGGCTGTTGCTCCGACCAAACCCTGGATCGTCTATGTTGATGAATTTGGAGGACCGGTGTACCAGTCCCCTATTGGGTGGCACGAGATCCCCTCGACTTCTCGGGACACTCACCTTCTCCCGGCCGTGATTGAAGACGAGATCGCTCTAGATGTCTTCGTACCCGCTGAAGCAACTGGGTGGATCGGCGGAATTCAGCTCAGCGGCGAAGTGGCTTCAGCGGGGGTGTACGGCACCTACATCGGAGACATCTCGCTGAACAACATTGCTCGGGGCGAGTGGGTGGAAATTCGCGCCGCCTTACCCTCGTCGCTCCGGAACGCGCTCCGCGGAAACTATCCCGGCGCCATGGTTCGGACTTTTGTGAACGCTGGAGTGGAGGGGATTCAAGTTCGAGGCCTGCGGACAACAGGCGGTGGGTTCACACAACCGCGCTCAAGTTTCGTTCACGGGACGCGGCCGAATGTGGATACTTTTCCACTGTTTGACTTTGAGGAAGACGGGTGGACGTCTCCGACGAACAACTTGATGCTGGATGCAATGTCAAAGTCTTCCGGCGACTACTCTGCGTTGATTGATACCGGTGGGTGGAGTGAAATTGTAAGTCGCGATTTCGCAACGAGTGAAATTCCCGCGCTGGGAGACAAACTGGCCATCGACGTCTTTGCCCCAGAGTCGTTGCCCAATCCCTACTGGGGGGGCGCTTTGCAGGCCTACCTGACTTGTCCTTCCGAGGGTGTCTGGAGTGGCTACATCGGGCAGGTCGACCTGACTCATCTGTACCTGAACGCGTGGAATACAGTGGAAATACTGCTGCCCGTACACCTGAGAGACACGCTCGAAAGCGACGCCAATGATTGTTCGTTGAAGCTGACCTTGAACGTGCATCAGGGTCTCAGCATGTGGCACATTGATCGCATCGGATTCACGGACTGACGCCATGCGAGCTCCTTCAGCCAGTTTCTGCAACGTAGGCCGCTTTCTTGTCGGCTGCATTTTACTCGGCGGACTTCCTGTCGCTTGCGGCGGCGAGACGTCTCCTCGTGAGGGGGATGGGTCTGACGGAGACGACTCCGCTGGGGACGATCCCGGGGGAGGCGGCCCTGGAGGAAGCACTTTCGAGGGAAATACTTTTGAAAGACCCTCCCCGCTCCCGGCAGACTGCCCCGAGTGGGAGGATGGCCTCGAGAACTGTCAAACCTGCGGTGGCGAGTACGTGGGGTGGTTTCATCGCTTCCCGAGCGAGCTTGAGCCTTACCTCACCTCTGACGAGTTTGAGGGGACCTGTCCGCCGCCGGAATTGGTTGATTTTTCTGCCATGGGAGAGAAGGCTCCCCGGATCTATCTTCCCATGAGCGAATACGTGTGGGACGACGAGACGATCGAATGCGGGTACTTTGTCGCCCTCGACGAAACCTGGGTTGAAGTGTGTAAAGATTGGAAGCCCTGACTCAC
>CAYMQT010000245.1:0-5961 GCA_964392575.1 uncultured Polyangiaceae bacterium
CCCTTTCACCCCACCCTCAATGTCGCTTTGCTTCCCGTTGCCGAAAAGATGAGCAAGGCGCGGGGAAACGTCGTGAACCCGGACGACGTCGTCGAAGAGTTTGGCGCAGACACTCTCAGACTCTACGAGATGTTCATGGGACCGCTCGAGCAGGTGAAACCTTGGCAGACGAGCGGGCTTCTCGGCATGCGCCGATTTCTCGACAAGGTGGAGTCTCTGGCGGGAAGAGCCAAGGACGTGGTTGCCTCTCTTGAGACTCAAAAACAGCTTCACCGCACCACGAAGAAGGTGACGGGAGACATCGAAGCGCTCCGGCTCAACACGGCCATCAGCACCATGATGATTTTTGCCAACCACTTGGGAGCGCTCGATCCAGTCCCCAGGGAAGGGGTCGCGGGACTCCTCAGAATCCTCGTTCCCTTTGCGCCTCACCTGGCCGAGGAGCTTTCAGAGCGCATGGCCCTCAAGTGGTCGCTCTCTGGCGAGGAGGGCGAGGCCCCTTGTCTGTCCCTGGCAAGCTGGCCCTCGTGGGACGAAGCTCTTTGCGTGGATGATGTCGTCGTCGTTCCCGTGCAGCTGAACGGGAAAGTGAAAGCTCGGATCGAACTTCCCCGGGAAGCCACCGAGGACGAGGCGCGCGCCGCCGCTCTTTCCGATCCTGAGATCGAAAAACTCATCGGCGGCCGGGATATCCGCAAGTTTATCTTCGTTCCAGGGCGGATCTGCAACATCATCGCTTGAAGACCAGGCGCGAGAACGGACTCCCTCGATTGAGTTACGCTGGACGAGTGTTCCGGTGACGGTGTCTCTTTACCTGAAAGCGTGTCCCTGCTCGGACGAGAAGGCTGAACGAAAGCTCGGCTGTGGACAAGATGTTGTTTAACGTGAAAGCAAAGACGCTTTGGATGGGACACGAGCCGACAGGGCTTCGAGGTTCACGCTAGGTGAATCTAGCTAAAGGATCGCGCAAACGTTACTAGCACGAGGGCTTCGTTCCCGCGTGTTTTCCTCCCTGTGGACTTCCTGGGGTCTGCTGTTTTTGTTTTTGTAGGAGGGCGGACGCCGCCCCCCTCGTCGGCGCGAGACTGCGGTTCATTTCAAGTGCAGCGCGCCTCCCCACCCCACATTCCGCGTGCGCTGATTAGGCTTCGCCCTCCTCGCGTTGCTCGGACCATCTCTCCACCCGGAATGATTGCTTCGCAAAATTCCACTCGGAGTCCCTGCCTCCCACTTGGTCGGCGGGGGTGCTGAGCGCGCCGCGTCACTCCTCGCCCTTCGGGCTCGCGTGCCTTGGGCTGCTCTTGCTGGGGAGTGACGGTCCTGGACTGTGGGTGACTGCTGCACCCTTCGCCCTTCGCCCTTTGGGCTGCGTGCCCTTGGGGGCAGCGTCAGGTATCGAGGGCTTTACGAAACCGCTTGGCGTCGGAAAACATGTCGACGTTGGCAAAGATGTAGTGCGCCTTTTGATCGGGTGCCTGCATGGCGATGCCTGCGAGCTCGTCGATGGCGGGGTCTTCGTACCGGCTCTTCCTTCCGGCCGGGCCAGGGAGACGGTAATAGGCCTCGGGGCGCTTGGAGAGCCCATGGTGCAGCGGATCTCGGGAGGCCAGGGTGTCGGTCTCCTCCGCCATCAAGTCCGCGTCGTCCGGCTTCCAGGCCGGCACCTCGAAGACGACGCTTCCGTACTGGGGGCGAACCAAGTTCAAAAAAGCCTTTAGATTCGCCTTGTTAGTCTTGTTCGAGGTGAATTCAGGTGAGGCTACGAAGACCGCGCGGGCCGCGCTCAAAGAATCCCGAACTCCTGCCAGCTGTCCCAGCGCCGATTCAACGACTTTACCGGGTTTAAAGCCCTCTTGAATGATTTCCCGCGGGCCAAGCAAGGCGAATTCAAAGCCGTCGGGCGCCTCGCGGCCCCACCGTCGTATCGTCCCGGGACCGGGAACAGCGAGATTGGTCTCTTGGATTTCAACAAAGAGATATTCTTTAAAGTACCGGGTCGCCGGAACGGCGAAGCCGGCGCAACCGACGGTGAACATTTCGGCGCGGACTCTACCACAAGGATACAGTGTGCGCAGCGGCGTCAGGCTCTTTTCTGCTAAGTCGTCCGATTGTCCCCTGGAGAGGGGAAAAGCGACCAGACTTTCCCGCGAGACGGCCAGACTCTACCGCTAGAGGGTCTACCTCGACCCGCGAGGTCTACCGCGAAGGTGGTTAGACCGTGCCGCGAGACTTTTCTACCGCGGCCGGCGAATGAAGGCGAACCCCAGAGCGAAGGCGCTGAGGAGCCACCAGGGTCCATTGCCCCAAAACTGATAGGGGGTCTTCAGCTTGAGCCACGCAACGTTCTCAGCCAAGGTTGCTTCCTTGAAGGTTTCCGTGGAGGCGACGAGTCGCCCCACCGGATCAACGACGCCACTGACTCCGCTGTTCGTCGATCGAATGAGATAACGTCTTTGCTCCACCGCGCGTAGCTTTGCGAGTGCCATGTGCTCATGGGGTTCAGACGTATCCCCGAACCAGGCGTCGTTGGTCATGTTCACCAAGAGTTCAGGCTCGCCATGAGTCATGAGCTTGTTCACGAAGCTGGGGACGATGTCTTCGTAGCAAATGAAGGTTGCAATATCGTGGCCTTCGAAATCCAAGGGCTCATAGCTGGTTCCGGGAGAGAATTTGCCGGAGTTGGGTGAGTAATTGTAGAGCCACGGGAAGGTCTCACCAAAGGGCAAATACTCGCCAAAAAGCAGCAGAAATTGCTTGTCGTAGCGGCCTGCGATCTTGCCGTTTCGTTTGCTGATGAGCGCGCTGTTGAAGAGGACCGTTTGGCGCTCGTCCTTGACCTGCCGAAAGAGCACGGCTCCGACGATGGCCGGGACGCCGAGACGACCGGTGACGTTTTTCTGGTAGTATTGGTTGGCGCGGTCTTCGTGAATGGCGCCCGCGACGGAAGTTTCGGACCAGATGGCCAGATCGATCTGCTCCTTCTTTACCAAGTCCTTGGTCATCTGGATGTGGCGCTTGAGGACCGCACCCTTTTGATCGACTTTTTCCATCAGTCCGGCGTTGGCTTGGACGATGCCGATGCGTACCTTTTCTGCGTCGTGGACGGCTTTGTCGACCTGAACGATCCGTACCATCCCGTAGAGGAACGAGAGGAGGGGGATGGCCAAGAGAGCCCCCCATTTTTGTGGCCGAACGTCCCGAAACGCTCCGCTGAGATTGAAGTGTTTGCCCGCGCGTCGGCGCAGGAGGAAGGCCACGGATAGCTCCGAAAAGGCCCAATTGGCTGCGAGCACGATCAGCGCCACGAGAATCGGTCCACCGATTTCCGCCGCTTGTACGATGGGGTAGACCTCGTGCATCGTCGCCCCGTACGTGAAGGGGAAGAGCAGGGGATACAGGGTTTCACTGGCAGCGAACGCGCACGTAAACACCAGCCCCGCGCCCCAGGCGCGAGCAACACCACGCGCGTAGAGCCAACCCAAAAAGGCAAAGATGGCCCCCTGATACGCGCAGAGCAGGACCATGAAGATCGCGCACACGAAGGTGGGAAATCCGCTGAACGTCTTCAGCATCCCGAGCAGCCAGTAAAAACCGAGCAGGTGATTGGTGAGTCCGACCAGCAAGCCTTGAAGAGCGGCGCGCCTTGGTGACGCTCCCTTGAGCGCCATCATCCAGGGCACCCACGCGACGAAGGCGAAAGGCCATAAGTCGATGCCCGGAAACGCCAAGAAATAGAGCAAGCCTGTCAAAACGGCTGCCACAAGTCCCGTTTTTGTGCCCAAGAGTGGCTCTTTGGCAGAGATCTCCTGGGCGGAGTCGGAGGGAAGGGGCTGCGTTTCTGGTGACGGTTCTGAGGCCGAGTTATCCAAGGATCTTCTTCACCTTCGAGAGCAAGTCGTCAATCTTGAACGGCTTCGTGATGTAGTGGCGCGCGCCGGACTGAATGCCCTTGATCGTGTCGAGAGGCCCATCCCTGGCGGTGAGAAACACGATGGGGACGTTCTTCAACTCCGGGAGCATCCGGATACGCTGGGCCAGCTGAAACCCGTCGAGTCCAGGCATCATCACGTCGAGGACCATCAGCTGAGGCTTGACCTGGCCGGCAAGGGCCAAGGCGCTGAGGCCGTCGCTTGCCGTGACCACATCGAATTCCCGCATCAAGACGCGTTCAAGTAAACGACTGATCGAGGGATCATCATCCGCCACCAGGATACGCTTCTTGACCGTGTTTTTGGGGGCAGGAGCTCCGCTCATAGAGTCTTTCTATCAAACTTGCCCGAGGAAGCCCCCCAGGTCCTCTAACCCTTAGGACTTGTTGGGCACCCATTCAAGCCGCGAGAAGCCGGTACTTGCGCAGGAGCCCTTCGCCGTCAATAAAAGGCTCAGGCATGCCCCGGCTCCTACACATCGAGGACGACCCCGCCAACCGGCTTCTCGTCCGTAAGCTCTTGAAGCCCGCTGGCTTTGAGATTGTGGAAGCAGCGGACGGTCTTGAGGGGGTGCGGAAGGCGACCGAGGGGGTCTACGACTTGGTCCTCGTGGACATCGCTATCCCGGGTCTCGACGGATACGAGGTGACGTTGCGACTCCGTAGCGAAGAATCCCTGCGGAACGTGCCCATTGTCGCGATCACGGCGGAGGGGAGCCGCGACACGAGCCTTTCCGTCGGCTGCGACGGCTTTTTACAAAAGCCTATCGATGCGCGGTCCTTCGTGCGCACCCTGGAGGGCTATCTCAAGGGGCAGAAAGAAGACATTAGCGTCGAAAAGAGCGGGCAGCACCTGCGTGCTCAATCGCAGCGCATCGTCGCGCACCTCGAAGAGAAAGTGGCGGCTCTCAGTGCGGCCAACGCCCGGCTCGTCGAGTTGGATCAAGCGCGCAAGGAGTTTTATCGGAATATTTCCCACGAGCTGTCGACCCCCATGACTCCGATCGTCGGGTACACGAAGCTTCTTCGGGACCAGGAGTTGGGCACGTTGACGCCGCCGCAACTCAAGGCTGTGGGCGCGATTGGTGAGTGTGTGCAGCGCCTGCGCTCACTGATCGACAATCTTTTGGACGTCACGGGCATCGAGACCGGGCGCCTTCGATTTGCCGACCAACCCTTCGTCCTTCGCGCTTGTGTGGCCGAAGCGATTCAGACGACCGAGGAAGCGCGCCGAAAAACCGGGCATGAACTTGTTCTTTGGGAGCCTGAGGACGCAGGGCTTTCGGCGTCTGGGGATGAGGGACGGATCACGCGGGCGATTGCCGAATTGATCCAAAACGCCACCAAATTTTCCAAAACCGGGTCGAAAATAGGGGTTTCTTTCGGATCCATCGACGCGGAAACCTTTGAAGTTCTGGTCGCTGACGAAGGGCCCGGCATCCCCGAGGGGCATCGGGCTCGCATCTTTGAGCCCTTCTTTCAGGTGGATGGGTCCCCTACGAGGGCGCAGGGCGGAACCGGGATCGGATTGGCTGTGGCGCGCGGGGTCGCCCGGGGGCATGGCGGAGATCTGACTCTGAGCGAAGAACGCGTGAACGTCATCTCTGGATTTGAATTTACGGGAGCTTGCTTCAGCCTCGTGATCCGCCGCAGTCCGCGCAAAGACATCGCAGGATCGTGACCACCTACCTCGACTGGAACTCGACCTCTCCTCCGCACCCGGACGTGCTCGATGCGATGCGCGTCGCGCATGAGGCCTCCTGGGGAAACCCGTCAAGCGTGCACGCGGCGGGGCGAGTCGCGCGCGATAAGGTCGAAACTTGCCGGGAACAGGTGGCCGCGCTTCTCGAAGTCAGCCCGCGCGATGTGGTGTTCACGAGCGGCGGGACGGAGGGCAATCACCTGGCCATGAGCGGCGCGCGCTGGCTCGTGGTGGGAGAGGGAGAACACGCTTCAGTAACCAATCAGGCCGAGGCTCTCAAGGAGGGGGGAGCGTGGCTGGAGAAGGCCAAGATCGACTCCGACGGAGTGAT
>CAYMQT010000246.1:0-5892 GCA_964392575.1 uncultured Polyangiaceae bacterium
CGTTTGGAGCGCATGAGTATGCCCCCACCGTCGCTCGGGCGCCGGAGCCTCGCGCCGGCCCTTCCAGGCGTCCGAGTCAATGCCAAGGAGTCGACCCTTGGCTCTGTGGAAGTGGTCGCTGGCACCGCAGGTGCCCTCGCTCGCCTCGAAGCTGCGCAGGTCCTCAAACAACTACAAGCAGTGGGCGTTCAGTCGCTCGGGTTCGTGTCGTTGGTACTCGGATTCGTGGGTTCTATCCTCGTCTATCAAGCGGGCCTCCAGGCCCTGAGAATCGTCCCAGACACAAGCAGCGTCGGCCCGATGTACATCGAACTCCTGGTGAAAGACCTTGCCGCCACCATCACCGGACTCATGCTCGCCACCCGCGTCGGCGCGGGCATTGCGGCGGAAATCGGGAGCATGCGCGTCACCGATCAGCTGGACGCCCTGCGGCTCTGCCGCACGGATCCTGTGGATTACCTGGTCGCCCCGAGGCTCGTCGCCTCTCTGATCGCCACGCCCTTTCTGACGGTATTCGGGGGCACAGTCGCTGCCCTCACGGGGGCGGCGACCGGCTACTGGGCGTTTGGCATCAATCCCGCGGGCTTCCTCGACCCGCGCTATTTGGATCTGGGCGACGTCATCACCGGACTCGTCAAGAGCATCGCGTACGGCGTCGCCATCCCCCTCGTGAGCGCCCATGCCGGCCTCTATACGACAGGGGGTTCCGAAGGAGTCGGCAATGCGACCACCCGTGCCGTGGTGGGTTCCTCCCTTGCGGTCATTGTGCTGGGATTTTTCATCGGGGCCCTCGGGCAGGTGCTGCTCCCATGATTGAGTTTGTCGACGTGAAGAAGGCCTTCGGCAAGACGGTCATCTTGGATGGCGTGTCTCTTTCGGCTCCGAAAGGGGAAATCCTCTTCATTATTGGCACCTCGGGCGTCGGAAAGAGCGTCCTGATCAAACAGATCGTGGGCCTCCTTTCGACGGACTCCGGCAGCATTCTGGTGGACGGACAGGACGTCACGCGCTTCAGTGAAGAGGAGTTTTACCCGCTTCGGAAAAAGTGCTCCCTCGTCTTTCAACACGCCACTCTCTTTGACTCCATGACGTGCGAAGAGAACGTGGCGCTGCCGCTCCAGAAGCACCCTCGTCCCGGTTTTCCTAAGGGCATGCCCAAACGAGAGGCCCTCGTGCTCGCCAAGGAGCTTCTCGATAAGGTCGAAATGGGCAGCTTTTGCGCCGCCTACCCGGCGGATCTGGGGGACGGCTTACGGAAGAGGGTGGCGGTAGCCAGGGCCCTGGCCCTTGAGCCCCAATATATTTTATTTGACGAGCCTACGACCAGCCTCGATCCGATCAGCGCTCGGCGGGTGGACCAGCTCATCCTGGATCTTTCGAGGAAACAAGGCGTCACTTGTATCGTGGTTTCTCATGATTTGCGCAGTATCTTCTCCATCGCCGACAGGGTGGCCATGCTGTACAAGGGAAGAGTGAAGGCCTTCGGGACCCCAGAAGAAATCAAGTCCCTCTCTGACCCCATCGTGCAGCAGTTCATCACCGGCCAGCCAGAAGGACCTCTCGAAACGACATGAGCCAGCGCAGCATGGAGATGAAGGTCGGCGGGCTGATTGTGGCTTCGCTTGTCCTTTTGGTCGGGTTCATCGTTCTCTTGGGCGGCCTCAGTCTTCAACCGACTTTTCGCGTGTATGTGACCTTCGACAACCCGGGTGGGCTTCAATCCGGTGCACCGGTCCGCATCAGCGGAGTCCGCGTCGGTCGAGTGACGGCCATTGAATTTCAAGGGGGCGAATTCGACCCTCAAGGTCGGCCGCTGCCTCCGATCCGAGTGATTGCCGACATCGAAGCTCGCCACAAGAAAGCCATTTATCGAGATGCCCGCTTCTATGTGACGACCCAGGGCGTCCTCGGGGAAATGCACCTCGCCATCGACCCGGGCACCCATACGAAGGGCCCCTTGGATGACATGTCCACCGTGGCTGGCTCCTCTCCGCCGCGCCTGGATCAACTCATCAACGAGAGTTACGAGCTGCTTCATCGCGGTTACCTGGGGGTCGTGAAAAACGAGAAGGAAATCGGGGAGACCTTCGACGGTCTTCATAAAACCCTCGACGCCACGGGCCGCATGCTGGAAAAGCATGAGGAAGACATCGCTCACATCATCGAGAGGGTGGATTCTCTGACCACAAACGCGGAAGAAACCCTGGCCGCCGCCCGCGAGCAATACGTCGACGGTCCCCGCATCAACAGGATCTTGAGCCGCCTCGACCACACGACGAAAGTCGTCGACGAAAACCTTGAACCGATGATGAAGGACAGCCGTATGATCCTGGAGGATGGTAGAAAATTGACCGCCTTTCTGTCCGACGACGAGCAACTCGCGACTTTCCGGGCCTTGTCTGAGGACACCAAGGAGGTCTTACGCCTTTCAAAGAAAGCAGCCAAAGATGCAGGCGAAATCGTCGCACACGTCCGTCAAGGCAAGGGAACGGCCGGACAATTGGTCATGGATGAGGCCCTTTTTGACGACCTTCAGGAACTTGTGCGCGATTTGAAACACAATCCATGGAAAATCATGTGGAAAGAATGACCACATATGACCACACGAGCCCGGCAGAGTTCGGTTGTCCGAGCGCCGGCGGACAAAACAAAAAAGCGGCGTAAAATTCACGACCACGCGCAAGGTTCAGGCTAAGATTCTTCCTAACGCCAAAGTCCAGAGCCCATCGAGCTTGACGATCTTCCACTGCCGCTGATATTTGCGGAGCGGCTTTCTCAGCTCAGCCGCTTTCCTAGCTTCAGCAGCGATTTTCTCGCTTCCCCCCCGCGCAGCTCCCTTCAGAAACCGGATCAAATCAAACTCATGTCAGACAAAGACGAAAGTTCAGTTCTCTTCTCCCTCAACGAGCTCATGAGCATCGAAGAGGATCGCATCGCCGACGAAGAAGCGGTGAGGTCGGCGACAGAGAAGGCCGAGCGTGAGAGAAAAGAGGCCGAGGCACGGGCCGCGCGTGACGCAGAAGAGGCGCGTCTGCGTGCAGCAGAGGAAGCGCGTCGTGCGGAAGAGTTGCGACGACGGGAAGAGGAGGCGCGCATCGAGGCCGCCAAGATGGGCGAACTCCAGAAGGCACACGCCGAGGTGGAGCAGAGGGCCCGTCTGGAACAGCTGCGTGCTGCCCAGGAGCACGAGGCCAAGCTCGCGAGTATTCAGCAGGACGAAGGCAAGAAGAAGCTGAAGCTGGTCGCGATTGGAGTCGGAGTGCTCCTCGTTCTCGTCGCCGTCGGCGGCGGACTCGCCTTCAAGAGCCATCAAGAGCAAGCTGAAAAAGAGCGCATCGCTCTCGAGATGGCGAAGCAGAGTGAAGCGGAAGCGGCAGCCAAGAACATGGCACGTCTCGAAGCCCTGCTGCGGGATGCGGAAACCATGGGCGAGGCTCAAAAGGCAGCGCTTCAAGCCGAACTCGAGCAAGCAAAGAAGAGCGCCGCCGATGCAGCGAAAGATGACGGGACAAAGAAAGTCATCAAGGGCGGCGGAGGCGGCGTGAAGAAGACGACCCCGACCACGACTGGTCCCAGCTGCCCCCCCGGCGACCCCATGTGTGGCGGTCTCTGAGCTGGTCTCTGCGCACAAGGACGCCCAGGAGACCGGCAAGCTGAGATGAGTTTACCTTCGTCTGCGCCAGAGCTCGATGCGGCTAGGCGGAAGCTGGCGTTCGCCCTCGATTATCCGAGCCTCGAACTGGCCCGGGCGGGAGCCACGCTCGTAGCGCCCTACGTCGGTTGTCTGAAGGTGGGGCTTGAACTCTTCATCAAGGAAGGCCCGGCGGCCGTGAACATGGCATCGAACGCCGGGTGTGATGTCTTCCTGGACCTCAAGCTGCACGACATCGAAAAAACCGTCGAACGGGCGGTCGCAGCCGCCTGCTCCCTCGGGGTTCGCTACTTGACCGTGCATGCGAGTGGTGGACCGGGGATGATTGAGGCAGCGGCCAAGCTCGCTCAGAGCGAGGGTTCTGGTTTGTGTGTGCTGGCCGTGACCGTGCTGACCTCACTCGCTCTCGAAGATCTCAGGGCCGTGGGCGTCGAGCGCAACCCGACTGAGCAAGTGACTCTCCTTGCGCGACTCGCTCGCGACGCCGGGGCGGGCGGGCTCGTCTGTTCCAGCTTGGAGGTTGCCGAAGTTCGACGAACGGTGGGACCCCAGATGATCCTTGTGACTCCAGGCATCCGACCTGAGGGGGCCGAAGTCGGGGACCAGAAGCGGGTAGGAACCCCCCAGGAGGCGCTCTTGGACGGCTCTGATCTGCTCGTAGTGGGACGACCGATTCGCGACGCGAGTGACCCTGCAGCCGCGGCGCGTTCGCTCCAACACTCTCTGCGAGTCTCGTCGTGAACCGCGCCTCGCGCTCTTACCCTCACCGAACGAAAGCCCGCCGCCCCACCGCCGCCCCTGGTGACTCCCCCGCCGGACGGCTCGTTTTGGGTCAAAATTGCGTGCGTGAAGTGGTTCGCGTCTGGGCCTCCGAAACGAAGGAGGTCTTGCTCCAAGAGCGAGACAGCCCACGCCTGGCCGCCCTTCAGAGGTTCTGCGAGTCTGCCGGCGTGCCGGTGACCCGGGTCGACCGCGCCAGACTGGATCGATTGGCAGGAGGCAGCATCCACCAAGGAGCGGCCGCCTTCGCCCCTGCACTCAAGTTTGTCGATACCGGGGAGCTTTTGACGGATGAGAACCTGCTCGCGGTCGCTCTGGACGGCGTGGTCGACCCCCAAAACTTCGGGGCGGTCATCAGAAGCGCTGTCGCCCTCTGCCGCGCGCCGGTGATCTGGGCTGAATCTGCGTCTGCACCGCTCACGCCGGCGACCTTCAGGGCCAGCGCGGGAGCCATCGAGCACGCACGCCTGTGTCGGGTGCCGTCGCTGCATGGGTTCTTGGCGGACGCTGCCAGCGCGGGCGTGCAGATCGTCGGTTTTGCTCTCGACGCCACCGTAGGGCTCGGGGCGGTCCCGGCCGATCGCCCCAGCATCCTGGTCATCGGGAGCGAGGAGAAAGGGATGTCTCGCGCAGTGCGCAAGACCCTGACCTACGCTGTTCGGCTCCATCAGACCGACGCGGTACAATCCCTCAATGCCTCAGTAGCGGCCGGCATCGGGATCCACGCGCTTATGACCCAGCGCGAACGCCCTTCTACTCAATAGATCAACTCCGGACTGAAGAGCATGTGCGTGTTCGCCTGGAGTTCTAAATAGTTATGATCAGTTGATGGAGTTCTTTCTGAGGATCGCTCCGAAGCTCAGGTTCTACTTGAAGGATCTCATGGGGCCTCGGTCACTCCAAGCTGCGAAAGTGCGGAAAGGAGCGCTTTGAGGTCGCGGTGGGTGGAGGTTTCCCCAAAGCTCACTCGAACCGCACCGACCGCGGCCTCCGATCCCAACATGGCCGTGATGGTCGGGGACGGCTCGGAGGTCCCAGCGCTGCAAGCACTGCCGCTCGAAACGCACACCCCATGTAAATCCAGGGCAGCCACCAGCTCGTCACCCCGAAACCCCTCGACCCTGAAGTTCACCACATGGGGCAATCGCGGCACAACCGCCCCGTGGAGCGTCACCCGTGAAGCGCGCTCGAGATGCTCCACAAGCTCCTGCGCGAGAATTCCAGCACTCCGATAACCCTCACGCGAAGCGTTCAAGCGCGATAAGGCCGCTTGAAATCCCCAAACCCCAGCGGCGTCCACAGTGCCGGGACGAAGGCCTCGTTCCTGCGCCCCTCCCCGGCTGAGGGGAATAGGACTGAAGCCTCCGTTGAAGGCGAGGACCCCTACCCCCTTCGGCCCGCGGATCTTGTGCGAACACACCGTGATGCTGTCGGCGAAATGGAGCTGTTCGAGATCCCCT
>CAYMQT010000247.1:0-5887 GCA_964392575.1 uncultured Polyangiaceae bacterium
GCCGTCTCCATTCAATTCATCGCGCGCGAAATCTCTATCGAGGAAACAGTGCACATTCGAATCGACTCCGAACGCGCGGGTCACCGCCCAAACAAATGATCTCAACGAACCATCACTGTCAAAGTCGATGGGCAAGCGGCCAGCTCAGCATAACGCCCTGCCATTCTGCTGCCGCGCAAGGCCTAACCAGGATACGACAACCGGCCGCCACGACAAAGGGAGTGAGCCCAGTGGCGGCCGAGCCACGAGTTATCGGCGAAGCGAAAACCTCTCTGATCGCAGGTCAGCAGCATTGGCTTGTTGGGGAGCAACTGGTTCTACTGAATCGGAAGGATCCTCACTCGCGACTTCTGCGGGTCGACGGTGAGCAGTGCCCCAGCCTCGAGCACCTCGCGGTGGTGCAGCAGGGCATTCAAAACGAGCTGACCAATTGCTTCGGGAGAAGTATCCTGAACTCGGACTTGTAGGACGCTTGGCCCGTGCGCCCGCGTGTGTGCGAGGAGTGCGCCGAAATCCAGATCGTGCGTGAAAACGATCATCCCGTTCGACTGGGCATGGGCGAAGATCATTGCATCGACAGCAGTCGGCGAGCCGACTTGGCTCCAGTGAACGGCCTCAACGCCAGCGTTCCGCAGCCAGGCGACCCAGCGCGGTGCTAGGTTCATGTCGAGAAGCAGCTTCACGACGCGGTCAGCGGCAACTCGTGCTCTTCTGTTCTCCACGCGGCGTAAGCAAGGGCGGCGCGGATATCGTCTTCCTCAAGATACGGAAAGTCGGCGAGGATGTCCTGATGAGACTTCCCTGCTGCGAGCAGACCGACAACGGTCCCAACGGTAACTCGCAGGCCGCGAAGACAAGGCTTGCCGCCCATAACTTCAGGCGAATGCGTGACGCGAGCCAACAGGTTTTCCATGAGAGAGAGTGTAACAGAGTGGCTTGGTCCGTCGAGTTCCTGCAGCGGATTACGAATGATTTCGCAAATCTAAGAGCCTGGAGTGGTGTAGTCGTGGGTGCCAGGGCGAACCTCGCGCCAGAGGGCGGCGGGGTGCAATCGAACCGGAACGGCGGTTGTCGACTGCAGCCAATGTTTGGCAAGGCGGTGGTAACCGTCGACAATGACCCAGCGGTCGCGCTTCTGAAACAGTTCAAGTGGGTACTCGAGGGGAGCTTCGCAAATGCGGGACCAGTGGCGGGAGTAGCAAGCAGGGGCCGTCAGGACAGTCTTGGGGGACAGGTCGAAGCGTGGTTCACCCCGTACCGTCGACCACACTGAAAGCTCCAGCTGCCACGCTAGCTCCGCAAGGGACACGCTTGAGACTGGCGTCGGCAGAACCCAGAG
Organism: uncultured Polyangiaceae bacterium; assembly: GCA_964392575.1. GTDB lineage: Bacteria > Myxococcota_A > Polyangia > Polyangiales > Polyangiaceae > NIC37A-2. The sequence continues at coordinate 1,340 of CAYMQT010000247.1, forward strand.
CTTCGATGTCTCCCAGCGCGAGTCGAAGAACGCGTCCTTCAGGTGAGGTGGAAGTTTGAGGTTCTGCATTGCGGGTGTCTGCCCAACGCCTCGCCAATCTGCTGCCGCGCGAGGCCTCACCAGCTTACGACTACCGGCCGCCACGACAAAGGGAGTGAGCCCAGTGGCGGCCGTGCCACGATCCCTGCATTGAAGCAACAACGCGTCCGTCGCAGGTCAGCAGCATTGGCCAGTTCGGCATGCTCCACGAGCGCTTGGCGCGTTTTCGCTGCGCCCCGGGGCTTGCGGGTACTTTGTCTTAGCATGCGTGCTTCCCAACCAGGTATCGGGTAAGTTCTACTCGCTATGGAACACTGGGATGTAGCAGTGGTTCACGCTTTCAAGGGCAAGCGTTTCGAAGACGGGCATCTTGACGTGGACGTTGCACCGGAATTCAAGGCTTATCGCGATCTCGTCGTGGAGGTCGCGAAGTCGCTGTGGCAGCGCGAGCACTCTGATCGGCTGCGCCTTCCACGGCAGTTCGATCAGAAGTTTCAGCTGCGACTCACAAAGTTGTCCAAGGGGTCAGCGGTGGCAACCTTGAGTCGAAACAGGCCAGCCAAGCAGCAACTGGACTTTCTTGGAGCCGAAGACGTTTTTGCCCGCGCGATGCGCCTGGTGGAGGAGTCTGTGAAGGCAGCTTCCAAAGCGGAGGCACTGCCCTCGGAATTTCCACGTTCAGCACTTGTCCGCTTCCGCCGATGGGGAGACTCACTGAGCGACGATGAGCGCATCGAGATCAGAACGCCGGACGGGTAGACACCGCCTTTTGGATCGCGATTATCTTTCCTCGCGACAATCTTCACGCCACGGCGACGGCCTGGGCCGAGGCTTGTGACAAGCATCCGCTCGTCACCACGGATGCGGTGCTTGGAGAGCTTGAGACGTTCTTCGCGGAGAAGGGCCCTGAGCTTCGAAAGATGGTCTCGGCGTATATTCAAGAGCTCGAAGACAATCCAAATCTCACCGTGCTCCCTGCCAGTCGCGAGGTTACGCGGAAGGCACGGAAGCTTTACGCCGATAGGCCCGACAAGGGATATAGCTCCGTCGACTGCAACTCGATGGTCGTCATGAAGGATCGAGGCATGCGGTTGGTCCTGACCTACGACGAGCATTTCGAGCAGGAGGGGCTTGTCGCGTTGCTACGAAAAGACCCTAAGCAGGCGAGTTCGTACTTGTAGTTCCTTGTCCGAGTCTGCCGAACGCCTCGCCGTTGTGCCGCGGCCTGAGGCGTCTGCAGGATACGACGACCGGCGCTCATCCCCAACGGGGAAGAGCGAGCGCCGCACGGGGCCTTTCAGCGAAGCGGAAGCGTCGAAGGTGGCCGTCGGTCACAAACGGCTTGTTATGGGGTCTTTTGCCTTCGAACTACTTTTCTTGACGAACGTTTCGACGGGGAGTGTCTGCCTGCGGAGTCGCGAAGACCGAGCACTTGACGAAACACAGGGTGCACCTCCCATCTCAAACCGTTGTCGACATTCGATCGCGCGCGGAGAAGCGAAGGGTCATCCGTGAATCCAACGTGTTCGTATTCATCACCTGGCAGATCACGACGTCCAAAGATTACACCGATTTCGAAGAGAAAGGCCGCGACGTCCAGAGCGCTCGCATCTCCCGGCACACCCGAAATGCGTGGCGTGAGATGTTCCATTACGTGCGCTTTGAGGTGAGCAACAAGCTGGTCAGTCGAGTATTCCTCGTCACCCGCCTTCAGCGAGGCAATAAGCTCCTCAACTTGCGGACACTGCGACTTGAACTCGGCGACAGTGTCGGCAACGCGCTTTTTTCCGAACGTCTCAAGTTGATCGAACACATCCTCGGCAAGAACTCTTGGACGTTGCGCAGCCAGGGCACCCGTGGCGGCCGCCGATGAGAGCTCAACGACCCAGCGTGGACGGTGTTTTGACAACGTATGTAGAAGAACGTGCGGAGGCCGCTCGCGGTGACCCCATTTCACTGGGTCCTCGAATACTAGGGCGATCAGAGCACGCTCACGCAGGGCTGATTCCGTGGGCAATGAGTCTGCCATGTCATGTAGCCGATTGCGGCGCACGAGGTAGCCTTCAACGCGACGTGCAAGCACGCCCCGAATCGCCACCTCTGACCACGCCAGGTCGGTGACGTACTGCTCAACGTGGGACAACGACTCGAACTCGTACTTCAGAATCGTCCAGACATTTGGACGCACCGCAGCTCGAATTCTCATTTCGGGAATTGCCGTGGAAAGCTGGCGGCATGCCTGAAAGAAGGACGCGACCTTAGCCCGATGACGTGCGTCGTTCGCAAAGTTCTGATCGACATCGTCAATGAAGATCCAGATCGGGGGTTTGCCCGTGGCCCACCTCTTCATCAAGGCTTCCGGGTCGACCGTTGTCGCTTGACCTTGGACCTCCGCAGAAACAGGACCAGTCGTGGCTGACAACTTGCCCTTGAAGCGTGCCAAGAACGCAATTACGTATCCGCGTTCACGAACTCCCGCTTTCTCAGCGAACTCGACGAAGGCCATCCCGTCGTCATCAAATGCGGTGTTCAATTTCGAACCGATAGCCTGAGCGATGTTCGTGAGGATGGTGGCTTTCCAGTCGCGCACCCATGAATCGAAATCAGAATCTGCCCGTGAGGGAGAGAAGTTCGGATTTCGACCTTCGACAACGAGAGCGAATTCGTCCGTTCGTCGCACGCGTTGTTGCGTGAGGCGCAAAAGTGCACTCTTCCCCTCACCTTTGTAGGCGCGAACGAAGCAGAGACGGCGATAGGGGTCAGTGAATCCAGCCAACTCGGGCCGCTCGTACGCGTAAGAGTTGAAGATATCCTCGTCTTCATCCTCAGCAGCCTCATTCCCGAAAAGGTCAGCGTCCCCAAGTTGGATTAGCTTCGCCGTCATCCAAGGGGTTGCAGCACGGAAAACCGCTGGCCTCAAGTCGGGGCAGGATTTGATGGACCCATGCGATCCCCATAACGCCCTGCCGTTGTGCCGCGGCCTGATGCCTCAGCAGAATACGACGACCGGCCGCCACGACCAAAGGGAGTGAACAGGCGGCGGCCGAACGACCACCTCAGCAGCGAAGCGGAAGCGTCGAAGTTGGTCGTCGGTCACAAACGGCTTGTTAGCGGGCGCTTAGTTTCGCGTTGTTCCCATTGAACTTATCGGCCAAGGACAATTGAAATGCCGCCAAGAACTGAAGTCCTTTTAGATCGAGAAAGCGAACCAACCCGGTCGGTCAGCTGAACGCGATCAACAGTGGTGACTTGCGAGACGTTGGCAACTGAGTCCTTCGGCAACCCCGTCGCCTTGGATGGTAGAAGTACGTTCCCAGGGAACCGTTCGAGTCCAAGATTCGACGTGAGGGGAACAACGACTACCGTAGCGATCTCGCTCAGATTGAACGCGTCGGATTGAACGACAACAACCGGACGCACGAAACCTGGTTGCGATCCGATCGGTTCACCGAAGTCCGCCCAGAAAATGTCACCTTGAGAAACTACCACTCACTCTCCAGCACGCGACGGGCGCTGTAGGCGGAGATGACTCTGTCATCGGGTTGACCGGCTTCTGAAATGGCGGCGTTGATTGCTGCAGTGACTTCGCTGTCGGTATGACGGGCAAGATACTCCGAGAGAGCACGGCTGTAGAGTTCGCTACGCGACACTTTGAGCCGCTTCGCCGCAAGTTCAGCCCTTTCGAAAACCTCATCTGGAAGTGAGATTGCTGTTTTCATACCTTTAGTATAACTAGGTCAGACCCGGGAACAAGGGGGTCAAAAATCTGCCCATGTTCCGTCGACAGCGCGCGAATTGAGCTAGCCCAAGCATCCCACGTGTCGTCTGGACTCCAGAGCGCGCGTCTCAATGTGTCCACCTGCTCGCGGGTCCATCCAAGGTGGCGCTCAGCATACAAAGCAGCAAATGAGCTCGCCCGCCAATTGTAAGCGCAGTGTATGAGGACGCTGTGCTCATGGCGTAATAGCAGCTCCCTTTCAAAGCGGAGGAAGTGTTCGATCGTGGGATCTGAAAACGGCACTGGGATGTGCACGAAGTCCATGCCGAGTGATTCTACAAGGTGCCGCTCATCTGGCAGAGAGAAATCACTGTCAGACATTGCAAGATTCAGAACGAGCCTCACTCCGCAACCCTGGATATCTGCGAGCTCTTCCTGCGTCGGTTGACCAGCGCAAGACAAGTCGTCTGATATTCGAATGTATCCTCTGATGTTTTCCACGAAGTCCCGCTAACGCCCTGCAATTCTGCTGCCCAGCAAGGCTTCGAGCAGAATACACCGACCGGCCGCCACGACAAAATGGAGAACGCCCAGGGGCGGACGCACCACAACGCAGCGTCACAGCGAAAACCTCGCAGTAGTCAGCAGCAATTGCTCGTTATGATGGCTATCGTTTCCTTCAGGCCAAAGCGCGCGAGAAGTTGACCCGCGACGAGTGCAGCAACGAGCAAGAGGCGTGGACTAGGCGCTTAGGCCGTGAAGCTTTTGAAGCTGAGGACAGAGTTCTTGCT
>CAYMQT010000248.1:0-5850 GCA_964392575.1 uncultured Polyangiaceae bacterium
ACGACCGTGGACCCCCTCGCGGCTTTCGACCGCGCGACGACGGGAGAAGCGGTCCTCCGCGCGACTTCCGACCGCGCGACGACGACCGTGGACCCCCTCGCGGCTTTCGCTCAGAGGAAAACCGCGGCGGGCCAAGCCGGTTCGACACTCGGAGCAGCGGACCTCGCGGACGCGGTGGCGCTGGACCTCGCGGACGCGGTGGCAGTGGACCTCGCGGACGCGGTAGACGCTAAGAGCGAGACAGCCAAGCGAGCACCTGCGCTTCGAGTCCCAAAGGAGCCGTCATTCCGAGATCGAAATCGGAGCCAAATCCAAGATGCCCCGCGCGAGGGTCAAAGTGTGTCGTGATCGCTCCCGGAACCAAGTGCGGCCAAACCGAGCGCGCAAGGATCATCGGATCGTGAGCCGCCCCTACATAGAGAGCGGGAACCTTCAGCTCCGAGATCCGTCCCGCCACGCTCTCCGAAGCATAATAATCGTCGGCACTCTTGAAGCCAAAGCGCGGGGCAATGACTTCTTCGTCCCAGACGCGAATGCTCTGAATTTTACGCGCTCGTTCAGGCAAAATGCCTCTCGGATTCCTCTGAAACGCAGTCGTGTAGATCTCTTTGAGTGAATCCAGCACATGACTGCGGTACACCCCGATCCGAAGCGCATCGAAATCATCCGACGCAGCTCGCAAGTCGAGCGGTGAGCCGATGGCCGCAACACGCCTGATCCGAGGATCCACGTCCTCCGTACAGTAGCGCAAGAGAATGTGCCCACCTATCGAATATCCAAACAGGTCGATGTGCTCGATCTCGGAAAAGCGCGGATGGCCGAGGGCTGCTCGAAGATCTGCGGTGAGCCCAGAATGATAAACGTCGGCCCCCGAGCGATCCGCACCGCGGGAATTGAGGAGCAAGCACGAACGCCCCGCCTCGGAGGCGGCACGGAGCACCAGGGCCATGTAGCCGCTTTGAGTGCTTCCTCCCAGGCCGTGCTGCACTACGATTAGATCTTTTGAACCTGTCCATAAAAGTCGCCCCGTGAGTCGGACGGGACCGATGTCGGGATCTTCGCACGTGACCTCAAAGGCTTGCGTCTGAGGACGGGGGGGCGGGCGCAGCGCGCGGCCGAGAAAAGGCCCTAGAGTCATGAAGTGGCCCCGAAGAGCATCCATAAAGGTCCCCGGAGAAAACCCAGAGCTGGCGTCGTTCGGTAAAGGCACACTCCGGCCTAGCTCAAGCAAGCCGCGCTTGTCGACTCAGCCACTGCCGTCAGGCATGATACCTCCCATGATGAAAGTGCATCTCTCGCTGCTCCTTGCCCTCCTTTCCGTCGCCACCATCACGGCCTGTTCCGGAGGAGGCTCGAGTGATGATGAGACAGGTGACGGTGACGGTGACGGTGACGGCGACGACGGGAGTATTCCTTCAGACAACAGTCTCGAGAGCATCGAAGCTTTCCTCGCGGCTGAGTCCTACAAAGAGGCACCGTGGATCGGTGACGCCGCCGTGCGCGAAAGCGATGCCGCCTGGGCGCATGGCAACGCCCTACGCGTGTATTTCAATCCGTTAGGCGTGGAGTCGTCGACCAACGAAACGGATCTCACCATGGGAGCGATGGCGGTCAAAGAATTCTACGACGAAGAAGGGAACCTCGTGGGCAAAGCCGTGAACTTCCATACGGGTGAAGGGATCTCACGCATGGATGCGACTTTTTACTGCCAGGCGCCGGAGGGCAGCAACTTTTGCACCGGCTCGGCGTTCACCGGACACCCCATTTACGGAGTGGGGACCAATGAGTGCGCTTTATGCCACGGCAGCAGAACCTTCCTTTCGCCCCTTCCTGGCGCTGATTGAAGCCTAGCCAGAGCCGCAGTAGCCAGAGCCGCGGCAGCGGCTGAATTTCGCGGGCCCAGTCCTCACTTTACAGGCCATACGGCCCGGCGTAACACCCGGGCCATGTCCTTCAACAAACTGAGCATCTCGGATTTAGATCTGAAAAATCAGCGCGTCTTGATGCGCGTGGACTTCAACGTCCCGCTCAAGGATGGCGCCATTTCCAACAACGCGCGCATCGTCGCCGCCCTTCCCTCCATCAAGTACGTCCTCGATCAAGGAGGAAGTGTCGTTTTGATGAGCCACCTCGGACGTCCCGACGGTGAAAGGAAGATGGAGTTTACCCTGGCCCCCGTGGCCAAGGAGCTTGAGAAGCTGCTCGAGCGCCCGGTCACTTTTTTGAGCGACTGCGTGGGCCCAGAGATCGAAGCTGCCTGTGCGAACTTGGCTCCGGGCAGCGTCGTCTTGCTTGAGAACCTCCGCTTCCACAAGGAGGAAGAGGGGAAGGGCGCAGAGAAGGCAAGCATCGCGGCGTTCCGCGCTTCTCTCACCAAGCTCGGCGACGTGTACATCAATGACGCCTTCGGGACGGCGCACCGCGCTCACTCTTCGGTGACCGGAGTCGACCTCAAGCGCGGGGCAGGATTCTTGATGCAGACGGAGCTCGATTATTTCGGCAAAGCTCTCTCCAACCCTGAGCGCCCCTTCCTTGGGATCTTGGGAGGCGCAAAGGTCGCCGACAAGATCCAACTCATCGAGAATCTCTTGGACAAGGTCGATGTGATGATCATCGGCGGCGGCATGGCCTACACCTTCAAGAAGGTCGTTTTCGGCATGGAGATCGGCAAGAGCCTTTATGATGAGGAGGGCGCAAAGATCGTGGAAGGACTCGTCAAGAAGGCCAAGGACAAGGGCGTAGAGCTGGTATTCCCCACGGACTATGTCACCGGCGACAAGTTTGGGGAGGATTCGAGCGTGGGCGCTGCGGATGACGAGAGCGGCATTCCGGCGGACCTCGAAGGATTTGATTGCGGTCCGAAGTCTCGGGAAGCGTTCGCCGCGGCCGTCAAGAAGTCCAAGACCATCGTTTGGAATGGTCCGGTCGGCGTGTTCGAGTTCGACATCTTTGCCGCCGGAACCAAAGCGGTGGCCGACGCCGTCGTCGAGGCGACGAAAGCCGGAGCGACGAGCATCATCGGTGGTGGAGACACGGCCACGGCCGCCAAGAAGTACGGGATCGTGGACAAGGTGAGCCACGTCTCCACCGGCGGCGGCGCCAGCCTCGAGTTCCTCGAGGGCAAAGAGCTCCCCGGCGTCTCTGCGCTGTCTGATAAGTAACCGCCAGGTCCGATAAGTAGCCGTCGGGTCTGATAAGTAGCGGCCTGTCTGTTCAGGGGCCCCGGTGCGAACCGAGCGGCCCCAAGACCGCTGCTCAGCAGCTCAGCGATTTCCCTTTCATTTTTGCGGATCTCCGGGCTGTCCCGAAGCTTCTCTCCAGGAAATGACCGGGTCGTGACGGAGCTGTCGCGGCGCTCCGGTTACAAGTAGGTTCATGAGTTCGGCGATCCCCGCGAGCAGTCATGTCGAAGTGGCACCCCGCCTCGACCGCAACGACCCCAAGGAGAAACTGAACTTTCGCGCGTCCGTTCCTTTTCTTCTCATTCATCTGATGCCTCTCGGGATGATCTTCTATCCGCCTTCTTGGGGAGACATCGCCCTGTGCGTCGGGCTCTACGTCGTCAGGATGTTCTTCATCACCGGCTGTTATCATCGTTACTTTGCCCATCGCGGCTACAAATTGAACCGTTTTTGGACGTTTGTGGTCGCCTTCGGTGGAGGCACCTCCGCGCAAAAGGGCGCGCTGTGGTGGGCCAGCCATCATCGTTGGCATCATCGCTTCAGTGACACGGACAGAGATCCGCACAGTTCCTTGCGCGGTTTCTGGTGGAGTCATGTGCTTTGGATCTTGTGCGAAAAATACAACGAAACGCACTATGAGACGATCAAGGACTTTGCCAAATACCCGGAGCTCGTCTGGCTCAACAAGTATCATCTGGTTCCGCCGACCCTGCTTGGATTCACGGTGTGGTATTTTGGCGGATGGTCCGCCCTTTACTGCGGCTTCTTTCTCTCGACGGTCCTTCTCTACCACGGCACCTTCAGCATCAACTCTTTGACGCACAAGTGGGGCAAACCTCGCTACAAGACCGGTGAGACGAGCCGGAATTCTCTGATCCTCGCCCTTGTGACCCTCGGCGAAGGCTGGCACAACAACCATCATTACTACGCCTCCACGGCCAATCAGGGCTTCTTTTGGTGGGAAATCGACGTCAGCTACTACGTCATCCGCGCCCTAGGAGTCCTCGGCATCGCCTCGGGGATCCGTACCCCGACGAACCGCGCTCGCTTCAAGAACTGGATCGACGAAGAGGCGCGCGACCGCCTGCTCGCGCGCTACGGGCAGGAAGCGCCCTTGCTTCATGTCCACGACGAGCTTCATGTCCACGACGAGCTTCATGTCCACGACGATGAATCCGAGCCTCCGGCCTCCATCGCCCCTGAACCAGCACGATAGCTGAAGGGCTACCACGCTTCGCCATTCGGTGGCAGGATGCGTCCCATGTTGAAGGGGCCCCTGTTGAAGAGGAAAACACCGAGGTTACTCGCCACCAGCGCTACACTCGCACTTTGCGCCTGCACCATCAGCCCACGGGACCCGCTGACACCGGTAGGCAGTGAGGGTCAGAAAGAGGCAGACGCGAGCGCCAAGGCGACGAGCCGCCATGACGAAGAGTTCACTGTGCCCGCAGCCGAAAGGGTCACCGACAGCCCCGAGGCAAACGCGCCCAGCCAAAGGCAAGAAGGCGCCCCACCACGAGGACTTGTCGTCGGCAGCGCGCTCCTGACTCTCGGAGAGCATCCTCCTTTTTCTGAACCGGAAGCCATCAAGCGACTCCCGCGCAGCCAAGCCGCCTCCCATTCCGAGCTTCCTCAGCGTTGGCAGCTAAAAAAGACCCTTTGGGTCGGACACGGCTACATCGAGCAAGCGCAGTTTACCCCTGACCAGAAAGGCGTCGTCACCCTGAGCACGGACACCGGCTCGCTCTATCATTTCGATGTGGAAAGCGGTCGGCTCCTCCGAGAAATCAAACTGCCGAATTTTGAACAGTTCGAGTTTGCATCCTTTGTCATCCTCGAAGAACTCAAGGATCGAACCCAGATCGTCGTTGCGCGAGAGAGCGGGACGAGCGTCCTGGACCTGGAAAGCGGTCAGTTCGATCCCCTCTCCAAGGTCCCTCCGGGAACGGACGCCAGCCCTACGGGGATCCCCGGACTTTACGGAATCAGCCTACGAACCACGACACCTCAGAGCGGAACCCTCACCTTCGAGTGGCTTTCTCAAGGAGTAGCCGCCACCCTCGTCTGCGACAGGAGACCCGACGGCTGGTCGATGACCCGCGATGGGCGCTGGCTCGCCGTCTCCTACTACCCCGGTGAGGCCGTGGAAGTGCTCGATCTCAAGGAGCAAAAGCTCGCGGCAACACTGCCCCTTCCCAAATGGGGAAGTGCCGTGGCGTTCTCGCCCGACGGTTCACTCTTGGCCCTCGGGGGAGAAAAGCTCAGGCTGATCAGATTTCCTTCCGGAGAAGTGATCGCCGAGGACACCTCCTTCGGAAACAACGTGAGCAACGTACGCTTCACCCCCGCGGGAGATCTCCTGCTGGTTGCGGCTTTCGACGGCAAGGCGAGAAGCTACGCCCTGCCGAAAGATCTGAGCACACTCACCAAACTCCCGGCCCCTCAACTACTCCCTCACAACGGTCAAGCCAACGTCTACGCTCTCGGATTGAGCGAGGACACGCGACTGCTCGTGACCTCATCCGGGGACAAGAGTTTGAAGATCTGGCGGCGTTAGAGCTCCTTTCTTGTCCTGTAGGGGTGCGGACGCCGCACCCCTCGTCGCCGGAAGTAAATTGGGTGCAGATCGTCTCAAGTCAGGCGGCAAGCAGGCCTGGAAGGGGGGCAG
>CAYMQT010000249.1:0-5793 GCA_964392575.1 uncultured Polyangiaceae bacterium
CTTCAAGGTCATCGAGCTGATCGCGCTGAAGAAACGCGGCGCGCTTCCGCAAGCTCACCCGGTGTTTGGGGTCTGTTTCCGCAAGGGCGCGCGTGATGAGAAGAGTCACCAGCTCACCGAAACGGGACGCTTCGGTGTAGATGGCGTCGAGCTTCGCGAATACGTCCGAATCTTTGGGATTGAATTTCAGCGCCTCGCGCAGGCACGAAATTGCCCCTTCTCCATCCCCAAGCTGGGTCAGATACTCCGCTTCCTGGGCGCACAGCTCTCCCTTCTCAAGCTCGTCATCGACGAGCGCTCGTCTCTCGGACACAGCGCGCGCGGCCTGTTCCCAGGCCTCAGCACCCTGAAAACATTCCTGCGCTTTCGCCCAAAGATCCGGATCACTCTTTCCGGACGCCGCCTCCGAATAAGCTCCACCGGCCTCGACCAGCTGTCCCGCCGTTTCCAAGATCTCTGCGAGGCGCAGACTATAATTGGCCCGAGCGTCGCCGCCGAGCATCTCTTGGAGCAGTGAAGACAAAAGCAGGACCGCCTTTTGAGGAGCACCTGCGGAAACGAAAAGTTCCGCTGCCTCAAAGGCCCGCACCTCATCGTCTGGCTCTAGTTTCGCGGCCCGCGCCAAGGCACTTGCGGCCGAGAGAGCATCCCGGCGTCGGGTCCTGTGGATCTCCGCGGCGCGGACTTCTCGTTCAATCTGAGTGCGTGGATCTGCATCAACCTGGGCTCGGCGCTCGAGCAAATCAGCCAGGTCATCCCATTTCTCGGCCTTTTCGAGCGTCTCCTCCAGTAGATCCGCAGCGCCCTCATCCGACGGATCCAGCAACACCAACTGCCGACGCGCCTCGATGGCGGACGAAACATCCGCGAGCGGTCCTTCGCAAAGCTCGGCCACTTCGGAGAGCCAAGCACTTCGCTGAGCCACACCTGCGGACTCCACCTCAGCAGCGCGGAGCAGAAGATCCTTGAGAAGCGCCGGTTTTTTCCCGCGAAGGCCCTCTGCAAGCACCAGAACGGCCTCTTCATCCGCCGGCGAGAGAGCGACAATTTCTCCGTAGTACTTCGCCGCGTCCTCGGTGCGCCCCTGAGCTCTCATGGCCCGAGCAAGAACTCCAAACGCGGTGATCTTGGCCTCGGGCGAGGCGGTAGGTTTCGGCGTGAGGGCCGCAATCAAGCTGTCATCAGCGCCCTTACTGAGAGCATCAGCAAGGAGCGCGCGGGCCTCTTCTGCAACGGCTCCGTCCGGGTTGGCGGCGAGATACGCGGCCATCGGATGTGCGGTCTCGGCCGACTTGTTGATTTGAGCGCCGTAGTGCATCGCGAGCTGAGCCGCCCTATCGTTTCCAGGATCGAGCCCGAGCGCACAGAGGGAATAGGAATGCCCGTATTCCCCGTCATAAGTTTCAGCGAGTTCCACGAACGCACGGGTTCCCTCTGCGATCTCTTCAGACGGTCGCGCCACTCCAGCCTGGACCAACTCAAGCACCGTGGAGCCGAATTGCTGTTTGAGTCCGGGATCGTCCTTCGAGACCGCTCGGGCCCCTTGCAAGGCGCGGAGCAACCCGTCCGTGTCGCCGAGCCCGCGGCAAACCTCTGCCTCATCTGCATACAGGGCCGCCTGTCGTTCCGGATCCCCCTGGATGAGCGCCTGCTCCATCGCAAAATATGGCAGCGCTTCCTTGAGACGCCCAGCGCCTTTCAGAAGCTCTCGCGCTTGATAGATCGAGTAAGCATCACCCGGATATACACTCGCCGCCTTCCGGTAGGATTCGATCGCTTTGTCCGGTTGTCCCAGCTCCTCGCTGAACAAGCGAGCCAGCTCCGCATAAATGGCGGCGACATGCGGGGCAAACTCCGGGGTCTCCCGGGCGCTCGGTTCGGAACTTTTCGCGCGCCGCTGTTGAAGGGCGGCAATGGCTTTGATGTCACCCTTCGCGCGGTAGAGTTCCACGAGTCGGTCGTTGGCGGTGGGCTGAAGCGGGTCCTTTTCTACTGCCCGCACCAAGGCGCGTTCAGCCCGATGGTTGTCACTCAGACTGGCGGTCCACACGTTGGCCGCTTCGCAATACCAGTGCGCCCCCGAAGTCGGATCGAGGGAAGCTGCACCCGCCTTCTCCAGAAACACAGCGTAGCCCCGAGGATCGGTCTGCCCGTGCTCGTAAGCGGCATTCAAAGCTTCAGTGTCATTGGCGTTCTCCCCCAGCCGTTTGGCGAGGGTCTCAAGCAGTCTCGGATCCATGGGCGCGGCGAGGCTACCACTTACAGGCACACTGTAGCAACGAGTTGGAGCTTGGGGACGATCTGGCTAGTATCCGCGGGCCCCGGCCCCGGCGACCCCTCGGCCGAGCCCATGGGCCCGAGACAACATGACGACGCCTTCCGACGAAATCACCCTCCGCAGTCACCTCGAAACCCAGCTCCGTACTGGTACCGGAATGGACGTGAGCCGCGCCATCGGCATCATCGTTCCCCTTGCCGTCGAGCTCGCCGATCAACACCGACAAGGGTACAATTTCTTCCTCTATCCTTCAGCTTTGTTTGAAGGAGAGGACAATGAGTTTCACGCAAGCGCCCTGTCAGCAAAGCCGCCTACAGATCCGCGCGATGTCGCCTGCCTCGCCCCGGAACAGGCAGGCGGAAGTCCTGGTGGTGCTCGTGCCTCCGTCTACGGGATCGGCGCCATCCTTTATGAGCTGTTGACTCTGAAGTCCATCGGCCCTCAGATGAAGCGCCCGTCTGAGCTCGTGCCCGGAATTCCTCCTGAACTGGAGACGATCCTCGCCAAAGCTCTCGTGCCGGATCCCACTCATCGACCGGACGACTTGAACGCGCTTGCCCAGGCCTTTTACCAGATCAAACCCGGAACGGGCCACGCGCCTCCGCCTGCTGATCTCGGTCACCTGGATCACGGGGACGACTTCGACGTTGACGTTTCCATGTCGCTCCTTCCTCCAGCGCCCGGCACCTATCCGGGGCCTCAGGTGATTCAAGGAATGTCTCTCGATGCTCCCCTGCCCCCGGGCGTGGGCGGAGGACCGATTTCATCCCCGATCAGCTCGGGCGGTGGCGAGAGAGAAGCCCTCCTCGCCACAAAGGCGCGTCTCGAAGCCGATCCTCGACCCCGTTATGTGGTGGTACGCCAGGGCATGGACCACGGTCCGTTCTCTGCGGTTGAACTCCTCCAACAAATCGCAAGCCACACCTTTGAGGAAGATGATCTTGTGCGAGATTCCATCTCGCGCACAGAAGCGACCATTCGCGAAACGCCCGACTTTGCCCCGTTTGCCCGCCACGCGCGCATGCATCGCCACGAGAAACAGGAGAAAGTTGCGCTCCAGCAGGCCGTGGTCCAGGAATCCCGCTCGACGATGGGCAAGACCGTGATTGGTCTTGCTGCTGTAGGAGCGCTTTTGGCTGCCGGTGGCGTATGGTTCATGCAGTCGCGGGGTGCCAAGAGCGACGCCATCGAGGTGGTCGAAGAAACGTCTGCGAACGTCGAGTCCGAGCAAGGGCTCAACCTGAAGAAGGGTGCGCGCGCAGGAGGCGGCGGCGCCATCCGAGGTTCATCTGGCGGATTTCCGCAGCTGGCCGGCGGGATGAGCTGCGAAGCAGCGCAGGCGGCGTATGTGCAGGAAATGAAGATCGGCGAGAAGGGCCAAGCCGATCTGAGCGTAGGTCAGCTCGGAGCTGTGCTCAATACTGGAAGCTACCTCAATGCTTGCGGTGTCCCCTCAAGTACGAGCGTCAATGTGTGCGCAGCCATTCAGAACGGTCGGGCCGTCGGCGTGACCGTACGCACCACGCCCTCGAGCGGCGGGCTCAATGGCTGTATTGCAGGGCAAATTCGCCGTTTGAGTTTCCCTTCCAACCCCAAACTCGACATCACCAGGACAAGTTTCGCAGGCCAATGATGACAGGGCGGCGGATGGGCTACTAAGCTCACCCTTGAGCTCAGGCTCACCCCCCATGATTGCCGTCAGTAGGCTCTACAAGTCCTTCGACAAACCGGTCCTCCGCGGATGCTCCGTGCGCGCAGAGGCGGGGCAATTGGTCGGTCTGATAGGACCGCCGGCCTCCGGAAAGAGCGTCCTGTTGCGATCGATCGCTGGACTCTTGGACGCCGATGCCGGAAGCGTCGTGCTCGACGGCAAGGAACTGGTCGGATCTGATCCGGCTACGAAGCGAGCCGTTCAGTCCCGCATCGGTATGCTGTTTCAAAACGTGGCGCTCTTCGACTTCATGACGGTGTTCGAGAACGTCGCGTTTCCCTTGCGCCGCATGTCTGAATCCAGTGAATCGGAAATCACTCAGCGCGTCCAAGAAGAACTCGAATCGGTCGGCTTGGCCGGGTTTGGCCCACGCATGCCGGCAGGCCTTTCGGGCGGGCAGAAGCGCCGTGTCGGCATCGCGCGCGCCGCGATCACTCGTCCTCGCGTGCTCCTCTATGATGAGCCCGCCGCGGGTCTCGACCCGGTCACCACGAGCAGAACTTTTGCGCTCCTCAAGGGGCAGGTCAAACGGATTGGTGCGTGTTTGCTGGTGATTTCGAGTGATATAGACCGCCTTTTGCCGGTGACGGACCAAGTCGCAATGCTCCACAAAGGGCGGACTCTCTTTCAAGGGCCCCTCAAGGACCTCAGAGCCCTCGACAATCCGATGGTGCAACAGTTTCTGGAGGGGAGAACCGATGGTCCTCTCTAGGATAAAAAACTCAAGCCAATTTCTCCTCGTGAGTGTGGGCGGTCAGGGCCTCATCCTGGTAGGAGCACTGCGCGCGATGTTCAGCGGCCAGATGGATGGCCCGGAGTTTCGCAAGGGCCTCGTACGCCTCGGCGTTCATTCCATCCCCGTGATCTTCTTCACGGCTCTGTTCGTGGGGGGGATCATGGTCGTTCAATCGGCGGGATTGCTAGAGAAATTCGGGGCCGAAAGTCTCCTCGGCTGGGGTGCTGGGTTCGGCATCCTGCGAGAAGTGGGTCCGGTCCTCACCGGACTGATGATTTCCGGACGCGTGGGTTCCAACAACACGGCAGAGCTTGCCACACTGACCGTCACGGATCAGGTCGATGGACTGCGCGCTCTCGCCATCGATCCCGCGGGCTATCTGATCGCGCCCCGGTTTCTCAGTATTACCATCACCACGGTCGTCGGGACTCTCCTTTCGATGGCTGTCGCTCTGCTCGGATCCGCGATCACCGGCGTGATCCTCATGAGCGTCCATCCGATGACCTTTTGGAACAGCCTCACCGGAGGTCTCCTCGGAATGGGCGATGTGCTTCATGGCGTCATGAAGGCGTTCGTTTTTGGTATTGCCATCGCCACCTGTAGTACCTCCTTCGGTCTCCACGCCAGCGGAGGTCCCCCCGGCGTGGGGCGCGCGGTGAACAGCAGCGTGGTAGTGACTGCGGTGCTCATTTTTCTCCTCGACGCGCTCGTGTCCTTTGCGTCCATGGGGGCCGGGTAAGTGTCCGACAATCCCATCTCCAAACCACCTGTGAGTGGAATCATCATCCCACCGCTTCCGGAGATCTCCCTGTCCGTGAAAACGGACCATGGGAGCGAGCCGCTCGAACTCGAGCCCAGTCAGCCCAGACCACAGATTCACACTGTTGATCGACGACAGTTGATCGCGCCTCTTCGCGACCCCCTGGCTCCCTCCAAAGAACCGCTTTTGATCGAGGCTCCTCCCCCCTCCCCGCGCCTCCATTTGCCCTCGGATCTGGATGTCGGCCCCACTTCGCGCCTACCGTAGACCGCCCGGGAGTCCATGCCCCCTCCTTCCGGGCGTCTGGA
>CAYMQT010000250.1:0-5766 GCA_964392575.1 uncultured Polyangiaceae bacterium
GTCCGCAACAAGCACGCCCACGACGAGTCGTTCTCCAGCGACGACGCCTACCGCGCCATCGACACCGCGCAGAGGCTCCTGGAGTCCGTACACGCTCAACAGCAAGCCGAGGAATGCGGAAAGTTGAAGCGCGAGCTCCAGCAGGCGCACCTCGCCGAAGTGAAGACGGTTGAAGCCAAGAGTCCGCTCGCCATCGATATGGCGACGAAGGCGGGTCTCAAGCCCTGGCGCGAAGTCGTCACACCTCACCGAGACGTCGCCTCGGGTCGCTATATGCAGGCGGAGTTCGCTGCCGACCTCGCCATGGTTCATCGCGGCGAAGGGAGTGAGGAGTACCGTGACCCCGTCGAGTTCTTCCGCCGCACATACCTGACGGCGGGCTTGAAAGACTTGCTGGTTGGAGCGCTCCAGCGTGTTTCGGGCAAGGGCGGAGATCCAGTCGTGGAGCTACAGACCAACTTCGGTGGTGGCAAGACCCACAGCATGTTGGCGCTCTACCACTTGCTGGGCGAGAGCAAGGAACGTCTCGCTGGTGTGGATGAAGTGCTCGAGGCAGCCGAGCTGAAGGTTTCTCCGAAGGCTCGTCGCGTGGTGCTTGTCGGCACGGCTCTTTCTCCGGGCGAAGAGACCAGGAAGCCCGACGGAGTTGTCGTCCGCACCCTGTGGGGCGAGCTGGCGTGGCAGCTCGGCGATGCCGCTGGCAGCAAGGGCAAGGAGGCGTACCAGTTCGTCGCAGACTCGGATGCCAAAGGGACAAGCCCGGGCTCGAAGGTCTTCGTTGATCTGTTCCGCAAGTATGGTCCCGTGGTCGTCCTCATAGACGAGTGGGTGGCCTACGCGCGGCAAGTCGTCGGCAAGCGAGACCTCCCCTCGGGCGACTTCGAGGCGCAGACGTCGTTTGCTCAAGCGCTGACCGAGGCCGCAAAGGCTGCGGAGAAGACGCTGGTGGTTGCCTCCATTCCCGCCTCCAAGATCGAGATTGGTGGAGAAAACGGTGAACTAGCGCTCGATACGCTAAAGAATGTCTTCAGCCGCGTCGGAAAGCCGTGGCGTCCTGCCAGTGCGGACGAAGGTTTCGAGATCGTACGCCGTCGTCTCTTTGAGCCCGTCGAGGGCAAGGACGCTGAGGTCTCTCGTGAGGCGGTCGTCCGAGCCTTCGCCAAGATGTACAAGGACGGTGCCGAGGATTTTCCGTCAGGCTGCGGGGAGAAGGCGTACGAACGGGAGCTAAAGAGCGCCTACCCCATCCACCCCGAACTGTTCCGGCGCCTGTACGACGACTGGTCCACGCTCGACAAGTTCCAGCGCACGCGTGGTGTCCTTCGCTTGCTCGCCAAGGTGGTGCATCGCCTGTGGGAGAGCCAGGACGGTAGCCTGATGATCACGCCATCGAGCGTGCCGATGTTCGATGGCGCAGTGCGGTCCGAGCTAACACGCTACCTGCCCGACGTGTGGGAGCCAATCATCTCGCAGGACATCGACGGCGAGCACTCGCTGCCGCTCGAGCTAGACCGTTCTTCGCCGAATCTCGGCAAGGTTTCAGCGTGCCGTCGCGTAGCGCGCACGCTTTACATGGGCACGGCTCCTGGCGCCGACAACAAGAACCCTGGCATCGACGATCGTCGCGTCCGTTTGGGCTGCGTGCAGCCTGGTGAAGCGGTCGCAACCTTCGGCGACGCGCTCCGTCGCATCGCAGACCGCGCTAAGTACATCCACCAGGATCAGAACCGCTACTGGGTTTCGACGAAGGCGAACCTGAATCGTCTTGCCGAGGATCGGGCCAGCACGCATCTGCGCGAAGCGGAGACGCTCTACGCCGAGATCGTGGTTCGCGTGCAACGTGATGCAAAGAAGCGCGGAGAGTTCGTTGCTGTTCACGCCTGCCCCGAGGGCAGCGAGGTCGTTGACGACCCAACGGCGCGTCTCGTGGTCCTTCACCCGAAGCAGCCGCACAAGAAGGGCGCCGTAAGGCCAGACAACGCCAGTGCCGCCGTGGAAGCGGCAAGGGCACTCCTGGAAAGCAAAGGCACGGGGCCGCGCCTCGAGCGCAACTGCCTGCTCTTCCTAGCGCCCGACATCAAGGAGCTCGACGCGCTCTTGAGCGCCGTCGCGCAATACCTGGCGTGGAAGTCCATCGAGCGCGACGCGACGCCACTGAACCTCGACAAGTTCCAGGAGAACCAGGCGCAGAAGCGAGTGGAGGAGTTCGACAGCACCGTCGACCTTCGCCTTCAGGGGACCTATGCGTGGGGCATTGCTCCTCGACAGAGTGATCCCGCCGCCGAGATTGAGTGGGAGGAGTTCAAGGTCGGTGGTGAGGGCTCCCTCGGCGAGCGAGCCAGCGCGCGCTTCACGACCGAGTGGATCCTGCGCTCCAAACTGCCCGGCGTCGAGCTGCGCTCACTTCTCGACAAGTACCTCTGGACGGAACGCGATCACGTCAGTGTGGCGCAGCTCTCGGAGTGGTTTTCTCGCTATTTGTACCTTCCGCGCGTAACGAGCCGACAGGTCATCGAGCTAGCGGTCCAAGACGGATGCAACGTGACCAATGCCGACGACACCTTCGCCGTGGCGGCCGCGTACGATGAGGTCAAGAAGCGCTACAGCGGGATGAAGCTCGGCGAGGGCATGGCGGGTGTCATCGACCGCAGCACGCTCGTCGTGAAGCCCGCCGTCGGGCGCGCTCAGCGCGAACGTGAGCAGAGTCCATCCACACCGCCCGGTAGCCACGACAGCGGGCAGATGGGCAAAGTGACGCCGCCTGGTGCGGCGGGCATGGCACCCAAGCTGCCCCCCAACTCCTTCCACGGGTCGGTGCAACTGGACGGTGAGCGCGTGGTGAAGGACGCTGGACGCGTCGTCATGGAGGTGCTGGAGCATCTCTCCGTACTCCCTGGCGCCGATGTACAGGTCACGCTGGAGCTCCGCGTCTCGGTGCCCGACGGCGTGAAGGAGGACACGGTTCGCACCGTCTCCGAGAACGCGAAGACGCTGAAGTTTCAGACGTTCTTGTTCGAGAGGGAGTGAGGGGGGGGCGCAACGCAACCATGACCTCCACCTCGGCACTCGCGCCCTCGGCCCGGCTCACGTGGCTGCACCTCTCGGACTTCCATTTGAGGGTTTCGACAGGTTGGTCACAGGATGCGGTGCTCTCCTCAATGCTCGCAGATATCCGAGATCGCTATGGTGGAGCCGGTCGTCCCGATCTCGTGTTCCTGACAGGCGACATCGCGTTCTCGGGGAAGGAGGACGAGTACAAGCTCGCGGAGGAGTTCATCCGAAAACTCTGCTCCGCCATCGACTTGCCGCTCGATCGCCTCTGCGTCGTGCCTGGAAACCACGACATCGACCGGGACCGTGAGGAAGACGCCGTCATAGGTGCCCGAAGGCTCTTGGAGAGTTCGACCGAAGTCGATCGTTTCCTTGGAAACGAAGGTCGGCGTCGCACGTTGTTCGCACGACAGGAAGCGTTCCGCGCCTTCGCGAATCGCATCGTCACCCCACCGACCTACTCACCGGTCAGCTATACGCATCAGAGAGTGCTTCAAGTTGGCGCGCTGCGTGTCCGTGTCCTCCTCTTGGACTCGGCCTGGCTCGCCAGCGGAGGCCCGTCCGACGCAGGCGACCTTCTTGTCGGCGAACGGCAGGTTCTCGATTGCGCAGAACCGAACGATGAGTGTCTCACGTTCGCCCTCCTTCACCATCCTTTCGCATGGCTACGAGAGTTCGAGCAAACCTCAATCGAAAACCTCATCGCTCGCTCCGCACAAGTCTGCCTTCGAGGCCATGTCCACTCGCCGGATCTTCGTGCGACTGATGGTCCACAGGGACGGCTCATGACCTTCACAGCAGGTGCGGCTTTCCAGTCCAGAACTGCCGACAACACATACCTCTGGTGTACGGTCGACCTGATGACCGGGCTAGGCGAGAAGGTGAGTCATCGCTACCGACACGTGGAGCATCGATGGGAAGCCGGTTCACGCGAGCCGTGGATATTCCTCCAAGCAGCAACACGACCGACGGATCTGGCGCAGACGCACGCGACACTGCTTGCGGCGGGTGTTCGCTATACGTCGTATGTCACGTGTCTTGTTGGGAGCGTGCAGGCCGAAGTTCCTCTCATCGTCCAAGGCGGCAATGTCGCGTTCGTAGCTTGTGAGGCCAAGCTGTCCAAAACCCCCAACCGATGTGGAGAGCTGATCCTGCGCCTTCGGCACCACTTCCACTGGAGGCGCATCTGGCGCGACTCCGCATGGCACGATCAGCTCACCGCTCTCGCGCGCGAGCTCGATAAACTCTTCCAAGAGGTTGAAGCCATTGACCAGGACGGCTTGCGCGCTCATGACGAGAATGGCCAGACCCTTCTTGGAGCGTTTGTCGACACGTCTGGAATATCCAGCACCGCGTGCGCCGAGATCCGACACCTTCTCAGCGATGGCGATCTTGAACGCGCACGGGCTGTCCTCGAGCGCTGGCGCGGGCAGGACATCCTGCGCCCAGATGAAGGTCGCGAACTGAGTCGTCTGGAAATTTTCCTCCTTCTCGCGGAAGGGAACGTGGCCGACGCGAATGAGCGAGCGGCCACGCTCATCGCTGCCAGCGAGCGGACTCCCGCGGATATCGCTCTCGCAGCCAGGTGTGCCTTCGACGCCAAAGAGCATCAGAAATCCGCAAACCTCATGCACGACGCGCTTGATGCAGGTGTTGCGATCGGTGATGTGAAGGTAGTCGCCCTTGCGATTGCCGGCGCTGCCGGCGACAAGCAGCTCACGGAGAGGGTGCGATGACGGATACGAGCGAAAAAGGGCAAGGAGCGTTCTCTGTCCGGGTCGATTTCGAACGTATTCTCGAAACGATCGCGGCTAGGATTTACGACAACCAGTTCGCATTCCTCCGAGAGAACGTTCAGAACGCAATCGACGCTGTGCGTATTCAGGCGCAGCGGGAGAACAAGAGTCCCGATGACCCCGCGTACCAGATCCGCATCGACGTCGCAGGAAAGGAGTGTCGCATCTCGGACAACGGCATCGGGATGACCCGAGAGGAGCTCCAGGCGAACTTCTGGACCATGGGAGCCAGCGGCAAGAACACCCCGGAAGCTTACGCTGCTGGTTGCATCGGGACATTCGGCATCGGAGGCTTCGCGAATTTTGGTGTGTGCGAGACGGTAGAGGTCACATCTCGTTCCCAAGCTTGCGCTGTGGCGCACCGGACGTCACTGTCGCGAGCCGCCTTCAGCACAAAACGGTACGAACTCCCCAAGGTCGCATACGACGAGACCGATGCTCTCCCCCAACGCGGTACGGTCGTGCGTGGCATTGGAAAGGAGCCCTTCGACGTCCCTGGCCTGTCGAACTACCTCCGTCAGTTCGTCCAGCATGTGCGGGAGGCGGTGTTCTTCAACGGGACCAAGCTCTCGCAAGATATCTTCGAGATTCCCTCCGGAAAGAAGCCGCTCGGCAACGAGGAGACCAGGAGCGGGCTCACCTTCCGCTTCTTCGTCGATGGCGACCACACGATCTCTGCCGAGATCGTCGCTGCAACCGTGGAAGGGCGTCGTGTCGAGTGCACTGGGTTCGTTCGCCTCGTTCACGGCTCACTCGACGTTCACAAGCGGGGCTTCCGAATCTGCTCCGTCAACGTGCCATCGACAATCGGCGTTTCGGGTTGGCTAGACTACGATCAAGTCCGCCCTACCGCGGGGCGTGACACCCTCGATGGCGCTTCGATGACGATGCTTACGCATTTCTTCAAGGTGCTCGAAGC
>CAYMQT010000251.1:0-5764 GCA_964392575.1 uncultured Polyangiaceae bacterium
CCTGCTCCATCCAGTCCATCGTCGCTGCACCGTCGTGAACTTCGCCAATCTTGTGTGAGATCCCCGTGTAGAACAAAACACGCTCGGTCACCGTGGTCTTGCCGGCATCAATGTGCGCCATGATCCCGATATTCCGGGTGCGCTCGATGGGAAGGGTTCGGGTGATCATGAGGACGTTTGAAGAACGGGCTGAAAGGAGGGAAGCGACGAGAGGAGTGAAGGGAGGAAGCGGAGGCGGGGGGGGCCCCAGCGAATTCACTTCGATGGGGGAGGGGGCTGCCCCAGACCCCTCAAAAGGGGCAAAATAGACGAAACCCCTCCCTGGCCTCTTCCCTCTTCGCCGTTTGAAGTGGGGCCGGCGCTTGCGCCGGGGAGCCAGAAGGGGTCGGGGTACCAAGAGTGCCGCCGGTTTTTCCGCGCGGGACAAAGCCGGTGAGCTTCATCTTCTGGTAACCCGATCCTCTATGTCGGGGTAGTCATGTCTTCGTGGTGATTCTCTGGGGAGGTCTAAGGTTCTTAGGGTTACACAACTTTAGGAGGCGTCTTCGTGGTGATTCTCTGGGGAGGTCTAAGGTTCTTAGGGTTACACAACTTTAGGAGGCGGGTGGGGGCCCCAGCGAATTCACTTCGATGGGGGAGGGGGCTGCCTCAGACCCCTCTCAAGGAAAACGAAAATGGCGGCGCCAGATCACCACCTGTAATGAGCGAATGCCTTATTGGCGTCCGCCATTTTATGCGTGTCGTCGCGCTTCTTCACGGCAGATCCACGCAGCTGAGAAGCATCCACGATCTCTGCGGCCAAACGCTCTTTCATCGTCTTCTCACCGCGCCCGCGGGAGTAGTTGACGAGCCAACGCATTCCCAAAGCGACACGGCGCTCGGGGCGGACCTCGACGGGAACCTGATAGTTCGCTCCGCCCACCCGACGGCTCTTCACCTCAAGCTTGGGCTTGACGTTGTCGAGGGCGGTACGGAAAACCTCCAAGGGCTCCTCCTTGAAGCGCTCGCTGATGATGTCAAAGGCGCCGTAGAGGATGCCTTCTGCCGTGCTCTTCTTGCCGCCGACCATCAACGAGTTGATGAACTTGGCTACGAGCTTATCCCGATACTTGGGGTCGGGGGTGATCTGCCGCTTGGGTACTTCGCGCCTACGAGACATGTCTTCTTACTCTTCTCTCTGAACGATTTAGCTCTTGGGGCGCTTCACGCCGTACTTGGAACGCTTGCGATTGCGGTTTGCTTTGTTGGTGCTGCTGGGGCCTGCGGCACCAGAAGCGTCCAGGGTCCCGCGGACCACGTGATAACGAACACCAGGCAGGTCCTTCACACGACCGCCGCGGATGAGCACCACGCTGTGCTCCTGAAGGTTGTGACCTTCCCCGGGGATGTAGCTGATCACTTCCATGCTGTTGGTGAGTCGAACGCGGCACACCTTACGGAGAGCTGAGTTCGGCTTTTTGGGCGTGGTCGTATAGACGCGCACGCACACGCCACGCTTCTGCGGACAAGCGCGCAGAGCGGGAGAATCGGTCCGTGCCTTCTGCACTTTGCGACCGTTACGAATCAACTGCTGAATAGTGGGCATACTGGTATGAAAGAGTGAGTGGTCGTGATGCGGTTTGAGTGAACCAACCCGCTGACTGATCCCCGTTGATGAGAGAAAGTTCTCATCGGTCGTGAGAGGGAAGTCGGTTGTATTTTCCAGAGGCCTGCGCACTCAAAAAAGCGCATCCGGGCTTCGGGGGAACGGGAGGGTACTTGCGGCGGACCCCCTGTCAAGGAGTGAGCAACCGGAAGTCTCCAGGGGAAAAACAGCCCCGCGCGCTTCGTCTTCCCCGTCCGGGCGGGAGTGCTGGTTCCCCGTCGGGCAGAGTGCTGGGCGGATGTCTAGGTCTAAGAGCACCATTGCTGAGCAGACGACTAGATCTTTTCTGGGTGCTTTTCTGGGTCCTCCGGCCCGAGAGGGTGAGCGGAGAGCACATGCCGACCCTCAAACATTTTGAATCATTGATTATTTTTTGTTTTTGGTAGGCTCTGCAGCTTGTGCGGCGAGGCGGGGATCGGACTCATGGATCCGTTGCAGAGCTAAATCGAGCGCGGGCGGACCCTGACCTACCGCCTCCACTTTGAGCCCGCGACGTCCGGCGACCGTAGCCAAAAAATCCAGACGCTCGTCAGAGGCACCAGAGATGAGCAGCAGTTTCGCCTCGCCCTTCGTGAGGGCCGAGAGGGTCGTGGCCGTCAGGACCTTGCGCTCTAGTCCCGGCAAATAGAGACGAGAAAAGAAGCCTGGCTCAGCCAAGGCCAACCTCCACCCGAGTTCCGCCCTCATTGGATCTGCCACGAGGGCGCTCGGAGGCCCGGCCACATGACGAGGGTAGGTCTTCTTGAGGTAGGCGAGCGCCTTCTTCATTTTGTTCTGGGCGCTCGCAGGCGGGTCGCCGCAACACAGAACGTGGGAGCGCGATCCGAGAGAGGTCTTGGTCTTTGAACAGACGGCCGGGTCACTTGCGAAAACAAGGCTCACGGGTCGCGCGTCGGTGGCACCGACCACGGGGTAAATCTCAACGTCCAGCTCTTTCGGCGCACCCTTGTCCACGAGCGGTGCTGGAGGACCTTCGCTCTTGTCCTTCTTGCTGTTCTCATCCTCGGAGCTGCGACTGATGAGGAAAACAGCCAAGGCCGCAACAGAAACGAAGACCAAAGCGCCGAAGATTTGCGCAAAAGAAAAGTTTCGAACTCGTGAAGGCATCTTGGAACACAGAATCTTGGAAGCGACTCAGTGTTTGCCAACTCCAGCTCAAGAGCAAGAAGCCGAAGCCCCTACCCACATGTAGGTGATTAGATCACAACACAACGAACAGAGACAAGCTAGAGAGACAGAGCCCTTGGGGAATCTCACACCTCCCTCAATCAGTTCCGCTTCCTGCGGACACTTTCCGCGAGCGGATACGTATCTGCGAGTGTACGCGCTCGACAGGATCTACGGGAATTTCTTGTGAGCTGAAGTGCGGTCTGCAACACTCAATTTCTCTTGAACGTCGCCATGCAGACCCCCAGCCTCTTTGACCCGCCGGAAGTTCGGGCGGGCTTAGTGCTTGGTCGCTATGAACTCCTTCTACCCATTGCGGCAGGAGGCATGGCCCAAGTCTGGGCGGCGCGCCTCAAGGGCGCCCGCCAGTTTCAAAAGATCGTCGCGGTCAAGACCATGCTGCCCAAACTGAGTGAAGACCCTCAGTTTGAACAGATGTTTTTGGATGAGGCTTCCCTCGCCTCTCAGATCAAACATCCCAACGCAGTGGAGATTAGCGACTTGGGAGATCAGGAGGGCATCCTCTATCTCGTCATGGAATGGATTGAGGGCGTTCCGCTCAATCATTTGATGAAAGCGGCCAAGGCCCGCGGAGGAGTCCCTACACCTGTCGCCGCTCGCATCGCTTTGCAGGCCTGTGCCGGGCTCCACGCCGCGCACGAGCTGCGCGATGAGAAGGCGCAGCTCGTCGGGTTGGTTCATCGCGATGTGTCCCCTCAAAACATCCTCGTAACCTTTGACGGCGTGACCAAGGTCGTCGACTTCGGAGTGGCCAAGGCCACGGCGCTCGGCGGAGGCGCGACTCAAGCCGGCCAGGTCAAAGGCAAGGTCAGCTACATGGCCCCCGAGCAGGTCAACGGCGAAGGCCTCGACAGGCGAGCAGATGTCTTCGCTCTCGGCATCGTCCTTTACGCGCTCACGACGGGAAAGCATCCCTTCCGCCGGGAGTCTGAGGCCGCAACGATGTACAATATTTGTTCGAGCGATCCGGTCGTACCGCCTTCCACGGTCGTGGACGGATACGCACCCGAACTCGAAACCATCGTGCTCAAGGCGTTGGCAAAAAATCGAGATCAACGTTACCCCAGCTGCGACGCAATGCTGCGGGCCCTCAGCAACCTACCGCCGCACCTTCGTGTCGGTTCAGACGCCGATGTGGGCGCGTACGTTCAGGACCTTTTGGGGGATAGGCGCCAGGAACAAAAGCGAAAGCTCGATGAAGCCCTTGCGCGCGCAGATGCCAACCCCGGCGTCTATGATCCCCTCTTGATGCGCCCGACCATGGGAACCCTGGGAACAGGTGAGCTTTCCGGGTTGGCTACCGGAGTGCATCCTCAAACGATGCGCAATCGGGTCCTCGGCGCCGCGGGACTCATCGCTCTCGCCCTCTCGGGCGGAGCCCTTGCGACGATGGTTCTCAGCAAAAATCAACCGGTGGCCCCTCGCGAAATCCGCATCGTCGAAACTCCTTCAGAAAGCTCATCGAATACGGCGGACTCTTCAGGCCCCGAAAAGGAAGGCCAACCGAACGGCCCCGAAGCCGACGGCGCCTTGCTCGATGTCGATTCTTTACCGGAAGTCGCGGAGGGTTCCGGAACAAAAAAACCCGCTTCTCCTTCGACATCGAAAACACCTCCGCCGAGCGGTGCCGCGGCCAAATCTCCGTCCACGACCGGAACTTCCCCGTCGACGACTGCACCCAAACCGACCCCAAAGCCAAGCGGCAACTGGAAGATGGACTCGGGTTTCTAGCGGCAAAGGGTTTCTAGCCGCGATGGTTTCTAGCGGCAAAGGGTTTCTAGCCGCGAAGGATTTCTAACTGCGAGCGGGTATAGCGCTCTAAAAGCGACCGATCAGTGAGAGTCCCGCGTCGGCTTCCTTCGCGGCGGCAAGAAACGAAAGTTTGGCCTTCGCCTCCTGCTTTTTGCCTCGCGTGGGGTCAATGAAAAAAAGCACCGTACCGGTGGCGACAGCCGCGACGCCCACACCAAGGCCCACCCATCCGACCGCTTCAAGCGTTTTCGCTGAACCGACAAGATCTTGAGCCGACGCCTGATCCTCCGCGCTCGCGTTCGTGCAGTCCGTCGAACCTCCGCAGAGCTCTTGAGCCTTGCTGACTTTCCCCCCACTCAAACCGAGGAAAACTCCTCCGGTAGCGGCAAGCACAATACCGGAACCTCCAATCACAAACGGAAGGATGCC
The DNA here is from genome assembly GCA_964392575.1 of uncultured Polyangiaceae bacterium. GTDB lineage: Bacteria > Myxococcota_A > Polyangia > Polyangiales > Polyangiaceae > NIC37A-2. Next base: position 5,015 of record CAYMQT010000251.1, read on the forward strand.
GTATCCCTTCGCCTCTACGGGCTCTGCACCTGGCTCGGGGCGATGCGTCTCCCCTTTTTTGAGCGCTTGCATCCTGATCTTCAGGATCTCGATTTTCCCTTCCTGGACGGTGACGGTCTGCTGATAATCCTCGTAGCCGGGCGCTTTGGCTGTCACGGTGTGCGGCCCGGGATCGAGCGGCGTCTCACTCCCGATCGAGGAGTCACCGAGCGCGACTCCATCGAGTTCAATGGAGGCGGCTTCGGCTCCTTCACCACGCTCAAGGATCAACTTCGGAATACGCGCGGTCAGATCGTCGATGGAACCTTGGACCTCAGAAATGAAATCCGGATGCATCTCCTCCGACTGCGCAAGCGCGAGCTGATAGCCGCCGAGAGCCGCAACCAACTGCCCGAGGTTCTCCTCGCAGGTGGCAATGTGATACCGTACCTGCGGCGTCATCTTGACCGTGGCCACCTCCCGGAAAAGTCGGAGCGCCCCTCCCCAGTTTTTGGCGTGTTCGAGCTCGATGGCCTTCTGAAATTTTACCCGCGCTTCTTTGATCTCGTCATCGGCTTGAGCATGCACGGCGGGAGTCGATACGGTCACGAGCAGACCGGCAGCCGCACCACAAAAGAAAATGCGGACAAAGAACGGGATGACGAAAGCACTTCGCATGGGATTTCAGAGTCAGGAGAAACAGCGGCTTGCACCACGCCGAAGCGCGATCCACTCGATCAGTGTATCACCAAGGTGACTACGACGCGCGCG